>CAYNHK010000029.1:0-29000 GCA_964396875.1 uncultured Acidobacteriota bacterium | reverse complement strand
GGTGTTTTTCAGGTCCGATCGAGGAGGGGTTGGAGGGCCGTTATGAAGAGGAGTCAGCGCGGGGCGGACCTTAACAAACATTTGCCTTTGACCGCGCATACCCGGACGGGCTAGAGTGAACAAAATCTTGACCGCCACCACTAGATATTGTGGAGCCTCGACTCGAGGCTCCAATAGGTTCCGTTCCGCGGTTTCACCGGACTAGAGCCCCACAGAATCGCAAAAAGAGGAATTCAATAAATGAAACCCATCACCAGAATGTGGCGATCTTTCGCCATGGCGCTTGCCCTCGTGGCGAGCTTTACCGGCGTCACCTACGCCCAGGTCACCACCGGCTCGATCGCCGGAACGGTGGCCGATGAAACCGGGGGCGTGCTTCCCGGAGCGATCATCACCGCGGTCCACGTCCCTTCGGGCACACGCTACGAAGGAGTCTCCCGCGGCGACGGAGGCTTCACTCTCCCCGGCATGCGCGTGGGCGGCCCCTACAGCGTCACCGCCGCGATGAGCGGATTTCAGACGAGGGTGACCACGGGCGTCTTCGTCAACCTCGGCGTCGCCACCGACCTCAAGCTCTCCCTCAAGACCCAGGCCCTCACGGAAGAGGTCACGGTCACCGCCGAGTCCGACCCGGTGTTCAGCTCGCAGCGCACGGGCGCCGCCACCGCGGTGAGCCGCGAAGTGATCGCCACTCTGCCCACCATCACGGACCGCATTGAGGGCTTCGCGCGCCTTTCGCCCCAGTCGAGCGGCGGCCTCTCCTTCGCGGGACAGGACAACCGCCTCAACAACATCACGGTCGACGGCTCCTACTTCAACAACTCGTTCGGTCTCGGCACCTCTCCCGGCGACCGGACCAACGTGGCCCCCATCGCGATGGCGGCCATCGAGCAAATTCAGGTGAACGTGGCACCCTACGATGTGCGCCAGGGTCACTTCATCGGCGCGGGCGTCAACACCATCACGCGCAGCGGCACGAACTCCTTCGCCGGGTCCCTCTACTACTGGTTCCGCGACCAGGGCATGGTCGGAACCAAGGCGGGGACCGCCACCATCAACTCCGGAACCTTCGACTTCAAGAAGTACGGCGGGTGGCTCTCCGGCCCCGTCTACAAGAACAAGCTCTTCTTCTTCCTGAGCGCGGAGGACGATACGCTGTCGCAGCCGGGAACCACCTGGCGCGCGAATCGCGGCGGCGAGCAGGTCTCGGGCAACGTGACCCGCGTGCTCGCGTCCGACCTTGACGCTTTGAGTTCCTTCCTGAAGTCGAGCTTCAACTACGAGACCGGCCCCTACCAGGATTACGCCCACGAGACGCCTTCGCGGCGCTACCTCGGCAAGCTCGACTACAACCTGAACGACCGGAACAAGTTCTCCGTTCGCTACACCCACCTCGACTCGAACACGGACGTTCTCCTGTCCGACTCCTCGTCGCTCGGCTTCGGCAACCGCCGCACCCGCTCGACCGGCCTCAACTTCCAGAATTCGAACTACATGATCCTCGAGAACATCCGCTCCGGCGTCGCCGAGTGGAACTCGATCATCGGAACGAACAAGGCCAACAACCTCATCGTGGGCTATTCGAAGTCTGACGAGAGCCGCGATTCGCGCGGGACCTTCTTCCCCATGGTCGACATCCTCGACGCGAACACCGTTTACACCACGTTCGGCTTCGAGCCCTTCACCCCGAACAACGAGCTGCGCTACAAAAACTTCCAGGTGCAGAACAACTTCACGATGCACCGGAACAACCACTCGTTCACGTTCGGCGTGACCGCGGAGCGCTATGAGTCGGAGAACGTGTTCTTCCCCGGCGCACAGAGTGCTTATGTCTACAACTCCCTCGCCGACTTCTACACCGACGCGCGCGGTTTCCTCGCGAACCCTAACCGCACCACGTCGCCGGTGACCCTGGCCCGTTTCCAGGTCCGCTACAACAACATCCCCGGTCTCGAGAAGCCGACGCAGCCCCTCGAAGTCTGGTACGCCGGCATCTACGCGCAGGACGAGTGGCAGGTCAACAAGAACCTGAAAGTGACGGCGGGCGTCCGCTTCGACCGGCCCTCCTTCGGCGACACCGGCTTCCAGAACGCGGCGGCCGATGCCTTGACCTTCCGTGACGAGAACGGTCAGCCCGTGAAGTACGAGAGCAAGAAGCTGCCCGACTCCGCCGTGCAGATCTCGCCTCGCGTGGGCTTCAACTGGGATGCCAGCGGCGACGCGACCACCCAGGTGCGCGGCGGCACCGGTCTTTTCTCCGGCCCCCCGCTCTATGTCTGGATCTCGAATCAGGTCGGCAACACCGGCGTGCTCACCGGCTTCGAGCAGCTCAACAACACCACCGCCCGGCCCTTCAACCCGAGTCCGGACCGCTACAAACCGACCGCGGTCACCGGCGCGCCGGCCGCGAGTTACGAACTGGCCCTGACCAATGCCGACTTCAAGTTCCCGCAGCAGTGGCGGTCGAACATCGCGGTCGACCGAAGACTCCCCTGGAACATGATCGGGACCGCCGAGTTCATCTACAGCCGCGACATCAACGGCATCTACTACATCAACGCCAACATGGCCGCGTTCAACTCCCGCTTCACCGGCGCGGACAGCCGGCCCCGCTTCACCTCGACCGCGGTCAACCGGATCAACTCCAACGTCTCGTCCGCGGTGGTCATGAAGAACCAGGACGTGGGGAGGTACTGGCACGCCTCCGTGGCCCTCGAGAAGCGATTCAAGACCGGCTTCCTCAAGGCCGCTTACAGCTATGGCGAGTCCAAGAACACCGTGGACCCGGGCTCGATCGCGTTCGGTTCCTGGAACAACAACCAGCATGCCGGAGACGGCAATAACCCGGGCCTTGGTTTCTCCACAAATTCGCCGGGCAAACGGTTCTTCGCCGCAGGTTCGCTCAGCAAGGAGTACTTCAAGCTCGGCAAGACCACGGCTGCGTTCTTTCTAGAGGGCAACCAGTTCAGCGGTTTCACGCCGAATCAAAGCTACGTGTTCGGCGGCGACATCAACAATGACGGCGGCACGAGCAACGACCTTCTCTACATCCACAGCAGCACGTCGGAGATGAACTTCGTGCCCTACACGGCGAGCGGCCGAACGTTCACCGCGGCCGAGCAGGCTCAAGCGTGGGACGCCTACATCAGTCAGGATCCGTACCTCAGTAAGAACCGCGGGAAGTACGCCGAGCGCAACGGCATCTTCTTCCCCCTCGTCTATCGTATGGACGTGAGCCTCACGCAGGAGCTGTTCAAGAACCTCGGGGGCAAGCGCCACGGTCTCGAAGTCCGGGCCGACGTGGTCAACTTCATGAACCTCCTCAACAGCGACTGGGGCGTGGGCAAGCGCATGGTGAGCAACCAGCCTCTGATCCCGGCCTCGGCGGCCCAGGGCGGCCCGGTCAGCGCATCGGGCGCTCCCCAGTACACGCTGCGTCAGTTCAACGGTGCGCTCATGACCAAGACGTTCGAGCCCAGCGCAGTAGTCGCTGATGTGTATCGGCTGCAGATCACGCTGAAGTACAGCTTCAACTAGCTGAAAAAGCTCGAGCGACGCAGCGGCCGGACGAGAAATCGTCCGGCCTTCTTTGTCCTCCACACCGCCACTTAACCCGGATTTGGCTTTGTGGGAGCCGCGGTTCAGGCTTAAAGTCGGCCATACGATCCAAGCCCGCGCCGCGTCAAACTCCCGAGGGTTTTGCCCCGGATGAGCCAGCCAACCCTCCTTGGCTGTCGCGGTGACGCTTCGAACGTCTAATCGAACGCCGAACGCCATCAACCAAGGGGAATTTATGAAGAACATTTTCAGAAATTGGCGGAGGGTGGCTCTCGCCATGGCCCTTCTGCTGAGCATCGGTGGCCTCGCGGCCGCGCAGGTCACGACGGGCGCCATTACCGGCGCCGTGGTCGATGAATCCGGGGGCACCCTTCCAGGGGCTACCGTCACCGCCGTACACGAGGAAACCGGGGCGCGATCGTCCGCAGTCACCGGCACCGACGGCCGCTACTCGATTCTGAACATCCGCGCGGGCGGGCCCTACTCGGTCACCGTGAGCATGCCCGGCTTCCGCGATGCGAAGAAGACGGGGGTCGTGGTACCCCTCGGTGAAAGCGCCAACGTCCCCTTCCGAGTGGTCATCCAGACCATGACCGAGAACGTCGAGGTCGTGGCCGAGCGTTCCATCATCTCGCCCACCGCTAGCGGCGCGGCGTCGAACGTCTCGCAGGGCACCATCGAGTCTATGCCCACGGTCGCGCGCGGCCTCGAGGACTTCGCTCGCCTCTCTCCTTACTTCGTCTCTTCGGGAGCCGGCGATGGGTCGAGTTCGAACGCCCTCACCGTCGCGGGCCGGAACAGCAAGTACAACAACGTGCAGATCGACGGCGCGGTCAACAACGACCTCTTTGGCCTCGCCGACTCCGGCACTCCGGGTGGTCAGACTGAAACCCAGCCCATCAGCCTCGACGCGGTCCAGGAACTCCAGCTCGTCATCTCCCCGGCCGACGTCCGCCAGGGCGGTTTCGCGGGCGGCGGCATCAACGCCGTCACTAAGAGCGGCACGAACAGCTTCAAAGGCACCGCCTTCTACTTCTTCCGCAACCGCGACCTCGCCGGCCCGGGGCCGTGCCCCGCGGCTGGAACCTGCCCCGCGGACGACGTGCGTAAGCTCTCGGAGTTCTCCGACAAGCAGTTCGGCGCCAACCTCGGCGGCCCGATCGTCAAGAACAAGGCCTTCTTCTTCGTGAATGCCGACATCGGCCGCCGCAAGCAGCCCTCCGGATTCTCCGCTGACGGTTCGAGCGGCACGAACTGGGCGTCGAGCGCGGCCCGCCAGGCGGGAGTCGCGCAGGTCCTCTCGATCGCGCAGTCTCGCTACGGTCTGAATCCCGGCGGCACCACCGAGTTCATCCGCGAGATCCCGAGCGACAAGTTCATCGGGAAGATCGACGTCCTTTTGAACGACCGTCACCGGCTCACTTTCCGCCACAACTTCGTGAAGGGCACGAACGACATCGGCACGGTCACGAACGCCCAGTACCGGTTCCCCGACGCCTTCTATCAGATCGAGAGCAAGACGAATTCCTCGGTCGCCCAGTTGAACTCGACCTTCGGCACCGGCGTGAACGAACTACGCATTGCGTACACCACGGTCCGCGACCGGCGCAACGGCGTTTCGGACTTCCCCGCCACGCGCGTCGACCTCGACGCCACAACCAGCGTGGTTTTCGGCCGGGAGACGTTCTCGACCGCGAACGAACTCGACCAGGACGTGATCGAGTTGACCAACGACTTCACCCTGCCCAAGGGCAAGCACCTCATCACGATCGGAACCCACAACGAGTTCTTCAAGTTCCGGAATCTGTTCATCCGCGATGCCTTCGGTTCCTACCGCTTCAGCTCCGTCGCGAACTTCGAGGCCGGTCTCGCGCAGCAGTACGACCACAGCTTCTCCGCGACCTCCGACCCGAAGCAGTCGGCGAAGTTCAAGGTCAACCAGATCGGCTTCTACGTGGGTGACATCTACCGGGCCACGCCCCGGGTGACCCTGACCTTCGGCATCCGCATCGACGCCCCGATGTTCCCCGACAAGCCCACCGCGAATCCGGCGGCCAAGGCGGCCTTCGGTTTCGGGACCGACGTGACCCCGAGTTCGACCATGATCTCGCCGCGCTTCGGCTTCAACTACGACATCGGCGGCGCGGGCAAGCAGCAGCTCCGGGGCATGGCCGGAATCTTCGCCGGCCGCACCCCCTACGTCTGGCTGTCGAACCAGTACGGCAACACCGGCATCGAGTTCACCCGCATCGGCGCCGGCTTCAACGCGAACAACCGGATTCCCTTCGTGGCCAATCCGCAGGCGCAGCCCAAGGTGGTCACGGGCGCGTCGGGCAACGCTTTCACGAACGAGGTCGACTTCGTCGATCCCGACTACAAGTATCCGCAGAGTTTCCGCACGAGCCTCGCTTATGACCGCGAACTCGGCTTCGGCGGTCTGGTGGCTTCGGTGGAAGGCATGTACTCGAAGACCCTCAAGGACATCGCGTACCAGAACCTCAACTTCCGGGCCAGCGGCGCCGTGCGACCGGACGGACGACCGATGTTCACCCGCGTCAACACCGCCTTCTCCGACCTGATCCTCCTCACCGACACCGACAAGGGCTACGCCTACAACTTCAGCGCCCGTGTCGAGCGTCCCTTCCGGGGCAACTGGTCGGCGCTGGTCGGCTACGCCTACGGCGACTCCTACACTGTGAACGACGGCACTTCCTCGCAGGCCGCCTCGAACTGGGGAAACGCCTACACCAAGGGTGATCCGAACAACGTCGATCTCATGCGCTCGCGTTTCGCGGCCGGGCACCGCATCCAGCTTGCCGCATCGCGGCGGTGGATGGTCGGAAAGAGCATGGACTTCCTGGTCTCGGCCTACTACGACGGCGCCTCCGGCCGCCCGTATCACTTCACCATCCCGAGCGACTTCAACGGCGACGGTCGAACCACAAACGACCTGTTCTTCGTTCCTGCGAACCAGGGTCAAGTC
Organism: uncultured Acidobacteriota bacterium; assembly: GCA_964396875.1. Lineage (GTDB taxonomy): Bacteria > Acidobacteriota > Vicinamibacteria > Fen-336 > JAGNNV01 > JAGNNV01. The sequence continues at coordinate 22,459 of CAYNHK010000029.1, read as the reverse complement.
GGCGTCATCAACGGCACGTGGGATCAGCTCAACGCCTACATCGAGAACGACCCCGTCCTCTCGAAGCAGCGCGGGAAGATCATCGACAAGCACTCCGGCTGGGGTCCATGGACCAACACCCTCGATTTGGCCACCTCTCTGGGCTTCAACGTGAGCGGGCGACGGATCGAGCTGCGCGCCGACGTGCAGAACTTCCTGAATGTCCTCAACAAGGAATGGGGCACCGTCGACTTCGCGACATTCGGCGACCTCGGCGCCATTCCGATCACCATCGGGGCGGATGGCCGGATGACCTACAACCTGGCCACGATCAACCTGCCGACGTACATCAAGTACGACCGCGACAACATCCGCTCGCGGTACCGGGCCCAGCTCGGCGCACGCGTTCGCTTCTAGCCGGATCCGTCCGCTTCTGGACAGTTCCTGAAATGGGCCGCCTCCCACGAGGCGGCCCTTCGTTTTTCGGCAAGATTCTGAAGAAGAACGACTTCGGCGGACGTTTTTTGGGCTTTTATTGAACGGCGCGGATCTTTCATAAGGGATCTGACGTCTAGTGAGATGAGCGGAAGGCCCGATTCGGGCCAGCCCTCTATAATCCGCCCTCTTCGGTTTGGGCGGATGGCTTCGTCACCAGCGGCCCTTTCGGAAATATTGGAGGCTCAAAAAAGTCGATGTTCCCCACCGCATTAACTCTCGCCCTTGCCCTTGCCGCAGGCGCCCCGGCTCCCACCCAGGACCCGACCCCGGCTCCGACGCCGTCTCCAGTGATCGTGCCGAGCGGGCCGGTCCTGGCGCTCACCGCCGATGAAGCGGTCCAGCGGGCACTCGAGAACAACGCCGATCTCGCGGTCGAGAAGTTCACGCCTGAAGGCGCCGACCTCAACATCAGCGACGCCAAGTCGGTCTACGACCCGGTGGTCTTCTCGAGAGTGGAGAAGCAGTCCCGCACCAGCAAGGCCACGAACACCCTGTCGGGTGGCGCGACGGTCGACAGCGACAGCATCGTGTACAACTTCGGCGCGAGCAAGGCGATCCAGACCGGCGGCGCGTTCCGGGTGGACTTCAACAACAACCGGGCGAGCACGAACAGCCTCCTCACCACATTCAACCCGACCTACAACTCATCGTTCAACGCCAACTTCACCCAGCCTCTCCTGCGAAACCGCTCCATCGACCAGAACCGCCTGAACCTCAAGGTGACCAAGCGCAACAAGGAGATCACCGACCTTCAGTTCCGTTCCATCGTGGTGTCGACCCTCGCCAACGTCCGCAAGCTCTACTACGACCTCATCTACGCGGTGGAGAACCTCAGCGCTCAGCGCAAGAGTCTCTCTCTCGCTCAGAAGTTCCTGAACGAGAATCAGATCAAGGTCAACGTCGGTACCCTGGCTCCTCTCGACGTGGTCGCCGCCGAATCGGAAGTCGCGACTCGCGAAGAGGGCGTGGTCATCGCCGAGAATGCGCTCGCCGAAGCCCAGGACGCGATCAAGCGCGCCATCCTTCCGAAGAACGATCCCGAGGCCTGGAAGACGACGATCGTCGCCACCGACCGGCCCACCGCTCAGGCGGTCCCCGTCGACGCCGATGCCGCGATCAATACCGCCCTCGAGAAGCGGATCGACTATCAGGTTCTCCAGAAGAACATGCAGAACCTCGAAGACCAGGTGTCCCTGGCCAAGCAGGGGCGCAAGCCTTCGCTCGACCTCTTCGCCAACTATGGAACCGTCGGCGCCGGAGGCACGCAGCTGCGCGACCTGCAGTCCGGCGCGCCTCTCGCCACCCCCCTGACCGGCGGCTACGGCGATGCGCTGTCCGAAGTGGTGGGCCGCGACTTCCCGACCTGGAACGTGGGCGTCAACTTCAGCTACCCGATCTTCAACCGCGTCGGCAAGAACGCGGCGGCCCGCGGCGAGCTGGCGCTCGAGCAGTACCGCTCGGTGATTCGCCGCTCCGAGCTTCAGATCGCGAGCGAGGTGCGCACCGCGTCCCGCTCGGTGGAAACGAACTTCAAGCGCGTGGCGACCACCCAGGCCGCGCGGACCCTCCAGCAGCGTCGTCTCGACGCCGAAGAGAAGAAGTTCGCGGCGGGCATGTCCACGAACTTCCTGGTGACCCAGGCGCAGCGCGATCTCGCTCTCGCCGAGGTCGCGGAGATCCGCGCCATCGCCGACTACAACAAGAGCCTGGTCGACTTCCAGCGTGTGCAGGAAGCCGGTCTCTCCGGCGGCAACGGCCTTATCTCCGTCCGGTAAGACTCAACTCCGCACGAGTCCCAAAGGGCAGCCTCACGGCTGCCCTTTCATTTTCCGGCCGGGATCAGAACCTGGATCCGCTGCGGCGAGAGTTGGCAGGTCGCGGGGAGCGCTCCCTTCCAGGGATCTCCGTCGGTCTGGAGGTGCAGGCCCTCCTGGGGGCGGATCGTCATACGCCGGGCCTCTTTGATCAGAACATCGGGGCGAAGGTGATGCCGGCCGAGGGCGATACCGGCGGCGAACATCAGGGCCTGGAGGTGGGAGCGCCCCTTGAAGAGGACGACGTGGCCGATGCCGTCGTCCCAACGCGCGCCGGGCACATAGCGAAACGAGCCGGCGTATTCGGTCATGTTGACGAAGGCCGCGCCGGTCACGCGGTGCGCTTCACCATCGACCTCGACGTCGAACGTCTGGAACCGATACTTCGCAAAGGCCTGTAGCCCGTCGATCACGACACCCGCCTTGCCGATCCGGGCTTTGAGGTCGGCGCGAAGCCGGTGCATGAGGAAGCCGTCAAGTCCCGCGGTCGCCTGCATCAGGAAGGGGGTGGACGCGATGAGGCCCACGTCCCGGGCGCTCGGCGTCGCATGCGCGAGCGCTCGCGCCGCTTCCACCGGATTCCGGGGCAGGCCTATCGCGAGGGCGACCACGTTGAACGTGCCACCGGGGAGAACGCCGAGCATCGTCGGGGAGCCGAGGATGCCCTCCGCCACCTCGCGGATCGTTCCATCACCGCCCCATGCGAAAACCGCAGCGTCTCCACGGGAAGCGGCTTCGCGCGCCAGCGTGATGGCATCGCGCGGGCCGCGCGTCGGCGAGGCCGAGACCTCGTAGGCCGTCCCCAGCGCCGATGTGATTCCGTCGATCATCCGCCCATGCCGCCTTCGGCCCGCATTCGGGTTGTAGATCAACGCCGCGCGCGGACGGGCTGCCATGGTCCGTTACGTTTCGCAGGCGATGAGGTCTTCGAAGGTCTCCCGCCGCCGGATCAGCCGCGGCGTTGTGCCCTCGAGCAGCACTTCGGCGGCCCGAGGACGGAAGTTGTAGTTCGAAGCCATCGAAAAGCTGTACGCGCCGGCATCGAGAATGGCGAAGAGGTCGCCTTCCGCGGCGTCGCGGATCGGACGCTCCTTGGCGAAGAAGTCTCCGCTCTCGCAAACCGGTCCGACGATGTCGGCGGTGACGACCGGCGCGTTCTCGGCCGCCGAGAGGTTCACGATCTCGTGATACGCGGAATAGAGGGAGGGCCGCAGAAGATCGTTCATGCCCGCATCGGTGATGAAGAAGCGGCGCTCGCCGTTCGACTTCACCGCGACCACCCGCGTGAGAAGCGCGCCCGCGGCCGCGATCAGCGACCGGCCGGGTTCGAGAAGCAGCTTGAGGCCGAGATCCTTGATGTGAAGCAGGACGAGCGCTGCGAGGTCCTGAGGCGTTGGCGCGCCCGCGCCGTCGTAGTCGACGCCGAGGCCGCCGCCCATGTCGATGGTGCGCAATGGGAAACCCTCGGAGAGCAGCGTCCTCGAGAGCGAGGCGATGGCCCGCACCGCCTCGGAGGCCGGCCCGAGGTCACGCAGCTGAGAGCCGATGTGGCACTGAACGCCGGAGACCTCGATGCCGGGGAGCGTCCTCGCCGCGCGGAGGAGCCGTGCGGCATCCTCGATCGCCACCCCGAACTTGTTCTCACGAAGGCCGGTCGAGATGTACGGGTGCGATTTCGGGTCGACGTTCGGATTGACGCGAAGCGTCACGAAGGCGCGAGTGCCCCGGGACGCGCAGAGGGCGGAGAGGCGACGCAGTTCGGATTCACTCTCGACGTTGAACTCCCCGATCCCGGTCTCGAGACCAAAGGCGAGTTCTTCGTCCGTCTTCCCCACTCCCGAGAAGACGATGTCGTCCGGCTTGAATCCGGCCCGCAGCGCCTGCCGAAGTTCGCCGCCCGAAACGATGTCGGCGCCCGCGCCGCGCGCCACGAAGATCTTCAGCAGTTCGACCGAAGGGTTCGCCTTGAGGGCGTAGCAGATCCGGTGCGGGACGGAGGCGAAGGCCTGCTCGTAGGCTCCATAGGCCGCCTCGATCCGCTCCCTCGAATAGACGTAGAGAGGCGTCTTGAACTCGCGCGCGAGCGCTTCGGCGGAAGCGCCGATCCACGACTCCGACTTTGTCCTCATGTCCTGATCCGGTCTTTGAGGATCTTCGCCGCCACTCCGGAAAGCCCGATGATCCCGACGACGTTCGGGAAGATCTGCAGACTGTTCATGAGGTCGCCCCAGTTCCACACCAGGTCGACGCGGCTCGTGGCCCCGAACACCACGAGCCCGCAGTAGATCCAGCGGTACGGCATCACGACCTTCCGTCCGAAGATGTACTCGAGCGACTGTTCTCCGTAGTACGACCAGCCGGTGAGGGACGTGTAGCCGAAGAGAAAGACGCAGACCGCCACGAGCGACCCGCCGATGCCGGGCATGGTCGATTCGAAAGCGCTCGCCACCGCGGCGGCACCGGTGGGGCCGGCTTTCCACACCCCGGTGACGATGATGGACAACGCGCTGATCGAACTGGTCACGAAGGACACGATGAAAACCTCCATGATCGCGTTGAGACCCTGGTGGAAGGGGTCCTTGCTGCGGGCGGCGCCGTAGACCACGCCCGCGGTGCCGTATCCGGCCTCGTTCGCGTAGATGCCGCGCGCGATCCCGTAGCGCATCGCGAGCATGATCCCAGCGCCCGCGGTTCCACCGAGCGCGGCGTCCAGCCCGAAAGCGCCGTTCAAAATCATCGAGAAGGCTTTCGGCAGCTCGCCGGCGTGGGAGACAAGCACAATCGCCCCGCCGGTGAGGTACAGGATGACCTTGAGAGGCGCCGCCTTCTCGAGCGCGCGGCCGATTGTCTTGACGCCCCCGATGATCGTGACGAGGCACAGGATCGCGAGCAGAATGCCGGTCGCGATCTTCGGCACACCCCACTGGGAGTTCATCACGTCGGCGATCGAGTTCGGCTGCGTGAACGGCGTCGTGGTGAGAGCCGCGACCCCCGCGACGAAAGCGTAGAGCCATCCCATCCGTGGCATCTTCAGACCATCGGCGAGGTAGATCATCGGTCCGGCGAGAAGACCGCCTTCGCCGGCACGACGGTAGTACACGCCAAGCACGGCCTCGGTGAACTTGACCGCCATCGCGAGAAGGCCCCACATCCAGATCCAGAAGAGCGCGCCCGGACCGCCGGTCACGATCGCGGTCGCGACCCCCGCGATGTTGCCCGTGCCGATGGTGGCCCCGAGCGCGGTCATGAACGTCTGGAAGGGCGAGAGGGCGCCTTTCGCCTTCGCTTCGTCGATGCCGAAAAACGCCTTGAGGGCGGCGCCGAAGAATCGGAACTGGACGAAACCGAGGCGGATCGTGAGGAAGAGACCCACCGCGAAGAGCAACGCGATGGTCCAGGGACCAAAGACGAGATCGCTCGCCCGGCCGATCGGTCCGGCGAAGGCGTGGTTCAAGTCGTCGATCAGTGTGGTGATTCCAGCCATGAAGACCTATTGTCCCGAGGTTCAAGGACGCCACGTCGCGAGAGCGCCGTGCGGGAGGAGAAAACAGGAAAGAGGGAAAGTTCTGCGATGCTAACATCGCGCAAAGACGGCACATCCCCGTCTTTCAACACAAGAGCACAGGTAAAGAATGTCCTCCCAGGTCCAGGATCTCATCGCTAAGAAGAACTTCCCCAAGGCCATCGAGGCCCTACGGGGACAGACGCAGGCGAAGCCCCACGACCGGCGTCTGCGCCTGCAGCTCGCCGACGTCTACGTCATGGCCGGCCGGGACCGGGAGGCTATTCCGGTGCTCTTGACCCTCGCCGACCAGGAGGCGAGCGACGGTTTCGCGGCCAAGGCCATCGCGATTCTCAAACGCATCGAGAAGATCGAGCCCGGCCGTCGCGACGTCGAGGATCGCCTCGCGAAGCTGATCCAGGACAAGAGCCGCCGCACGATGTCGGTTCCCAAACCCGCGAATCTCCCCCCGACGTCGCCCTCGGGTATGTCGTTTGGATTCGAGGAGATCGACTCATCGAGCGAGATTCAACTGGGCGTGTCCACACCTGACCCGGTCGACGCGCCGCCCCTCGCCGAGCCCGATCTCGGATTCGAGGCGCTGTCGGCCGAGGCCGCCTTCACGCCGGAGCCCGAGCTTCCTCCCCCGGCGTCCGTCCCCGCTCCTGCCTCCGATCTGGTGGCCGAGTTCGACGATTCCTTCGCGGTCGAGCCCGAAGCCCCCGCTGAGATTCCCGCCGAGGCCGAGGAGGAGGCTCCCAAGGCGCAGGGTCTTTCCACCCCGCTCTTCGACGGCTTCTCTCCCGAAGAGCTGCTCGCGGTGATGCGGGGCCTCGAACTCGTCTCGTTCGAAGCCGGCGACGTGATCGTCGCCGAAGGGGCCGCCGGCGATTCGATGTTCATCCTCACCTCCGGCAAGGTGAAGGCCTACGTGAAGACCCCGAAGGGGAAATCGCTCAAAGTCCAGGAATTCGAAGAGGGCGATTTCTTCGGCGAGATTTCGGTCCTCACCGGCAAGCCGCGCACCGCGACGCTGACCGCCGCGGTCGACTGCGACTGTCTCGAACTCACTCGCGCCTCCCTCGACGAGATCACCAAAACCCATCCCGGCGTGCGTGAAGTCCTGAAGAAGTTCCAGAAGGAACGGGCGCTCTCCACGGTCCAGGCCATCATGGCCGACAAGGGGTAGGGCCTTGGCCTTCGAGATCGTCACCGCCGAGGACGTGGCCAACGCGGGACGGGGAGGCGAACTGCGGGTGAAGCCGGGCACGATCGTCACCGACTGGGCGCGCGAAATGGCATTGAGCCGTGGTGTCCGGATCATCGAGAGCGACGCCACCGCCCGACTTTGTCTGGCTCTTGGCTCGGATCACGGAGGTTTCGCCCTGAAAGAGGCGCTCAAGACCCAGCTCGAAGCGAACTTCACGGTGCGCGATACCGGGGCCCACAGCGCGGAGGCCGTCGACTACCCCGACTTCGCCGCCGCGGTGGGCCGGCTCGTGGCCTCTTCGCAGTGCGATTTCGGAATCATGATCGACGCGGCGGGAATCGGCTCGGCCATGGCCGCGAACAAGATCCGGGGCGTGCGGGCCGCGATGTGCAACGACGAAGCCGCGGCGAAAAACGCCCGCGAGCACAACGACGCCAACGTGATGACGCTCGGCGCGAAACTCGTCGACGTCAACCGGGCTCTCGCCCTGGTCAATCTCTTTGTATCCTCCCGGTGTGTCGAAGACCGGCACAAGCGCAGGGTCGCGAAAATCGTGGCGCTCGAAAGAAACTGAGGAGGAAAACAAAAGTGGCCCATTCGCAGCAGGCCCTCGTCGAGACGGTGGTCCGCGCCGTTCTCGCCGCCCTCGACGCCCGTCCAGGCGCCCTTGCCTTCGAGGCCTGCGCCTGCCACAACGTGGTCGACGGCTGCTGCCCCGACCGGATGTCGCACTTCGCGCTGGCCGGCGTCGACCGCTTCGGCCTGCGCGCCGACCCCAACGCCTACCCGCACGGCGTGGCGAGCCTGATCGATCACACCCTGCTCAAGCCCGAGGCCAGCCAGGGCGATATCGAACGCCTCTGCGCGGAAGCGCGACAGTACGGTTTCGCCACGGTCTGCGTGAACCCCACCTGGGTTCAGTACTGCGCTCACGCCCTGCGCGGCGCGACCGCGCGCGTCTGCACGGTGGTGGGCTTTCCGCTCGGCGCGACTCTCCCGGAAGTGAAGGCGCTCGAAACAAAGCGCGTGATCGAAAGCGGCGCATCGGAAGTCGACATGGTCCTGAACATCGGCGCTTTGAAGTCGAACCTCTACTCGCTGGTTCATGACGACATCGAGGCCGTGACCACGGTGTGCCGCCGCATGGGCGCCATCTCGAAGGTCATCATCGAGACGGCGCTCCTCACCGACGAAGAGAAGGTCAAGGCCGCGGTTCTCGTCCGCACGGGCGACGCCGATTTCATCAAGACCTCCACCGGTTTCGCCTCGGGCGGAGCCACGGTCGCGGATGTGGCTCTTCTTCGCCGTGTGGTGGGGCCCGACATGGGCGTGAAGGCGGCGGGCGGCGTTCGCGACCTCAAGTCAGCCAAGGCCATGATCGACGCGGGCGCCGACCGCATCGGCGCGAGTGTCGGCGTGAAGATCGTGCGCGAACTGACCACGGGCATTGCACCAAGCGCAGCGCCGGGAGAGAACCCGAAATACTGAGACCGCGGCGCCATCGGCGTCTCTCCGCTGCACTCCCGTGAAACCATGCACGCCGCCGACCTCGAACCGGTTCCAGACGATCAGAAGACCCAGTCCCCTCTCGATCTCTTCCTGATCTTCGCCGGCGCGAACGTGGTCGCCACCACGTTCATCACCGGCGCGACCGTGAAGTCGGGGCTTTCCTTCTCGAACGCGATCCTCGCGATCACGTCGGGCAGCATCATCGGCGCGCTGCTCGTGGCCCTCCTGGCGCCCGTCGGATCACGCTGGGGCACGCCGTCGATCATCGCCCTGCGGGTGCCCCTCGGCCGCCCGGGCGCTCACGTGGTCGCGGCCATTCTCTATCTCTCCAACTTCGCGTGGATCGCCCTCAACAACGTGATCGCCGCGTCGGTGACGGAGGCGGTCTTCCCTTCCGCCGATCTGCGACTCCTGGCGGTGGTCCTCGGGATTGCCGCAACCCTCCTCGTGGCCGGGGGGCCGCGCCTGGTGGCGCTGGCGAACCGCCTGGCCGTGCCCCTGATGATGGTCTCGGGCGGGGTTCTCGCCTGGCTCGCGGTGGGAGCCCTCGGTTCCGTTCCCGATACGAAGCCGTCCGCGGGGATCTCCATGTGGCTCGCCCTCGACCTCGTCATCGCCTATCAGGTCTCGTGGATCCTGATGTTCGCGGACTATTCGCGGTACAGCGCCTCGCCGATCAAGAGCGGCGTCGCGGTCTTCGCGTCGTTGTCGATCACGAGCATCCTCGGGATGTTGCTCGGAGCGCTGCTCTGCGCGGTCTCGGGCAGCACCGACCCGGGAACCATGCTCGCCGCGGTGGGGTCGCCCCCTCTTGGCGCGCTCCTTCTCGCGACCGCCACCATCACCACCAACTTCGTGAACATCTACCTCTCCGCCCTCGCGCTGCGCAGCCTGATCCCCGCGATCAAGGACGGCCCCGCGGTCATCATCACCGGCCTCATCGGCGCGGCGTTGTCGGTGCTGTCGAAGGGGTGGATCGACGGGTACGCCGGATTCATGGGAACGCTCGGCATGATCCTCGTGCCCCTGGGCGGCGTCGCCCTCGCGCAGTTCTATCCCTTCCCAGGAGAGATCCAGCCGCGCGAGCTTTATCGGGACGGCGGCCGGTTCGCACGGCCGGGATGGGCCGGCCTGGCCGCCTGGGCCGCAGGAGCCGCGGTGTACTGGAACTACCAGTCCACCGGCTCAACCTTGCCGTCGTTGCTGGTCAGCTTCGCCCTGTTCGCAACGCTCAGGCGGCTCAAAGCCGCCTGAGCCGCACCGTCACCACTACCAAGTCAATTGGACCTCTCGTCATTGCGAGGAGCCATTCCGTTGGTACGGCGACGAAGCAACCCCCTCCCGCCACTACCAGCCCCCTAAGGAGTATCGTGGGTTGGACTGGAGCGTGGCGTCATGAGGCGCTGGTTAAAGGTCGCGGTCGCAGGTCTGATGCTCGGTGCGGCGCACAGCGCCGAGGCCGGCCAGGTGGGGCTCATCAGGATCGACGGCGCCATCGGCCCGGCCACGGTCAGCTACATCTCCCGCGCCATCGAACTCTCCGGCACGCGCGGGGACCAGTGCCTGGTCATCGTGCTCGACACGCCGGGCGGGCTGCTCGAATCCACGAAGCAGATCACCCGGCTCTTTTATGACTCGAAGGTGCCCACCGTCGTCTACGTCTCACCGACCCATGCGAGTGCCGGGAGCGCTGGCGCCTTCATCACCATGGCCGCGGAGATCGCCGCGATGGCGCCGAACACCACGATCGGCGCGGCCCATCCCGTCTCGATCGGCGCTGGCGGCGAGGTCGAGAAGACCGACGAGGTGATGAAGAAGAAGATGGAGCAATACACCGCGAGCTTCATCGAGGCCATCGCGGACAAGCGGCATCGCAATGTCGAATGGGCCCGCTCCGCGGTCATCGAGAGCGCCTCCATCACCGCGGAAAAAGCCCTGGAGCTGAAGGTCATCGACCTGATCGCCCTTGACCTCCCCGACCTGTTGAAGAGGCTCCACGGGCGCAGCGCTTCCGGCCGGACCCTGCAGACGGAGGGGGCGGCGATCGTGGAGATCCCCATGACCCCGTGGGAACGGTTCGCGCAGGTCTTCCTGCGCCCGGAGATGATGTTCGTCCTGATGCTGCTGGTGATCTACGGGATCATCGGCGAACTGAGCAACCCGGGAGCGATTCTCCCGGGTGTGGCCGGGGCGATCGCCCTCGTGCTCGTGCTCTACATGTCGGCGATCCTGCCCGTCAACCTCGCCGGCCTCGCCTTGATCCTCCTGGCCACGGTGCTGTTCATCGTGGACATCTACGCGCCGACCCACGGCGTGCTCACCGCGGGCGGGATCGTGTCGTTCTTCCTGGGGGCGCTCATGCTCTTCGACCGGGCCGAGCCGGGATTCCGGCTCTCGCTCTCCCTCATCATTCCCGCGACCGTGGTCACTTCCCTCTTCTTCATTTTCATCGTGGGCGCCGGGCTCAAGGCGCAGTTCCTGCCCGTCCGCGCGGGCCAGGAAACCATGCTCGGCCAGGTGGCGCACGCGCAGACCCCCGTCGACGCGAGCGGTGGACGTGTGTCGATCGAAGGAGAACTCTGGCGAGCGGTGAGCGACGTGAGAATCGAAGAGGATCAGCCCGTCGAGGTCGTGGGCACCTCTGGACTGACCCTGAAGGTGAAACCGGGAAAACCGAGCGGAGAAAACCATGAATGAACTGATCGCAGGACTCTTTAAACTCGGCTCATGGGCGGTGGCGGCGTTTGTCATCGCGGCGGTGGTCCTACCGCAGGCCCTGCGCATTCTTCGCGAGTACGAGCGCGGCGTCGTCTTCCGCCTCGGCAAGCTCCACGCCCGCGGGGCCAAGGGACCAGGGCTCGTTTTCCTCATTCCCCTGGTCGACCGCATGGTGAAGATGGACCTGCGCATCGTCACCATCGACGTGCCCAAGCAGGAGATCATGACCCGCGACAACGTGCCGGCCACGGTGGACGCGGTGGTCTACTTCCGGGTGGTGGACCCGGTGTCGGCGGTGGTGAAGGTGGAGAACTTCTTGAAGGCCACGTCGCTCATCGCCCAGACCACACTGCGCAGCGTGCTCGGCCAATCTCCCTTGGACGACCTGCTCTCGCAGCGCGACGTGATCAACGTGAAGCTGCAGGAGATCATCGACAAACAGACCGAGCCCTGGGGGGTGAAGGTCACCGCGGTGGAGGTCAAGGACGTCTCTTTGCCGGACAGCATGAAGCGCGCGATGGCGAAGCAGGCGGAGGCCGAACGCGAACGCCGCGCGAAGATCGTGAATGCGGAGGGTGAGTTCCAGGCCGCGGAGAAGATGGTTCAGGCCGCGGCGCTCATCAGCAAGGAGCCGATCGCCCTGCAGCTGCGGTTCCTGCAGACCATGCGCGAGATCTCGAGCGAGCACAACACGACCACGTTCCTGCCCATACCGATCGAGTTGTTCACGCCGCTGCTGAAGAAGGGATAAGCCACTACCAGGCCGATCCCGTCACTTCTTCTTCGTGTCCATCACCTTCTTGAAATAGGTCCAGCTGGTTTCGTTCGGGCGGTTGTCGTCCAGGTCGGGCGGGGTCTTGTAGATCGGGTGGTTGGCCTCGATCTCTTTCCGCGTCACTTCGGAGAGCTGATCCCAGCTGTCGATCTTGAGGCCGGTGCCGTGGAAATACAGTTCGCCCGCGCGGCCCGCCATTTCCATCCAGGGCAGCCACGACGAGAGCCTGGTCCAGCCGACCTGGACGTTGATCGTGTCGAGCTTGGGGTCCAGCAGGTCGGCGTCCTTGTAATAGAAGAGGAACATCTCCGTCGCGTGGTAGTAGCCGCCTACGTTTTCCTGATACTCGCCGGCGAGCGGGTTCTTGTAGAAGAGGGGCACCTCGAAGGCGAGCATGCCCTGACCGTTCTTCGAGACACCCGCCCAGGTGGCGGGGCCGCGGGCGCCCATGGGGAACGACGGGGCCTGATTCACCGGGTCGTTCGCAATGTGGAGAACCTCCACTTCCTTCCCGGTCCAGGGGTTCTTCCACTTCCGCAGCACCTCGCCGGTGGTCGGGTCCTGGTAGAAGACGACCTCGCGAGAGACCATCCGGTAGCCCTTCTGCCCCTTCTCGTCGACCACGGTCTTGCTGGCGCGGATGTTCATCGCATGCCAGGTGAAGAGAAGCCGGTCGCGCTCGCCGGGGACGCGGGAGTAGGTCTTGCCCCAGAACTCGTAGATGACGGGTTTGCCGTCGATGGTCGAGGAGTGCACCTTGCGGTTCGCGGTGATGACGTCTTCGGGCTTGGTGAGATCCAGTTTGGGCGGAGGCGGCGGGGCGGCCGGCGCCTTCTTCTTCTGGACGGCAAAAGCCGAGGTCGAGAGGACAACGGCGGCGAGGGCGAGCAGCGCTTTGGTTCGCATGGGGGCCTTTCAGGACTTGCGATCTTTGAACAACGGCGCGGATGCGCCGGGGTTGGTTTCGATGACGATGGATTTTGGTTCGGTGTAGGCCTCGTAGCCCAGGAGGCCGCCCTCGCGCCCCAGGCCCGACTGGCCGTAGCCGCCGAAGGGAAGATCTCCGCTGATGGAGCCGTAAGTGTTGACCCACATCGTGCCGGTCCGCACCCGTCGCGCCACGTCGAGGGCCTTCGAAATGTCGCTCGACCACACCCCTCCGCCGAGGCCGTACTTCGAGTCGTTCGCGACCTCGATGGCTTCCTCGGCATCGCGGACGCGGATCACCGTGGTCACGGGCCCGAACAGTTCCTCCTGGGCCGGACCGCACGAAGCGGTGCCGCCGAGGAGAACCGTGGGCCGGAAGAACGAACCCGGGCGAAGCTCCTCGACTCGCACACCGCCGGCGCCGACGCGGAGACCTTCGTTCTTGGCGCGCTTCACAAAATCGACTGCCGAATCGACCGCTCGGTCATCGATCATCGCGCCGACTTCCGTGGCTTCCTCGAACGGGTCGCCCACAGCCAGCGAGTCGGCAAGCGCGCAGAGTTCACCTTCGACGCGATCGGCTACCGAGGACTGAACCACCAGCCGCGAGCCGGAGAAACATCGCTGACCGGAGTTGCGGAAGATTCCCGCGGCGGCCCCGCGAATCGCCATCTCCAGGTCGGCGTCCTCGAGGATGATGTGAGCGGACTTCCCGCCCAGTTCCAGAAGGAGATTCTTGATGGTGGGCGCCGCGAGACGCATGATCGCCGACCCGGCCGCAGTGCCGCCGGTCATGGTGATCATGTCGACCCGGTCATCGCCGGCAATCCGGGTGGCGACACCCGCGGCACCGTGAAGAACGCTCAGAGCGCCCTCGGGAAGACCCGCTTCGTACAGGACGCGGGCGAATTCGGCGGCCAGAAGCGGCGCGCGCTCGGAGGGCTTGAAGACGATCGAGTTTCCGGCGGCGAGCGCGGGCGAGATCTTGAGCGCGGCGAAGGGCAGAGGCGCGTTGTAGGGAGTCAGGCCCACGACCACGCCCACGGGATCGCGCACCACCATCTTCAGGAGCGAGCCGTCCGGAGCCGGCGAAGGTGAGAGCTCCCCCGCAGCGTAACGCGCGAAGGTCTTGAGGTTTCCCACAGTGGCGAGAACGTCGATCCGTGCCTCGGGCAGGGTCTTGCCGTTGTCGAAGACGATCCTCCGCACGAGGTCTTCCATGCGCCCCAGAAGGAGGTGCGCCGCCCGGTCGAGAACCGCGGCCCGCTCCCCGCTCCTCCGAAGGCGCCAGTCGCCGCGATCGAAGGCGCGCCGCGCCACCGCGAGCGCGTGATCGCACTCCGCATCCGAAGCTTCGCGAAGCGTGACCAGCCTCTCGCCGGTCGCGGGATACCGGACGTCGAAGGGTTCACCGCTGCCGGGTGTGAACTTCCCGGCCACCGCATGCGCCTCGGCGGAGAAAGGCGAGCCACCACGCTCGGCAAGGCTTCGCACCCTCACTGGAGCGGCTCCCTCAGGGCTGGGCACATTGTCTTAACTCTAGTACAACTTTCGCGGACCCTCCGCCTTCCTATACTGGGGGCCGTTCACCACCCCCTGAGAGGCTCCGAAACACGTGAAGATCCCAGCACTCCCCGCCGTCCTGCTTCTCGCCGCCGCGTCCGCGGTGGCCCAACCACCCGAACGCGTCCTCCACAACGCACGGGTCTTTACGGCGGATACAGCGCGGCCCTGGGCCGACGCCTTCGCGGTCCGGGATGGCCGCATTGTCGCCGTCGGATCGTCGAGCGAGATCCTGGCGCTGGCCGGGCCGGCCACGGAGCGGGTCGACCTCGGGGGCGCATTCGTGTCGCCCGGTTTCGGCGACTCTCATATCCATTTCATGAGCGGCAGTCTCACTTTGAACGCCGTGGTGCTCGACGGCCTCACCGACGTTCCTCAGATCCAGTCACGTATCTCCACCTATGCGAAGTCGAACCGGGGAGCGGCGTGGGTCACCGGCCGCGGCTGGAACTACTCGGCGTTCCCCGGGAATCTTCCCCACCGGCGGTGGCTCGACGAGGTTGTGCCAGATCGTCCCGCATTCATGGAGGGCTACGATGGCCACACCGGCTGGGCCAACTCCAAGGCCCTGGAGCTTGCGGGCATCACACGCGAAACGAAGGACCCGGCCAACGGCGTGATCGTGCGCGATGCCTCGGGCGAGGCGACCGGGGCGCTCAAGGAAGCGGCGCAGAGGCTCGTCCGCCGGCTGATTCCGAGGCCAAGCGACGACGAGAAGTACCGGGCGCTCAAGGCCGGTCTCGACCTCGCCGCCTCCTACGGCCTCACCTTCGCGCACAACGCGGGGTTCGATCTGGCGGATCTGCCGATCTACGAACGTGTGATGAAGGAGGGCGGCCTCAAGGTCCGCTTCTACAACGCTCTTCCCTTCCGTGCGGATCCCGACGAGGCGACCCTCACTCAGTACAAGGAGCTTCGCGCTAAGTTCGCCGGTCCCCTGTTCCGCTTCGGCGCGGTCAAGGCGTTGGCCGACGGTGTCGTGGAATCGAAGACGGCGTGGATGCTCGAGCCTTTCGCCGACGGCGGCGGGACGGGAATCCCCAACTACTCCCCTGAGGAGCTGAAGCGAGGCGTGGCCGCCTTCGACCGCGAGGGCTTCCAGCTTTTCATCCATGCCATCGGCGACCGCGCGATCCGAACCACACTCGACGCCTTCGATAACGCCGGGCGCGTCAACGGCACGTCGGGAAGGCGTCATCGCGTGGAGCACATCGAGGCGCCTCAGCAGGTCGAGATCGCCCGGTTCAAGACCCTGGGCGTCATCGCCTCGACCCAGGCGCTTTTCGCCAACCCCGACGGGAATACGCTCGGAGCCTATGTGGGGGCGCTCGGACCCGACCGGGCCACCCGCGCGATGGCGTTCAAGGCGATCGACGATGCGGGAGCGGTTCAGGCTTTCGGCAGCGACTGGCCGGTGTTCTCGCTCGAGGTCCTGAAGGGCATCTATTGCGCCGTCTCGCGGGAGACGCCTGCGGGCACGCCACCCGGAGGCTGGCAGCCTCAGTCGCGCATCAGTGCCGAGGCCGCCCTGCGCCACTTCACGGCGGACGGCGCCTACGCCGGTTTCGCCGAGAACGACTTCGGCCGGATCGCTCCCGGCCTCTACGCCGACTTCGTGGTCCTCTCGCGCGACATCACCAGGGGTGATCCGAAAGAGATTCTCAACACGCGCGTGCTTCTCACGGTCATGAATGGCCGGGAGACATACCGCGCGACGGGATTCACGCCGGGGGCGGCGAGTTCCGCGAAGGAGTAGGCGATGGCTGAATTCACCGGCAAGGTCATCGTTCTCACCGGCGCGTCGCAGGGTATCGGGAAGGCCGTTGCCCTTACCCTGGCTCCACAAGCTCCCGTCCTCGTCCTGGCCGCGCGCGACGAGGCGGCGCTGCAGGGGGTCTCCTCTGCGTGCCAGGCTCTTGGAGCAAAAACGTTCGTGTTCCGCACCGACGTCACCGACGAGGTCCAGTGCCGCGATCTCATCCGACGCACCGTCGAAGCGGCCGGGGCCATCGATGTCCTGGTCCACAACGCGGGCGGCGGCATGAACGCGCGTTTCGACGAGATGACCGACATCAGCGTCTTTGAAAAGCTGATGCGGCTCAACTACCTCGGGCCGATGTATCTCACCCACGAAGCTCTTCCCCACCTCAAGAAGTCGCGGGGGCGGATTGTCGTGGTCTCCTCGGTCGCGGGACTGACCGGGGTACCGCTGCGGACCGCCTACTCGGGCAGCAAACACGCTGTCTTCGGCATGTTCGAGTCGTTGCGTATCGAACTCGCCGATTCCGGCGTCACGGTCACGATGATCGCGCCCGACTTCGTGCAGTCCGAGATTCACATCCGCGCGTTCGGACCGGACGGCAAGCCCGTGGGCGACTCGACCATCGCGGAGCGTGTTGCGATGCCCGCAGACGAGTGCGCCGCCCTGATCGTCGGCGCGATGGAACGCAGACAGCGTCTGCTGATCACCTCGCTCCGCGGCAAAGCCGGCCGCTTCGTTCGCCTCATAGCTCCGCGGTTGATCGACAAGATCGCGGCAAGGGCCATCCGCCGCGGGGTTTAGTGACGGTGCACCGCAACGTATTTCGCGCGCGTCGCATCAGCAGCCGCGGCTCCTTCCGCATCGCCCATCTTCCGCGCGAGCCGGGCGCGTGCCGCCCAGGCCCACACACTCGACGGCCGGGCGTCGAGCCGCTCGTCGAGCAGAGCCGACGCCAGGGCGCGTTCGCCCGAACGGATCGCCGCGGTCACAAGCGTCCGCTGGTAGGCGTCGCGCTGCGCATGCGACCCGCCGAAGATCGACAAGTGGTGACGCACGGGCGCGAGCTGATCGATGACCTCACGGTCATCGCCCCGGCCGAACGCACAAAGAGCGCGAGCCGCGGCGAGGCCACCGCCGCGCACCATCACGCGGTTGGCGGACGAGCCGCCCTCGCCCGCGGCAAAGTCCGCGAGGCGCTTCACCACCGCTTCCGCCTCGGCCTGGCGGCCCGCGCCAACAAGGGCCATGACCGCATGGAGATCGTTGAAGACGTACCAGGGCAGCGGGTCCTTCTTAGCCCAGGCATCCGCGAGGGCTTCGAATCGCCCGCCGGTCTCGACACCGTCGAGGTACAGCCGCCACAGAAGGCCGGCGGCGTCGAGCATCTCCATCGCGACGCCCGCCGACTTCGCGTTGTGGATCATCTCGTCGTAGATCGCGAGGGCGCCCGGGTGGTCCTCGCACTCGAGCAGGTAGATCGCAAGATGCCAAGCGCTGTGGACGTTCATGAACGTCCCTTCCGTCCAGTTCTTCCTCCGCGTCTCGAGATAGCGGACGCCTTCACCGACGCGCCCCTGCATCTCGTACGTGTGGACGACGGCGTGGATGCCCCAGACATCGTCCGGGTTGGTGGCGACCGCGCGCAGACCGGCCTCCTCCGAGCGGGCATAGTCGCCGCATTCCTCGAGACCGAACGCCCACATGCCGTCGAGAAAACCCGCATCCGGGTCCTGAGCGGTAAGGGCGCTGCGTGACCGCTCGATCCTGCTCCGCAGATTCCGCGCGTCACCGGTGAAAAAGTCGACCTGATGGCCCACGGCAAGGGCGAGAAGATCCCGCGGATGGTCGGCGAGAATCGCATCGAGGACCCGCCCCGCCGCGAACATGTCGCCTTCCACCCAGGAGGAGATGGCGCACAGGTGGGCCTTCTCGCGATCATTGGTTCCCGCAACACCGGCGACGAGTTCGCCCGCTGCGAGTGTGTCCGGCCATTCGCTGGACATGACGCCCACGTACGCACGCAGGGCCTTCGCCATCACGCAGCTCGGATCGGCGGCGATCGCCGCCTCCGATGCGGTGACGACATCAGGCTGAAATCGCAGAAGGTGCTGGAGCGCGCGGTCGTAGTGTTTGCCGGCCTCGTCGGATCCGGCCATGTCGAGTCCGTAGCGGTCGTGTGTCATTTCGAAGTCGGCTCCTTGTCCGCCTTCCATCCCCAGGCATCCAGCATGATGTGAAACAGTCGGGTGTTCGGGAAGAAGCCGCTCACGCGCTCCGCACCGGCGCCGATCGCGATGGCCGCCACCTCTTCTCCGCTGTGCGAATTGTCGACCAGCACGGATTTCAGTCGTATCGGCTGGTTGGTGAGACCGCCCGCGGCCTTCCACTCGTCGTAGCCCGCGAGAATCTGCCCATCCGACCCTTCGCCTCGGGTTCGAAGCGCGAAGGAGTGATCCGCGGTGAAGAGGAGAAGGGTGTCGTCGAGCTTCACTCGAGCCTGAATCTCCGCGATGAGCTTGTCGAGGGCCACCATCTTCTCGATCCCGGGCTTGGGATCGTGAGTGTGGGTGTCCCACTCCACCATCAGGAAGTACCCCTTGGGCCCCTTCTGGAGTTCGTCGAGCGCGCGCAGGGCGGCGGCTCGCACATCAATGCGATCCGCCACCACCACCATCCGCCCGCGTTCCCCGGCCGCGGCCTCGAGCGTCGGGTGAATCGCACGACGATGGCGCGCGGAGAGGGCTTCGAGGCTCCCTCCCGCCGCCTGGAGCTGCTTCTCCAACCCGGCACGCCCCGCCCCGATGAGCACGTCGACTCCGTCCCCAAAGCGAGGCTCGAAAGCCTGCGGAAAGATCTCGGCCCCTTTTCCGCGGTCGTTGGCGCTCGCATAGCAGGCGGCCGGCGTCGCATCGATGATGGGCATATCGGTAACGACGCCCGTGGCAAGGCCCTTCTCTTCGGCGTACTCCAGGACGGTCTTCAGCCGACGGCCGTCTTGCTTTCCCCGCACCGCCTCGGGTCCCTGGCTGATAACGCCGTTGTTGGTCTTGTGACCGGTGATGATCGCGGTCATGCTGCTCGCGGAGTCCGAGACGAAACCGCGCGCAGGGGACGTGTCGCTCAAGCCGACGTGCGGCCAGCCCTGGATGTGGAGTTTGAGGGGCGCCTGGTAGCCGTGCAGGCTCGCCGCGTTCAGGGTCGGAATCCCGCCCGCGTCCGCTACGAAGAGGATGACGTTTCGCGCCCGCTTCGGTCCGGCGGCACTTGCTGGAACCGCGAGCAAAGCGGCGATGGAAGTGGCCAGGAGGAGGCGTTTGAACATGGGCGGAGTTTATGTCGCCTGGTTCGAAGAACGTTGATTTCGCAGCCCTGGGGGCGGGGTAGAGTCTGGTCATGCGAACACTCCGACTGCTCTCCCTCTCCACACTGATCGGCGCCTCGCTGGTCGCCAGCCCCCGGGTCATCCGGGGAGCGGACGTGAACGAGACAAAGCTGCTCACTCAGCCCGCGATCAGCGCAACCCACATCGCCTTCATCTACGCCGGCGACCTCTTCGTCGCGGACCACAACGGCGGAAGCGTCCAGCGACTGACCGCCGACGATGGCCTCGAATCGAACCCCGTGTTCTCCCCGGATGGCCGCACCATCGCTTTCAGCGCGCAGTACGACGGGAACATCGACGTCTACACCGTGCCGGTGACGGGTGGCGCGCCCACCCGGCTCACCTACCACCCAAACGCCGACGTGGTTCAGTCGGTGACACCCGATGGCAAGGGGGTCCTCTTCACCTCTCAACGCGCGACCTTCACCACCCGCTACGCGCAGCTCTTCACCATCTCGATGGCGGGAAGTATGGAGGAGGCCCTTCCCATTCCAAATGCCGCGCGGGCCGTCTATTCCCCCGACGGCTCCCGCATCGCCTACAACCCGATCGCGGGACGGTACCAGCAGTGGAAGTCGTACCGCGGCGGAACCACCTCGACCCTCTGGCTCTACAACGTGCAAGGCCACGCCACCGAAACCATTCCGCAGCCGGCCGGACGCGCGAACGACACCGACCCGATGTGGATCGGCGACACCGTCTATTTCCGGTCGGACCGCGCGGGTGAGTTCAACGTCTTCGCCTTCAACACAAAGACGAAGCAGATCCGCCAGGTCACGAAACACGATGACTTCCCCGTCCTGAGTGCGGCGTCGGGTGCGGGAAAGATCGTCTACGAGCAGGCGGGCGTTCTTCATCTTCTCGAACCCGCGTCCGGCCAGAGCCGCGCTCTCTCGATCAGCGTGGCCTCGGACCTGCGCGAGACCCGGCCTCGCTTCGCCAAGGGCGCCCGCTGGATCCGTGACGCCGCGATTTCTCCCTCGGGCGCTCGCGCCGCCTTCGGCTTCCGCGGTGAGATCGTGACCGTCCCCGGCGAAAAGGGCGACGTGCGCAACCTGACCGGGAGCGTCGCCGCGCACGACCGTTCGCCCGCCTGGTCGCCTGACGGCAAGTCCGTCGCGTGGTTCTCGGATGCCTCCGGCGAATACCAGCTCCACATCGGAAGCCAGGACGGCAAAGGCGAGCCGCGGGTGGTGAAGGTCATGGGCGAAGGCTTCTACAACGACCCCGTCTGGTCGCCCGACTCTCAGAAGATCGCGTATTTCGACAACTCGCAGAGCGTCTACTGGCTCGACGTCAAGTCGGGGGTTTCGAAGAAGGTGGCGCAGCAGCCGACTTACGGGCCCGTGATCGTCATCAGCTACTCGTGGGCGCCCGACTCCAAGTGGCTCGCGTACGCGATGG
Source organism: uncultured Acidobacteriota bacterium (assembly GCA_964396875.1). Taxonomy (GTDB): domain Bacteria; phylum Acidobacteriota; class Vicinamibacteria; order Fen-336; family JAGNNV01; genus JAGNNV01. The sequence continues at coordinate 1,416 of CAYNHK010000029.1, read as the reverse complement.
ATAACGAGGCCGGCATCACCACCGTCTACGCGTACTCCATCGAGCAGGCGAAGTCCTTCCAGGTGAGCGACGGCCTGAGCGACGTGCGCAGCCCGGCGTTCGACAAGAGCGGCAAGTACCTTTACTTCCTCGCCTCCACCGACGCAGGCCCGGTCAAGGACTGGTTCGCCCAGTCGAATGCGGACATGAACGCCACCTCGGGGATCTACCTCGCGGTGCTGCGCAACGACACCCCCTCTCCTCTCGCAAAGGAAAGCGACGAGGAGAAGGCTGCTGCGGAAAAGAAGGATGAGCCGAAAGCCGAAGAGAAGCCTCCCGCGGCCGCGGCGGCCACGCCCGCCGCTTCGCCCTCTCCCGCCGCCGACGCCACCAAGAAAAAGGAAGACCCCTTCCGGATCGATTTCCCCGGCCTCGAGTATCGGATCCTCGACCTGCCGATCGTCCCCGCCGACCTCACCAACGTGCAGGCGGGCGTTGCGAACCAGGTCTTCTACCTGAAGCGCGTGGACGGCAAGACATCGCTCAATCGGTACGACCTGACCACGCGGAAGAACGAAGTCATCGTCACCGAAGCGAACGACTACGTCATCTCGGCCGATGGCAAGAAACTCCTCTATCGCAACGGAGAGAACTGGGCCATCGTGGCCACCGCGAAGAAGGCCGAACCGGCCGAGGGCCGGCTCGCGGTCGACGGCATCGAGGTGCGTGTCGATCCGCGGGCCGAGTGGAAGCAGATCTTCGATGAAGCCTGGCGCATCAACCGCGACTATTTCTACGCGCCCAACATGCACGGCGTCGACTGGGCGAAGCAGCGCGACAAATACGCGGCGTTCCTTCCCCATGTCGCCACCCGGCCCGATCTGAATCGGCTGTTGCAATGGATGTCGAGCGAACTGTCGGTCGGTCATCACAACGTGGGCGGCGGTGATATCCGCGCCGAAGTGAAGAACGTGCCGGGCGGCCTGCTCGGGGCGGACTACGAAATCGCGAACGGCCGGTACCGCATCAAGAAGGTCTTCGGCGGCCTCAACTGGAATCCGCAGCTTCGGGCGCCTTTGACCGAGCCCGGCGTGAACGCGAAGGCCGGCGAATACCTGCTCGCCGTGGGCGGCCGCGACCTCCGCCCACCGATGAATCTCTACAGCCTGTTCGAAAACACCTCGGGCAAGATCGTCGAGATCACACTCGGGCCCAACGCCGATGGCTCGGGCTCGCGCACCGTTCCCGTGGTTCCCATCGCAAACGAGGGCGCCCTGCGCAACCGCGACTGGGTCGAGAGCAACCTCAAGAAGGTGGACAAGGCGACCGGCGGCAAAGTGGCCTACGTCTACGTTCCCAACACCGCGGGACAGGGACACGCCTACTTCAAGCGCTACTTCTATCCCCAGGTCCACAAGGAAGGCGTGATCATCGACG
>CAYNHK010000028.1:0-29156 GCA_964396875.1 uncultured Acidobacteriota bacterium | reverse complement strand
GGCGGCGGCACCGCCTCCGGCCCCGTCTCCTTCATGCGCGGGTACGACGCCTTCGCCGGCGTCATCAAGAGCGGCGGCAAGACCCGTCGCGCCGCGAAGATGGTCATCCTGAACGCGGATCATCCGGACATCGAAGAGTTCATCACCAGCAAGTCCGAGGAAGAGCGCAAGGCGTGGGCGCTCATCGACGCCGGCTACAACGGCGGTTTCAACGTGAAGGGCGGCGCCTACGACTCCGTCTTCTTCCAGAACGCCAACCACTCGGTCCGCGCCACCGACGAGTTCATGCGCGCGGTGGTCGAGGACAAGGAGTGGTCGACGCACTACGTGCGGGACGGGGCGGTGGCCGAGACCAAGCGCGCGCGCGATCTCATGAACATGATGGCCGAGGCGGCGTGGCAGTGCGGCGATCCCGGCATGCAGTTCGACACCACGATCAACGACTGGCACACCTGCCCGAACTCCGCGAGGATCAACGCGAGCAACCCCTGCTCCGAGTACATGTTCCTCGACGACACCGCGTGCAACCTGGCGTCGCTCAACCTCATGAAGTTCGTGCGCGAAGACGGCGAATTCGACCCTGCCTCCTTCCGCGCGGCCTGCCGCACCCTCATCACCGCCCAGGAGATCCTCGTCGACAACGCGAGTTATCCGACGCCGATGATCGAGAAGAACTCGCACGACTACCGTCCCCTCGGCCTCGGCTACGCCAACCTCGGCGTCCTCCTCATGGACCGCGGCCTCGCCTACGACTCCGACGCCGGCCGCGCCTACGCCGCCGCGGTCACCGCCCTCATGCACGGCGAGGCCTACGCGCAGAGCGCGCGGGTCGCCGCGTCGATGGGCGCTTTCGCGGGCTACGCGAAGAACGCCGAGCCGATGCTCCGCATCATCCAGAAGCACCGCCAGCACGCGCACATGATCGATGCGTCGATCGTGCCCCGTCCGCTCATGCGCGAAGCCCTCGACGTCTGGGATGAGGCGTACACCCTGGGCGCGCAGCACGGCTATCGCAACTCTCAGGTCACCGTCCTCGCCCCCACCGGCACCATCGGCTTCATGATGGATTGCGACACCACCGGCATCGAGCCCGACATCGCCCTCGTGAAGTACAAGAAGCTCGTGGGCGGGGGGATGATCAAGATCATCAACCAGTCGGTGCCGGCCGCACTTCGCCGCATGGGCTACAACGCGGCCCAGGTCCAGGACATCGTCAAGTACATCGACGAGAAGGAAATGATCGAGGGCGCGCCGCATCTCAAGGACGAGCACGTCGAAGTTTTCGACTGCGCGTTCCCGCCCGCGAACGGCAAGCGCTCCATCAACTACATGGGCCACATCAAGATGATGGCCGCGGTCCAGCCCTTCCTCTCGGGGGCCATCAGCAAGACCGTGAACATGCCGACCGACTCGACGCCCGAGGAGATCAGCAAGGCCTATATCGAATCGTGGCGCATGGGCCTCAAAGCGGTCGCGGTGTACCGCGACGGGTGCAAGCGCTCCCAGCCGCTGTCCACCTCGCTGCCGGCGACGAGCGATGGCACTTCGGCCAATACCCAGGTGGTGGCGGTCCCCGGCATCGGTGTGGTCGAAGGCCGCCCGGTGCGCCGCAAGCTCCCGGATGAGCGCCAGGCCATCACCCACAAGTTCGCGATCGCGGGACACGAGGGCTACATCACCGTCGGCATGTACGAAGACGGCAAGCCCGGCGAAGTGTTCCTGGTGATGGCGAAAGAGGGGTCGACGGTTTCCGGCCTCATGGACGGTTTCGCGACCTCGTTGTCACTGGCCCTTCAGTACGGCGTGCCCCTCGAAGCGATCGTGGACAAGTTCTCCCACACCCGCTATGAGCCTTCGGGCTTCACCAAGAACCCCGAGATCGGGTACGCCAAGTCCATCACCGACTACATCGCCCGCTGGCTCGCGGTGAAGTTCCTCGGCCGCACCCGCGACACGGGTGGCGATGCCGTGGCTCTTCCTCCCAACACGACGTCGGAAACGCCGCGGCCCGCGGCCCTGCTGGCCTCGCCTCGCCCGGCGGCGAACCCTTCCAGCCAGGGGATGGTCGCGTTCAAGGTGCAGGCGGACGCGCCGCCCTGCCATGAGTGTGGTTCGTTGATGGTTCGAAACGGCGCCTGCTACCGCTGCGCGAACTGCGGGGCCACCAGCGGCTGCTCTTAAAGACCAGCTGCTCTTAACCAGACCGAAGGAACGACCGGGCGGCGGAAAACCTGAGGAGATTTCAACATGGAAGAACTTCAAGAACGCGTGACGCGCATGCTCGAGACGCTCACCTTCGAGCAACTCGAAATGGTGATCCGCTATGCGGAAAGCCTCAACGGAAACGCGGCCGCGGCCTTCGACAACGAGCTCGAAATCCTGCTCGAGGACGAGATCTCCGCCGCTTGATTCCCCTCGCTCCTTCCTAAACCCGTGCGCGGCCCCAAGGAACAACCCTTGGGGCTTTCTCGTTAGGGCGAGTGGGACGGGCCGCCCGGTTTCGGCCCGAACCGTGATTAGATCGCCATTCCCGCCCCCCCGCCATGACTGAGACACTCGTCGAATTCGAAGCCCTCACTGTCCGTTACGGGTCCAGGGTGGCTCTCGACAAGGCTTCCGGCCGATTCACCCGCGGGGCCACCGGCCTTCTGGGCCCAAACGGCGCGGGAAAGACCACCCTCCTCAAAGCCCTCCTCGGTTTCCTCTCTCCCTCCGGCGGGCGGATCGAGGCTTTCGGCCTTTCTCCTTCCAGTAAACCTCTTGAGGTGCGCCGCCGGATCGGGTACATGCCAGAAGTCGACGCGCATCTTCCCGATCTCACCGCGGTGCAGACCGTGGCCTTCGCTGGCGAACTCTCGGGCCTGCCCCAGAGTGAGTCCATGCGGCGCGCGCACGAGGTGCTCCAGTTCGTGGGCCTCGGCGAAGAGCGCTACCGGAAGGTCGAGACTTATTCGACGGGGATGAAGCAGAAGGCCAAGCTCGCAACCGCTCTCGTCCACGATCCGGAGATCGTCCTTCTCGACGAGCCCACCAATGGCCTCGATCCCGCCGGGCGCGAGGAGATGCTCGCTCTCATCGGCGACATCGTCACGCTGCGCGGTCTCTCCGTCGTGTTGTGCTCCCACCTCCTGCGCGATGTCGAAAAGGTCTGCGAAAACATTCTCGTCATCGCGGGCGGGGCTATCCGCACCCAGGGCCGGGTCGAAGACCTCAAGAAACTCGAACGGGACTGGTACGTGGTGAGGGTCAAGACCGACACCGAGAGTTTCATCGCCGAGGTCAGGAAGCGCGGCGGCGACGCCCAGCCCTGGCCCGACGCCTGGCGGGTGGCTCTCCCCGATGGCGCTACCGTCGCCTGGATCTTCGAAGCCGCGGCCGCGAGTTCCACTCAGATCCGGCACATCAGAAAGGCCGAGGACACGCTCGAAGACATCTTCCTGCGCGCCACCTCGAACGCGAACGCGAGCGCTGCATGAGTTCCAGCCAGATCTACGAGCAGCATTATCGAAGGCTCGACGCCTCGATACCGCTTCGCACCCAGCGCTGGATTCCCATCGCGCGAGAGGGGCTCAAAGCCCTGGTGAGTTTCCGCGCCTACCTGGCGCTCATCGCCATCGCCTGGCTGCCCCTGTTTGGCCGGCTGGTTCAGGTCTACTTCACCACGCGCTTCCCGGAAGCGCGCCGGATCGTGCCGATCGACGACAAGTTCTTCTTCGAGTTCCTGGGCCAGCAGATGCCGTGGATGCTTCTCATGTCCGCCTATGCCGGCGCCGGTCTCATCGCGAACGACATGAGGACCGGCGGCCTGCTGCTTTATCTGTCCCGGCCGCTGACCCTTGGCGACTACATCCTCGGCAAGTTCTCGATCGTCTTCGCTTCGCTTTCCATGGTGACTCTGGTGCCCGGCCTGGTCCTCTTCCTTGGAGCCCGGTCGCTCGCCCCCGAGGTGCTCGGCGACGTTTCGCATCTCCTCCTCATCCCGAAGATCGTGGCCTACGCGCTGGTGATGATCCTGCCCGCGATCGGGCTCGTCCTCGTGATGTCCGCCCTCGCCCGCAACGCACGATTCGCCGGCCTTGGCTTCTTCTTCGTTTTCGTGGGCAGCACGGTGGCCGCGGCGATCGCCTGGCGCGCTACTCGCAGCTCCTACGCGGGACTCGTTTCCGTCCAGGCCACACTCCGGCGGGCCGGAGAGGCCATCTTTGGGCTCAAACCCTCGCGGATGACCGCCGAGCTGCCTCCCGAGGCGGCGTTCGTTGTCCTCGCTGTTCTTGTCATCGGTTGTCTCTATGTCCTCAAGACACGCGTGCGCGCGGTGGAGATCGTCAAGTGAGCGCGCGTGTGGTCTTCGAGAAGGCGTCGCGCTGGTATGGGCCGGTGATGGCCCTCAACGACGTCAGCTTCGAGCTGGGGCCCGGCGTCTACGGCCTTCTCGGTCCGAACGGGGCTGGGAAAAGTTCTCTTCTCAAACTCGCGAGCGGTCAACTTCGACCGAGCCAGGGGAAGGTGGAGCTGCTCGGGCGTCCGGCTTTCGGTTCCCCCGACGTGTTTCATTCGGTCGGCCTGTGTTCAGACACCGACGCTTTCTTCGAGGACTTCACCGGCCTTCAGTTCGTGAGCGCGCTCCTTTCCCTCAACGGTTTCGACAAGGCCCAGGCTCACAAGCTCGCGATGGAAGCTATCGAGATCGTGGACCTCAAGGACGCCATGCACCGCAAGATCGGCGGCTACAGCAAGGGCATGCGGCAGAGGATCAAGCTCGCTCAGTCGATCGCCCACCGCCCCGAGGTCCTCTTCCTCGACGAGCCCCTCACCGGCATGGATCCGCAGAATCGCAAGCGGATCTCCGACCTCATGAAGCGGCTGGGGGACGAGGGCCGGACTGTCCTCGTCTCCACTCATATCCTGCATGAACTCGAGCAGGTCACGCGCCGCGTGCTCCTCATTCACAACGGGCGTGTCCTCGCCGAGGGAGATCTCGGTGAGATCCGCGATCTGCTCGACCGGCATCCGCGTTCGGTGCGGATCAAGGCCGCCGATTCCCGCGGCCTCGCCCGCGAACTCGTTTTGCTCCCCGACCTCGTCTCCCTCAATCTCGAGGACGCCACGGGCCATCTGCTGGCCGAGATCAAGAAGCCCGACGCGTTCTTCACGAAGGTGCAGGAACTTTCGGCGAAGCACGGTGTCGAGGAGATGTGGGTGACCGACGAAAACCTCGAATCCGTCTTCTCGTATCTGGTGAGCAAATGACCGGCGCCACTGAAGCCCTTCCGATCCGGCCGCTGTGGGGCGGGGCGCGGGACATGTTCTACATCGCCATCGAGCGGATGCTCCCGCGGCCGCGCAGCTTCTGGGTGTTCCTGCTCCTGGCCCTGCCCGTCTTCTTCGGGATCCTTCTTCGAATCTATCCGCCCAGGGGACTGCCCCTGACCGGTTTCGAGCTTTACGGAATCGTGGTCGCTCTCTTCTTCATCCGGAACCTCCTGCCGCTCGTCGCGTTGCTCTTCGGTTCGGCGTTGATCTCAGACGCGGTCGATTCCAAGACACTCACGTATTTCCTCACCCGGCCGATTTCCAGACTCTCCATCTTCCTTGGGGAGTTCATGGCCTATCTGGTCACGGTCCTGACCCTCACCCTTCCCTGCGTGGTCCTCACCTATCTGGTCCTGACCGTGGGCACGCCCCAGGGGGCTGGTTTTGGCGCCGCCTCTCTGCTCCAGGACCTCGGCGCCTGCGCCCTCACGCTCTTCACCTACGGAAGTGTGTTCGCCCTGCTGGGTGTCAGCCTGAAGAAGCCGCTCATTCCCGGCCTGCTCTTCCTTTTCGTCTGGGAGGGTTTCGTCGCGAATTTTCCCGGGGACGCCCCGAACTACACGATCTCGGCGTATGCGCGCTCTCTGATCCGGCATCGCCCCGCCGAGGAGGGTCTGGCGGAACTCTTCTCGAAATTCTTCGGTGTGGGCGAATCCGTCTTAGTGCTTGGAATCGTGGGAGTTGTGGCCCTGGCTCTGGCCATATGGATCTTTTCCCGGCGGGAGTACGTTATCTCCTCATGAGAGCACAGGAATAGGCCCTTCCGGCTCGCCTGTGCCAGAGTCAAAGCCTTCACCTTAGGAGTTCCCGAGTATGAACCGATCCCGCCGCCTCATCGCCACCGCCGCCGCCATCTCTTTCCTCGGCGTCGGCCTCGCGTTCTCGACCCGCCTGACCGGTACCGCTCGTGCCGCGGTCGGTCCCGTGCCTCCCGAGGCGCTGGCCCTTCCCGCCGACAGTTCGATCCTCATGGGCTTCGACGTGCGCGCCCTGACCGGTTCGCAGTTCTACGCGAAGTTCGGACAGGAAGGCGAACCCGGACGTGTCGAGGCTCTTGCCGAGATCGAGCGCAAGACCGGCCTCAATCCCGAGCGGGATATCGACGCCGTCGTGGTGGCGATCCGCGCGGACGCGGCCAAGGCGGTCGAGGGTGCTCCCAAGCGTCACAACGAGAACGCCCTCATCTTCGTGACCGGCCGCTTCGATGCGGCCCGGCTCGAGTCCTCTATCCCTGAGGCGGGGAAGATTTCCAAGGAACGCCGCGACGGCGTCACCCTGTATCGGGGCGCCGCGGAAAAGTCTCACGGTGCGGTGGCCCTCCTCGACGCGGGCATCCTCGTCGCGGGTTCGGCGGACGCGGTCGAAACGTTCCTCACGAACCGCGCGACCGGCCACGGCATTCGCGACAGCCGTCAATTGGTGGCGCAGCTCGAGAGCATCGAGCCCGGCTCCACCTTCTGGGCGGTGGGTGGGGCTTCGGTTCTCTCCCGCGTCACCTCTGAGGTCGGCGGCCCGGCCGCGAACCTTCCCGCGGTCAAGCAGGTTGTGGCCTACGGCCACCTCGATCCCGAGGTCGGAATGACCGCGACCGCCGAAGCGGCCGACGCGAAGTCCGCCACCAAGATCGCCGATGTGCTCCGCGGTTTCTCCGCGATGCTCTCGCTCCAGGCCGGCCAGAAGGCCGAGCTGGCGCAGATCGCGGATTCGATCTCCGTCGCGACCGAGGACGACAAGGTGCACGTCAAGGCCACGATCACCCACGAGCTGATCGAATCGCTGCAGAAGAGCGCGGTTCAGGCGCACAAGGCCCGCAAGGCCGTCGAAGAGACCGAGATTCACTAAGACACTTCGCTCTTCTTCGACTAAAGGCCCCGCTCGACTGCGGGGCCTTTCGTTTTTCGCCCTCTTCTCTTTCCGCGCCGAGGGCTATCCTCTCCGCGGAATGTCCGGCGATGAACGGCTCGACGTGCGCGTGGTCCGCGACTTCGCTTTTTCCCGGCGGAAGGCTCGGGAGACGATCGACGCCGGACAGGTGGACGTGGATGGTGTGCGAGTGCGCGACGCCGGCCATCCTGTGTCGCTCACCCAGAGAGTGACGCACGACCCGAATCGCCGTCGCGAAGCGTCGATTCGTTTCTCCCTCCCGGTCGCGCATCAGGACGAGCACCTCGTCGTCGTCGACAAGCCGCCGGGACTTCTGAGTGTTCCCACCGACGGCGGAGCCAACGACGACTGCGTTTTGAACCGTCTGCGGTCCGACTTGACCAGAGTGCGCGGCCCTCGCGCCTACGTCGGCGCCTTGCACCGTCTCGATCGCGGAACATCAGGGCTCGTGGCGATAGCACTCTCACGTGAATGCCACGCCGCGGGAAGGGCCGCCTTTCGGGACCATGCGTTCCTGAGACGGTATCTGGCGCTAGTCGAAGGTGTGCCGAAAGACGCGAAGGGAACCATCGACCAGCCCATCGCCGACGAATACGAAGGGGGGAAACGCCACATCGCGCGCGACGAGGACGAACCTTCGCGTCATGCGATCACGCATTACCGGGTCAAGGAGCGCTTCTCCCGCAACGCGCTCCTCGAGGTCGAACTCGATACGGGCCGGCAGCACCAGATCCGTCTTCATCTGCGCGCCCTCGGCCACCCGATCGTGGGCGACGGTGTTTACGGCAGCAAAGAACGACCCGCGGGGAGCCGGCCGCTGCTTCATGCCTCCAAACTCGCGTTTCCACATCCCGTGACGGCCCAGCCCGTCGATTGCGAGAGTGATCCGCCACGGGACTTCGCCGACATCCTGAAGCGGCTGCGTGCCGGCTCGCGCCGCTAGCGGTCAGGGCTTCTCGAGAATTCGAAACTCGGGAAGGCTCCAGCCCGCAGCGCTCGTGGCGCCGATCTGGGGCAGCAGACTGACGCCGAGCACGGGCTCGCCACTCAGAACGAAACCGATGACGCCCTGCCGCGGATCCGCGAGCAGTCCCTCGACGAGCTGAACCAGATGAGGGCCGTCCCAGCGCGCTGCCTCCACCCATTGGCCGTCTTCGCGCAGAACCGCGATGCGGAAGCGGGTCGGCCAGGCGCTTTCGTGGCGCAAGACGATCTCCACGCCGGAGACCGCCGTCGCCGAATCGAAACGCGCCTCGATGAACTCGTCGCCTCGCAGCGGTCGCTCCAGGACGTAGCTCGTGTCGGCCCGCCCGTCGAACGCCGGAGCCGCGTCGCCCTCCTTGGTTCGGATGTGCAGACGATTGGCGGCGATGGGCTGGCCGCGTGGGCGCGGCGCGGCTGCGACTGTCGGAGTGCCTTCCAGCCGGTAGACCCGGGCGGGGCCCTCGGAGAAGGAACCCGCCTTCCAGGGTCCAAACCGCATTTCGAGAGTGAGACGCCCGGCCCGTTCGGCGGCCCTTGAGTTTGTCACCACGTCGAGGCCGGCATCGGCCACCGCCTCCGCGAAGCGGCGTTCCCGATCCTGCGGGCCGAAGTTGAAGATCTGGTTGCGAAGGTCGGGAGCGATATCCCGGCCCTCGTGCACGACCACCCTCGGCACACCGAGCTTCGCGAGGACAGCGAGACAGCCCTCCGAAGGGAACTCCAGCAACGCCCGCCGCGTGACCCTCGAAAGGAGCGTGGGGTAAGCGGTGTAGCCCAGAGGGCTTCGCATCCGGTGGTACGTCGCGAAGAACATCTCCGTGGTTTCCTGACGGATCAGCGCCTCGCCCCGCACGGGGATCTCAACCATGGCTTCCCTGGGCTGCATGGCGAGCCATCGGTAGACCGCCGGGATTTCGCTGGGCCGCGGCACTTCGGTGATGAGCGGCAGAGGCGAGAAGTGTTCGAAGATCGCCGCCATCGCGAGGCCAAAGGCGACGGCCGGACGCCCGGCCGAAGAGATCCTCTCGATCGTCACCGCGCCGAGGAGCCCCACGCCGAGCATGACGAAGAGGCCGAGGCGTTCTGGAATCCGCACGAACTTGAACGCGGGCACATAGTCGTAGAGAAGGCCGTAAGGCCCCGGGCCAAAATCCCTGGAGGCGATCGCCCACCGGTCTCCAAGAGACAGGGCAACGAGGATCACGACGATCGCGGCCGTGGCCAGCGCCCACGCGCGGTGCCTTGATGCGGCGCCCACCCGCCGAATGGCGAGGACAAGGCCGATGAGTGCGATGGCCAGGGCAAGGAAGCCCACGAAATGGGGGCCTTGCTGCTGCAGTCTCGCGGGCGGTCCGATGGAGCCCCAGATCCAGTTGGTCGGAGAGGTGGAGAAGTAATGGAGGAGGTCGATGCCTCGGGGCCTCGACCGAACGAGTTCGAGGCTCCCCATCGTCGTCGCGTAGGGAATGAGTATGGGGAGAAAGAGCACGATGGCGACGAGGCCCGGCACGACGAGACCGGGAAGACGTGAGAGAACCAGGCGGGGGCGAGCGATGCCGCAAACCGCCAGAACGAGCGCGGAGAGCAAAACGCCGTAGAGCAGGTGGTAGTTGGCGCAGAAACCCTGCAGAAGCAGGAACGCCGCGAAGCGCCACCGCGCCGCGTTCTCGCCTGTTCGAAGCCATGACGCGAGCGCGCCGAGGGCGAACGCCACGAAGCCGTGGCTCACGATGTTGAGCCGAGGGGCCTCGTTGATCGCGTACGTGTGGAACGCGAAGAGGGCGCCGGCAAAAGCCGCGGGCAGAGGCCCCAGACCCAGCACGAGGGCGAGATAACGACCTCCGAAGGCGGCCAGAAGGTACGCCAGCAGCAACGCCGCGTTGTAGGCCAGGACCGGGTTCGAAGTGATCAGGAACAATGGCGCAACCACGAGCGAGGGCAGCAGGCGATGATCCGTGAGGGTCAGAGCATTCGGCTGAGGGTGCAGGAAACCCGCGTCGAAGAGGCGCATCGGGTCCTCGACGATCTGACGCCCCAGCGAGCCGACGATGGCGACGCTCTCGAGCGAGTCGCCGACGTAGGCGATGCGGGATCCCGGGAAGGGGCTTTGGGGGAAAAGGAAGATCAAGCTCAGCACCACGTAGGCGAGCGCTTCCAGGAAGGGGAGGCGACGGAACCGGCTCAAAGCCTCTCTCATCAAGGTCGCGATTCTCTCAGGCGTCGCGCCAGCTGGCGCGGCCAAGGCCATCAAACCTAAACTCACTGCCTCTTGCTCCCCTCGAACGAAACGAATGGCCCGGGCCACCGGCCCCTGACCTGGCTTCAGGGGGCCACCGCGGCCACCCTGGCCTCGCTGGCCAGTCTGACCGTGATCGGCTACCGGTTCGGCGACAGCAACCACGGCATCACGGTGCCGATCCTGAAACGCTTCATCGACCGTTCGCTCTACCCGGGCGACACCCTCGTAGCGACCGGCGATCAATTCCCGACGATCTTCTACCGCCTTCTTGCCGCCTTCCTGCCCTCGACCGACTGGGTGCCCTTCGCGTATTTCGCGCTCTACGTCGTGTCGATCGCCCTGACCTACGCCGCGGTTTTCAGGATCGCGGTGTGGGCGAGTGGAGGGGATCGCGCGATCGGCGCGCTCGCCGTGCTTCTCGCGATGCCTGTGCGGACCGGCCTCGCGGGCGAGGCGCTCTACCGCGTGGCTTTCTCGCATTCGCATCTGGCCTCCGGTCTCGACTTGATGGCTCTCGCTCTCTTCCTCGAGGGCCGCCGGCTTCTGCCCCTCCTCATCCTGTCGCTCGGCGTCTACAACCACGCTCTCTACTCGCTCTATCTGCTCGTCCCGTTCACGCTGATGGTTCTGTGGGAGGCGAGGTCGCTGCCGCGGAACACAACGCTCATTCGCCTCGCTGCGGGATGGGTGCCGGTGATCCCCTTCCTCCTGAACGCCATCGCCCAGGGGAAACCCATGACCCGGGAGTGGCTCGACCTCCTGATCCTGCGCTCGTCCCACCATTCCTTCCCCGGAACCTTCGGTGATGCGCTTCCAGATGCGGTGGTGTGGCTTCTCCTCGGAACCGCCGCGGCCTGGCGCTCTCAGGCTGGCCGCTTCCTGAGCCTCGGCGTTTTCGTCGTCGCCACCGCCGTTCTGTTCGTGGTGGGCACCGCTTTCACGGAGTTCTTCCCGTCAAAAGCGTTTCTACAGTTTCAGCCCCACCGGATCTGGCGATTCCTTTCCGTGATCCTGCTCGCGTTCATGGCCGTCGACATCGTCCGCCTCTGGCGCGGCTCCCCGCTCATGCGTCTGCTCGCGACGTTTTATTTCCTTTCGGTTTTCGCGACCGGTCTCGAACAACTGGGCCCGCTGGTGCTGATCGCGGTGTTCGCGTTGAATCAGCCTCCGCTGCCGGTGTGGCTTCGCCTGACCGCGGCGGCGGCCCTCGTGATGCTCGAGTGGCCGGACCGGACGGTGCTCTGGACCGAGTATCTCGCGGAGTTCTTGAGAAGGCTCCAGAACTCCGCCGTCTTCTCGATCCTCGGTGTGGCCCTGCTCCTCGCCCTTTCTTTTTCACAGTCCGACCGGCGGCGCGCCCGGGCCCTGTCCATTCTGGCCTTTGGCCTCACCGTCGGGCCGCTTCTCGCCGACAACTTCACACGGCAGCGCCAGCGTTTCGAGCAGGGCTCCTTTTACGCCGCCCAGACCTGGGCCCGCGAGAACACGCCTCGGACCGCCCTCTTCCTGACCCCGCCCAAGGAAGCCGGCTTTCGCGTTTTCTCCGAGCGCTCGATCGTGGGCGAATGGAAGGATGGCACCCAGCAGTACTTCGACGATGGTTTCGCGAAGGAATGGGGCCGACGGATGGAGACCGTGATGGCTCAGGAGTTCGGGAAGTACACGGACGAAGAGATCGTGAGCCTCGCCCACCAGTTCCGCGCGGACTTCATCGTCGGCCAGGGCCGCCGCCGCAAGCTCGCCATCGCTTTCGATGGCGGAAGCACGGTCGTCTATACGGTTCCGCCTCTTCGCTGACGCCGCGCTTCAGGGCGCCACGCGACGATAGATCTGGTATTCGGCGGCCTGGCCCTCCGGGGCGTTGAGCCACTCGTATCGCGCGTCGTTTCGCAGGTCGAAGCGCATGGTGCTGCGGCGGTGGATGACCACGAAATCAAAGGGGGCCTTGAGATAGAGCTGGTTCAGGTTCGCCATGGTGTCGGCGCCGCTCCACACCACTTCGACGGGGAAGTTCCGGTACGCGTACTGAAAGTAGCGTCCGCCCACCACCCGCCGCGGAGCGAATCGCTTTGTCCGCGTCTCGATGAAAGTGGCTGCGCGGTCCTGGTCCTCCAGGTTCGAGCCTTTGTACCGGTTGAAGAAAGTGATCTGCCACGAGTTGAGGAACAGACTCGCGGCCACGAGACTGGTCGCCAGAAGCCCTGCGGGAATCCTTCCCACCTTGAGGCCGCAGAGAACCACCACGAAGAGCGGCGCCATGGGCATCAGCGCCCGCACGCCACCCCAGACCCCTCCTCGTTCTCTCACCACGTAGACCACGACCATTGCGGCGAAGAGCAGCACCGTGGAGAGAAGGATCGCGAGGGCGAATGGACGGTCCCTGCGTTCCATGGTGAAGCTCGCGGCCAAAGCAGCCAGGGCAAGGAGCATCAGGAAGAGAAGGACCGCATCCTCGGCGCGTTCGATGGGATTCGAGGAAGCGAGCAGTCCGAGGTTGGCCCGCGCATTCTCGGAGATCGTGGCCCACAGTTGGGAGATGGGCTCGGGGCTTGCGAGAGCCTCGGTGATGGCGCTTGGGTAGAGGGCGTTGGGGTGGATCGCGCGTTTCGCGGAGAAGGGCGGCAGGAGCGTCACCCCTGCGAGCAGCAGGCCGGGCAGGAAGAAACGCAGCGCTCTTCTGATGCCGAGCCGCTCGACGAAGATCGGCAGGGCGAAGAGAACGGTTTCGCGGAAAAGCAGCGACGCCCCCACGGCGAAGCCCAGCAGGAATGTGGCGAGCCGACCCCTGATCCAGACCGCGAGCGTGATCAGCACGATGACCGCGGTCGCGGTCAGATGCTCGGGATAGGCCACCGCGAGATACCCGGGGTACGGAGGGAGGATGGCCACGAGTGCCGCCGCCAGGCCGCTCCTCGGGGTCGAGACGAAACCCTTCGCAAGGAAGAAGACGCTCAGGATGGTGACGAGATAACAGACGACGTTGAGCGCGGTCGCGGTTTCGAACGTGTAGCCGTTCCATGAGCCCGCGGCTGCAAGCGCCAGGGCGTAGCCGGGGAGGTGGACGTCGCGATGGGGATATCCGATCTTCTCGATGCTCGAGGCGATGTAGAAATTGGTGTTGAGCGTTCCCCGCTCGGCAATGTTTCGCGCCTGGGTCAGATAGATCCATTCGTCGGGCCAGCCGAGTTCGGGCAGAGCGCGTGACAAAGAGACCTTTGCGACCCCTGCTCCGAGTACCAGCAGCAGGATCGCGGCCGCGATGACGCGGCTCCTCTCCTTCACCGCAGAAACCTGAGCGAATCCGCGTGGAAGCCATAGTCCCGGATACGGAGGAACGCCGCGACCGCGAGAGTCAACACGGTGAGACCCACGCGAACCGGGCGGGATTGGAGACGCCCGATCGCGACCGCCACCGACAGGGCAAGTGCCGGCGCCGCGTAGAAGTCCTCCTTGGCCCATCGCAGCAGGACGGGGAACGCCCACGGCTCCTTCAGCGCCATGATCCCGGCCCATGCGCCCGCCCATGAAAGGAGAAAGATCCGGAGGCTGGCGGGGCCGCGGACGGCGATCATGAAAAGCGCGGGGAGAGCGGCAAGGAACGGGATGAAGAGGCCCAGCCTCCACAGGCGCAGGCTCTGTCGCGACTCGTTGTGGAAGATGAAGAAGGTCCGACCCGGAAACGGATCCGACAGGAGCGCGGGGCTTCCTCCTCCGCTCAGCAGCCCGGGCAGGTAGTGCCCGTAGAAGAGAGCCAGGGCGAGCGCTCCTCCCGCGCCCAGGGCGAGTGCCGCTGGTCTTGCGAAGTCCCGTGAGCCGGGCTTGAGGAGTGCGAGCCCGAAGAAACACAGACCGAACAGCGCGTAGAACAGCGGCGTGCTCGAGTAGCCGAGCGCACCGAGGCCGAGCAGCACCGCCGGCGTCTTCCACCGGCCCGGCTCGCGGATGTGGTCCAGACTCAAACCGAAAGCGAGCAGGGACCCCAGACCAAGGGCCCCGCCGAGCACCGCCGGGGCATGCGCCCGCCCGAGATGATGCACGGTGGCGAGGTCGAGGGCCATCAAGGCGGCGGCAAGCAAACCGCCGTGTTCGCTCGAGACCGTCCGAACCAGAGCGAAGATCAACGGAAGAAGCAGCGTGAGACCGACGGCCTGGATGGCGTTCATGGACCAGTGCAGATCGAGGCCCGCGGCGTGGGCGGCGTAGAAGATGACGTAAGGCAGAGGTGAATACGGGATCGCCGGACCCTCGCCAAGTGCCGCGGTCGCCTCGCCGCGGATCTGTGAGGGCGTCGGGTAGTGAGAGCCGTAACGGAGCCACGCGTCATAGGACATCGGGACGCTCCCCAGGTCCACGGCTCGCCAGATGTGAATGTCGAGGTCGGCGGGCGAATGATTGGGGAGGAACGACAAGAAGCCGTAGGCAAAAGTCATCGCCGAGCCCAGTAGAGCCAGGCCCGCACCCGCCCTCGAAGAGATGCGCAGGAGTCGGCCAAGCAGGGCAATGAGGGCCGCGGCGGCCACCGCGAAGCCCAGCAGTCGTGGCAGGGCCAGGGCGAGGGCTATGGGTTCGCGGAGGCTCAACCAGAAGAGCAGGGCCGTCAGAGTGAGACCCGTCAGTCCGGCCGCCGCGCCACTTACCGCAGCGCGAATCAGCAAGACCAGGAACGCGACGGCGACACCGCCCGCGATCCGGCTTTGCCAGGGCAGGTCGAAGCCGCTCTCACTTCGGATCATGAGTCGATCGACGTAGCGTCGGAAGTTCTCGGGGTCGGAACGGCCAACGAGCGGCGCGTCTTCAAACCGCAGAGTGAAGTCCACTGGAGCCGGATCGATGCTCGACGCGATCCTTGACTCCGCCCACGGACCGGGAGCCACGAACGATTCGCCCAGGGACTCGGTCTCGCGCAGGAGATCGACCCGGGTTCGAACCGTGGTGTCCATGCGAAGTGCCACACTCATGACGCCCAGGGAGCGCAGGGGTATGGAGACCCGCGATTCCGAAGACTCGATCCGACGGAAATAGAAGTCGGGACGGGCGTCGCTGATCTCCTCTTTGGAAAGGGCCCAGACCGCCTCGCTTGGGCCGAGACCCGACATCAGCAGCGGCCCCCTCGCACCTCCCGTCTCGACCGCGATCTCCCGACCGACGTTTGCCGACAGGCTCAAGACGCCGAGAAGGAACCCGAGCGCTCCCGGCACGATCCAGTGGTTCACGAACGGTACCGCGCCACCAGGCGAAGGTAGGCGAGCGACGTCCGCAGGACCTTCATCTTGCTCTTGCCGAGACGTTTCGATCCGTCGAGGACCATGGGCACTTCCGAGATGCGCATCTTGAGCTTCGAAGCGAGGTGAAGGATCTCGATCTGGCTCTCGAAGCCGTCAGACTCGAACAGTCTCTCGCCCGACGCCTCGCGAAGCCTCAGGAGGGTTCGGCCCTGGTACACCCGGAAGAAGCTCGAGAGCGTGGCGAGGCCGGAAAGCCCCAGGGTCTGCTTCACCAGACCGTTCGCGACGTGAGAGAGGCCGATACGATGCAGCGACGTGCCCTTGATGCCGCCGCCGAACAGGTAGCACGAGGCCAGGACGATGTCGTCATCCTCGTGCCGGATCCGGCTCATCATCCGGGGCAGGATGTTCAGGTCGCTCGTTCCGTCGCCTTCCAGCGTCAGCACGAGATCCTCCGCCTTCAGTGTCTTCAGAATCTCCGTGAAGCCGGTTCTGAACGCGGCGCCGGGGCCGAGGTTCCTCGGGTGCGAGACGGTTCCAAACTCCGCACCCTGGGCCTTCAGCACCTCCACGGTTCGGTCGGTGGATCCGTCGTCGACGAAGAGGATCCGAAAGGGCGCAAACGGCTGGAGCGCATCCCTCAGGCGACCGGCGAGAGCCTTTACGTTCGGTTCTTCATTGAGAACCGGAACCACCGCGTGAATCACAGCAGACCGAGTCGCCGCATCGTCTCGCGTTGCCATTCGATCGCACGGGGAAGACCTTCCTCGAGGTTCACACGGGCGCGAAAACCGAGAATGGCTTGAGACTTCGCACCATCGGGGATTCGCCGCTCCACGTCCTCGTACCGTCCGAAGGTCTCGTAAGGGATAAGGCGAACGTTGGGCGCTTCTCCGGGCCGGATCATCCCCGAGATCATCTTCGCCAGGTCCTCGATCGTGATCTCACGATCGATTCCGATGTTCAAAACCTCGCCATCCGCTTTCGGTGTATCGATGGCGCGCATGAAGCCTTCCACCATGTCGTCGATGTAGGTGAAGCTCCGGGTCTGCTTTCCGGTTCCGTGGACCTCGAGCGCTTCGCCGCGAAGTGCGGCTCCGATGAATACCGATTGCGGCCCGCCCCACCACGTGATGTTCTGCTTGGGACCGTACCCGCCGAAGAGCCGGAGGGCCACACCCTCGATGCCGTAACGCTCCCGGAAGGCGAAGAGAGCTTGTTCCTCGAACATCTTCGAGACGGCGTAGCTCCAGCGCCGCACGTTCGGCGACCCGATCACCGAAGCGGACTCTTCATTGAACGGGACCGAGGGGTTGCGGCCGTAGCAGTCGGATGTCGAGGCCAGGACGATGCGTCTGACGCCGCAGCTCTGGACGGCCCGGAGGACATTGAGGCCGCCTTCTCCGTTGATGAGAAGGGTGTCGAGAGCATCTCCGTGACGCGGGATCTTTCCGGCGGCGAGATGAACCACCACTTCGGCCCCCTCAAACGTCGCGCGCAGGGCAGCCGGGTCCAGAATCGTCCCCTGGTCGAGCCGGAACGAGGGGTGGTCGACCGCCTTTCCGAGGTTTTCGAGGGAGCCGTGGGAGAGGTCGTCGATTCCGCGAACGGTGTCGCCGCGCTCGAGAAGTCGTTCGGTCAGGTTCGAGCCCACGAAGCCCGCAACCCCGGTTATCGCTATTCGCACAAACCTGAGTCTACCGATGGAAAGCCCTGGGAAACCGACCCGAGGCTTCGAGGTTAGGCTTGCCGGGTGCAACGGATTCTCACCGTGGTTGGCGCACGGCCACAGTTCATCAAGGCGGCGCCCCTCATCGTGGCGCTGCGGAAACGTTTCTCCCATACCCTCATCCACACCGGTCAGCATTTCGACGACGCCATGTCCGGCTCGTTCTTCCGAGAGCTCGGAATCCCGAAGCCGCAGATCCACCTGGGACTTTCCGGCGGATCCCATGGCGCCATGACCGGGGCCATGCTGGCCGGGATCGAGGCGGCTCTGGGGCGAGTGCGACCGGCCATGGTGGTGGTCCTGGGCGATACCAACTCGACGCTCGCCGGTGCGCTTGCCGCGGCCAAATTGCACATTCCTGTGGCTCATGTCGAGGCGGGACTGCGCAGCCGCGACATGCGGATGCCGGAAGAAGTGAACCGCCGCCTCACGGACCACGTCTCCACATTGCTGTTCTGCCCGACGAAACTCGCGGCCGCGAACCTGGCCGAAGAGGGCATCCGCAAAGGCGTGGTGGTCGTGGGGGACGTCATGACGGATGTGCTTCAGCGCATGAGAGCACCCGCCCGGCACGCTCTTGCGGGGATGGACCTTCCGCGCGATTTCTATCTTGCCACCGTGCATCGGCAGGAGAACACGGACAATCGTGACCGGCTCGCCTCGATCCTCACCGGCCTCGGCAAACTTCCGCGCGCCGTGGTTCTTCCTCTCCATCCGCGGACCGCGGCGCGGTTGAAGACCTTCAGGCTGAAGCCCCCCGAAAACGTGCGCACTCTTGGCCCGGTGAGCTACACCCAGTCCCTGGGCCTCATCCTGCGCGCGCGCGCCGTTCTCACCGACTCCGGCGGGTTGCAGAAGGAAGCGTTTCTGCTGGGCAAACCCTGCGTCACGCTTCGCGACACCACCGAGTGGACGGAAACGCTGGCCGGGGGCGCCAATCGCCTGGTCGGCTCGGGTGCGCTCACCATCGTTCGCGCCATTCGGGCGATCGAGGAGAAACCGCCGAAGGTGAAGCCGGGGCGGATCTACGGCGATGGGCGAACCGCCGATCGGATAGCTCTCTCGATCGAACGTTATCTGGCGTCCCGACCCGCGCAGTCGTGAAGTCCTCCGGCCTCATCCCATTCCTCCTGATCGCCTGGACGCTCTGGCTGGGCGCGATCGCCGCCCGCGAGCAGGTTTCTGCCAACGATGGCCTCGGATGGGACGGGGTGAGATTCGCGCGCTACGCCACCGAAGGCCCCAAGGCCCTGTTCAACCGCGAAATCAACGACTACTACGTCCAGCGCATGGGTCCAAGTCTGGTTGTTCATGGTGTGATACGGGCACTTGGCCTGCCCTTCGATCCGATCACGATCCGGTGGACGTTCCTCGGCATGAACCTGGTCCTGCTCACCGGATCGATCCTGATGCTGGTGGATCTGTGCCGCCGGCTCGGTCTTTCTCTGCACGCACAATGGGTCCTCTTCCTGGGTTTCTTCCTGAATCCGGCCAACGGCAGATTGCCGGTGTACTACGCGAACATCGGGGACTCTTTCGCGTTCACCCTCGGGATGGCCATGATCTGGGGATGGGTCACGCGCCGCCCGTGGGTTCTTGTCATCGCGTCCATGGTCGCCCTCGTGAGTTGGCCCGCGGCGTTCTACCTACTGCTTCCCCTGATTGTCTGGCCGCGGACCATGGATCGCCCGGAAGCGGCGGAGGACGCGTCCGCTTCGACGTTGCACTGGGGTTGGGCGGTCGCCGCCCTCCCTGCCGGAGTGATTCTTCTTGCCGCGAGCTGGCTCGCGGCGCAGATGCCGACCCCGGAATGGAGCCCCCGGAACGTGGGATCGCTCGCGATGAACGCCTGGATCTTCGGCTTCGCCCTCGTGGCCGTTCTTTCGCGAATCACCGTCGCGACCCTCAAAACAGTCTTCTCGACGTGGTCGGCCCGCGGCGTGGCCACCGCAGTGGCTCTGTTCCTCCTGGGCCGCCTTTACGTGGCTTCCACCGAGAGCGGCTCGCTCGCGTTCAGCGAAGTCACGTACTGGCGGGAGGTCCTTCTTTATGTCCGGACCCGGCCGCTCGCCCCCCTCGTCGGGCATGCCGCGTATTTCGGCGCGCTCGCGGTGGTGGCCTGTGCGGTCTGGCCGCGCGCGGTCGAAGCGGCCCGCCGGCTGGGACCAGGGCCCCTGGTGGCGATCGCTCTCATGGGACTGCAGGCCCTCGATACCGAGTCCCGTCGACTGAACGCGAACTGGCCGCTGATCGGCGTGTGCACGGTTCTCGCCCTCGAGCCCTGGTTGCGCAACTCACGGGTGGTCGCGGCCGCGGCGGCGGTGTGCCTGCTTTTCTCGAAGCTCTGGTGGCGATGGTCAGGAGCGGACATGTTCGCCGAGGCCCACGAGCCCGCGAACTACTACAACCTTCAGGGTCCGAGTCTCTCGGATGAGGCGTTCGTGGCGCACCTCGTGGCCCTATCGATAATGGCGATCGCGATCTGGTTATGGTCCCGACGGACACCTTCGCTCCGGTCCGGGGATCCCGAGGTCCAGGTGGTCTCATGACGCGACGAGCGTTCTGGCTGGTCACGGCGGCTCTGCTCTTTGGCGGCGCCGCGCGCTTCGACTCAGTCTCACGCATCTACGCACCCAACGTCGACCAGAGAACCGACGTTCGCCGCTACTACCAGGGCATGGCGGAGTCGGTGCTGGCGGGCAAGGGTTGGCTGCCGACGTATCCAACCAATTTCATACCGCCGCCCGGCCAAGCGGTCTTCATCCTGATTCCCAAGTGGCTTGCTCCCACGGTCAGATTTCAGGAAATGCGGATGATCCAGGCCGTCATCTCGACCCTGACCATCTTCCTCGGGTTTCGACTGGCGATGCTTTTGTGGGGAGAGACCGCGGGTGTGGCCACGGCGTGGCTGCTGGCCCTCTATTTCCCGCTCACCTATTACGTCGGAACGCTGGTGCCGGAGACGAACTACATCGCGTGTCTCTTCGCCTTCGCCCTCGCCGCCGCCGAAGCACAGCGCAAGCCGGATCTCTGGCGATTCGCGCTTGCCGGAGGTCTGCTCGGCCTCGCCGTGACGTTCAAGCCGGTCCCGAGCCTTCTCGCGATCGCGCTCATCCCGTGGGTTTGGACGTCATCCGCAAAGTCTTCGCGGTGGCGCCATGTCCTCGTCTTCGTTCTCGCCGCCTGGGTCCTGCCCGGCGCCTGGATCCTTCGCAATGCCGTTCACTATGGACATGTCTATCCCGTCTCGACCAACGGGGGCGTGCTCCTCGCCCTCGCGAACAATCCGCATCTCGATGCCGCGCGCTCCGACATGATCTTCTGGGACGATCTCTATCGCCGAGCCGACTACTTTCGCGATCCGGAGATCGAACAACGTTTCGCCGGGGTGATCGATGTCGATGGGAAGCCGGAAGAGAATCTCAAGGACCGCGCCTACGCCCGGAAGACTCTTCTCTACATGGCTTCGAATCCGCTTCATTTCCTGCGGAACTACATCATCAAGCTCGGGAATTTCCTGATCTACCCAAGGCGCGGCGAACTGCGGGACGAAGGAAGGCCGCTGCCTTTTCGGGAGATCCGGTTTCTCCAGGACATCCTCCTCGGTGTCGGTCTGATTGGCCTCGCTCTTCTTGTCGCCGACAGCGGCGCCCGGGCCGCCGCCCTGCCCCTCCTCGGCCTGATCGCGTACCTTCTGCTGATGGGCGCGCTGATGCACCTCACGCGCGACCAGCGCATGAACCTGCCGTTCCAGGCTCTCTTGTGCCTCCCTGCCGGATACGCGCTCGCGAGACTGAGGGTACCGGGTCGTTCCGGCGCTCTATAGTTGCCGCCAGTCACCCCGTGGAGGCCGCCCGCATGAAACCGTTCGTATCCAGCACACTTTTCCTCGCCCTCATGGCCATAGGCTGCGGCGCCGTGGCATTCGCGCAGGCCGGAAAGGCCGCCGAGCCGCTTGCCCTGGTTCGCGCCAACGTCCTCGATGTTCGAACCGGGCGCATCGCCGCCAATCAGACGGTGGTCCTGCGCGAAGGAAAGATCGAGAACATCTCCGGCGCGCCCGCGGCAGCCGGCATGAAGACCATCGATATTGCCGGACGCACTCTCGTGCCCGGTCTCGCGGATGCGCACACCCACATCTCGAACTTCGCGGCGGCGCGACGCGCTCTCGAGTCCGGCGTCACCACGGTCCGCAGTTCGGGAGCTTCGTTGTTCATCGATGTCGGCTTGCGCGATCTCGTGAAGGCCGGGGGTCTGCCTGGGCCCGACGTCCTGGCCTCGGGCTATCACGTGCGCGAACGGTTGGCCGAGGAGGCCTTCATCTCGGACCCTGCACTCTCCGATCTGATGGGTGGCGTCAGGACCATTGCCGACATCCGTCGGGTCGTGCGAATGAACCTCGCCCGCGGCGTCGACTGGATCAAGATCAACGCCACCGAACGTGCGGGCACCGCTGACACCGATCCGCGCAAGCAGATGTGGAACGAAGCGGAGATCCGGGTCATCGTCGAGGAGGCGGCGCTCAAGGGCGTACGCGTCCAAGCCCACGCCCACGGGGCCGAGGGCGCTTCGGCCGCGGTGAAGGCGGGCGTTGCGTCGATCGAACATGGCACGTACCTCACCGACGAAGCTCTCGACATGATGAAGCTCAAGGGCATTGCTTTCGTGCCGACCTATTCGACCGTCATCGACCTTGCCGAGCCCGGGGGCGACTACGACCAGCCGGCACTCATTCTCCGCGGGCAGGCCATGCTGCCGCGGCTTGCCGACGTCGTGCGGAAGGCGCACCAGAAGGGTGTTCTCATCGTCACCGGCGCGGACACGAGCTACGGTCCGAACAGCCTCACCCGCGTGTCGCACGAGATCGAGAACTTCGTGAAGTTCGGCATGACCCCGATTGAAGCCATCCGCACCGCAACCGTGAACGCCGCCCTTCTCTTCAAGATGGAGCGGTCGATCGGCACGATCGAGGCAGGTTTTGAGGCCGACCTCATCGCGGTCGCCGAGAATCCGCTCGAAGACGTGCGGACGCTCCAGGATCCTCTGCTGATCGTGAGCAACGGGCGCGTGGTCCTCGATCGGCTGAACTTCGGGAAGAAGTGACAACGAAGTCGAGGACCTCCTCGCTGTTCGAGGAAGCGCCCGACGCGCCCTCGGCCGGTGGGGCACGCGCCGATCGCGGGAAGGGGAAGGATGCGCCGCTCGCCGAGCGGATGCGGCCGGAGTCGATCGACCAGATCCTCGGCCAGGAATCTCTGCTCGGGCCGGGAGAACCGCTGCACGACGCCCTTTCAGGCGGCGAACTCTTCTCCATGATTCTGTGGGGGCCGCCGGGTTCGGGAAAGACGACACTGGCCTACGCGATCCGCAATGGAACGAGCGCCAAAGCGCACTTCGAAGCGCTCTCGGCAGTCCTCACCGGAGTCAAGGAATTGCGGGACGTTCTTGCGAGCGCCGCCCATCGCCGCCGAGCGCAAGGGCGCAAGACCGTGCTCTTCATCGACGAGATCCACCGCTACAACAAGTCGCAGCAGGACGCCCTTCTGCCCGCGGTCGAGTCGGGCGACGTGATCCTCATTGGCGCCACCACGGAGAATCCTTCGTTCGAGATCGTGAACGCGCTGCTCTCCCGCTGCCGCGTGTTCGTGGTGAAGCCGCTCGAGGGCGAGGCGGTCATCGACCTCATGCGTCGCGCCCTGAGCGACAAGGAGCGGGGTCTGGGCCATCTGGGCATAGAGATCGACGACAACGCCCTGATGTTCCTCGCCGAAGTCACCGATGGCGATGCCCGCCGTGCGCTCGGTGCACTGGAAATCGCGGCTTCCCTTGCCAGGGGCAAAGGCCGGATCGATCTGGCCATCGCCCAGAAGGCGCTCTCCCGCAAGGCCCTGCTCTACGACAAGAGCGGGGAAGAGCACTTCAATCTCATCAGCGCACTTCACAAGTCCATCCGCAATTCGGATGCCGACGCTTCGCTCTACTGGCTCGCCCGCATGATCGAGGGCGGCGAGGATCCCCTCTACATCGCGCGCCGGCTCGTGCGTTTCGCGTCCGAGGACGTCGGGCTCGCCGATCCGCATGCCCTCACCCTCGCCATGGCCGCGCAGCAGGCGGTTCATTTCATCGGCCTGCCCGAGGGCGCCCTCGCTCTCGCCGAACTCGTCGTCTATCTCGCGGCCGCGCCGCGCAGCAACGCGGTCTACGCCGCCTGGAACGAGGCCCGAAAGGACGCGCTCGAAACGCGCGCCGACCCGCCGCCTCAAGCCATTCGCAACGCGCCGACGAAACTCATGAAGTCGCTCGGCTATGGCGAGGGGTACAAATACGCCCATGACGAGGCCGAAGGAGTGGCGGTGATGGACTGCCTGCCGGATCGGCTGAAGGGCCGGACCTACTTCAAGCCCACCACGCGCGGCCGTGAGAAGGATCTTGGTGAAAGACTCGCCGCCGCGAAAGTTATTCGCAAGGGGCCAGCCCGGTAGCGACCACCGCGCATGCTCCCTCTCATCCCCGGAGTGCTCCTGCTCGCGGCGACTCCGGTGATTCTTGGCCTGTCGAGGGATCACTCCAGGCTGATGCGCGTCGGGGCGTTTTCCGCATGCGCCCTGCCCTTCCTCCTGCCCAACGACGAGCCCTTCTTTCGTGCCGCGGCGGCGCTTCTGACCTGGTTTTTCCTGGTCAAGACACTGCAGTACACGGCCGGCCATGAAAAGCCCGGCGGTTTTTTGGATGTTCTGCAGTTCCTGACCATCCCCGCGGTCGTGCGCTTTGAGACTCCCCGCCGAAAGGACACGCGTCGCGCCTCGCAAACCCTGCTCAGGGGCCTCGTTCAACTCGGGCTCGCGCTCCTTCTCATGCTGGCCGTGCTCCAGCTGGATCGAACTCACCTGGTTCAATTGATGACCACGCAGGTCGGGATCTATCTGAGCCTCGCCGGGGCCTTGAATCTGGCCGTGGTGACGCTGGCCCTGCGTGGGCTCGACTACGACGATCCCTTCGACAATCCCCTGGCCGCGCGCACTCCCGGGGAATTCTGGGGCCGACGCTGGAACACCTGGGTCAACCACATGCTCTACCGGTATGTATTCGTCCCTTTGGGAGGGCGGCGAAGACCGGTGTGGGGCACGCTCGCCGCCTTCGCGATCAGCGGCGCGCTGCACGAGGGATTTGTCGTGGTGGGAACCCGCGACTTCACCGGCTGGATGGCGGGCTTCTTTCTGGTCCAGGGAGTTCTGGTGGTGGCGACCTCTCAATCCCGATCGTTCCGGCGGCTCGCCCGGCGCGCTCCGGTGCTGACCTGGGCCTTCACGCTCATGGCCATGCTCACCACCGGGGTCATGCTCGTCCGGGGCGCCGATGGCGTCGATCCCTCGTACGCCTGGCATCGCTGCTGCCGTTAGCCTGGAGGCGAGCGATGTAGTCTCTCGCTCCATGACCTGGCCGCAGATCTACGCGCCCCTGGGCGATGTTCTGAGTTCGGCTCTGGTGGCGTCCCTGCCGGTCGTGGTGCTGCTCGGTCTGCTGGCGTTTTTCCATGCACGCGCGCACGTGGCGGCCCTTGCGGGCCTGCTTGCGGCATGGCTTGTTGCGGTCCTGGTCTTCGGCATGCCCCCGCCGCTCGCCACCGCTTCGGCGATCTACGGCGCGGCCTACGGCCTCTTCCCGATCGGCTGGATCGTGCTCAACGCCATCTTCATCTACGACGTGACCGTGAAGACGGGCCAGTTCGAGATCGTGAAGCGCACGATCGCCGGTCTGGGCGACGACCGCCGCATCCAGGCCCTGTTGATCGCTTTCAGCTTCGGCGCCTTCATCGAGGGCGCCGCGGGTTTTGGAACGCCGGTCGCGATCTCGGGCGCGATGCTCATCGGCCTCGGTTTTCGTCCGCTCGAGGCCGCGGGCCTGGCGCTGATCGGCAACACCGCGCCCGTCGCCTTCGGCGCCCTCGGCACGCCGATGATCGCCCTCAATGCGGTGACTCATCTTCCGCTCGATCAGCTTTCGGCGATGGTGGGCCGGCAGCTTCCTTTCTTCTCGGTGATCGTCCCCTTCTGGCTGATCGTGGTGATGGCGGGATGGAAAGGCATGCGTGAGGTGTGGCCCGCATGTCTCACCGCGGGGGGAAGTTTCGCTCTCACGCAGTTCCTGGTGAGCAACTATCACGGACCTTGGCTCGTGGACATCGCGGGAGCGATGGTTTCGATGTCGTCGCTTCTGATCCTTCTGCGTTTCTGGCAGCCGCGAAACATCTGGCGCTTCGATCACGAGCGAGGGATCACCGCGGCCGCCGAGGCGCTGCCCTCGCGCCGATCCGCCCTGCGCGCCTTCACACCCTGGATCCTGCTGACCGTCTTCGTCTTTGTCTGGGGCCTTCCGCAGATGAAGAAGACGCTCGACGGCCTGTCCATCATGCGCGTGGCCGTGCCGTATCTCGATAAAGCGGTGGTGAGAGTCCCGCCCGTGGTGCCAAAGCCCGAGCCCGAAGCTGCGGTCTTCAGCCTCAATTGGCTCTCCGCGACCGGCACCGGCCTGTTCCTCGCGGGCCTCGCCTCGGGCCTCTTCCTTCGCCTTTCGCCTGGCGCGCTCCTCGCCCTTTACGGCCAGACTCTGTGGCGCGTGAGGACGTCACTTCTCACCATCGCCGCCATGCTGGCCCTCGGCTACACCACGCGCTACTCCGGCTCCGATACCAGCATGGGCCTCGCCTTCGCGAGCACCGGCTTCCTGTTCCCGTTCTTCTCTCCGCTTCTCGGTTGGCTGGGAGTGGCTCTCACCGGCTCAGACACGTCGTCGAACGTCTTGTTCGGAAATCTCCAGACCGTGACCGCGCAGCAGATCGGCGTTTCTCCGCTGCTGACCGCGGCCGCGAACGCTTCGGGTGGCGTGATGGGAAAGATGATCGACGCGCAGAGCATCGTGGTGGCGAGCGTCGCCACCGGCGATGCCGCCTCTCCCGGCGACATCCTGCGCTACGTCTTCTTCCACAGCCTGGCTCTTGCCTGTCTCGTCGGCGTGCTGGTGTTGTTGCAGGCCTACGTCTTTCCCTGGATGGTGCCCGGCTCCTGAAAAAGCACCCGATTTGACTCGCGGCCCGGAGAGGCGAAAATAAGGCGAACGTGTCCGCTCCCTCTCCCCGCAAAAAAATCCTCGAGGATCTTCTCGCCGAAAAAAGACTCTCAGGAGCTTCGTCTGTTTTCGACGCGCCCCTCGAACCCGAAGGGAGAGTGACCGGCTTCTCTTTGTGGAACCTCATCCTCGGCCAGGGATTTCGAAAGGGGAGCGTCGGCGAGATCGTGGGGAATGCTTCTTCCGGGCGCACCGCTCTGGCCCTTGCGGTGGCGGCGCAGGTGTCGCGCGAAGACCTCGTCGCCTGGGTCGACCCGCTCGATCGCTTTTCGCCACAGGCCGCGTTCTCCGCGGGCGTCGAATTTCGAAACTTCGTCTGGTTGCGCGGCACGCCCACGAAGGAGCGCGCCCTCGCCGACGCCATCGGGGCTGCCCATGCCCTGGCCGCAGCCTCCCTCTTCGACATCGTGGTCCTGGATTTCGCGGATCTGCCGGATCGTCTTCTGAAAGCGCTTCCCACCGCATGGAATGTGCGTCTGCTGCGCGCCTTCGAGTCCACGGAAACCGCGTGTGTCGTCCTTTCGCGCGCGCACTGGGGCGGCAGTCCGCGCGGGTTGTCGATTCGCCTGCGCGCCGAGAAACGGCTGTTCGCGCAGACCGGCCACGGACGCTTGCTGAAACGTCTGACCCTGGCCGCGACTCAGAGCTGGCCCATGCTGAAAACCGCGTCGATAGACCTCGAGGTCCACACGCGATGAGCTTTGAGACGCAGCGTCTTTTCGGTTGTGTGGTGGCGCAGGCGGAGCAGTTCGCGGCGCAGCTCATCCGGCTCTCGCAGGACTTCACTCCCCGGTATGAAGTCGAGAGAGGTTCGCTGGCCCTGCTCGATCTCTCGGGTCTGTCGCACCTTTTTTCCACCCCTCACGATCTCGCGGTCTCGATCCGGGCCTCGGCTCAGGGCTACGGCATCGTGGAGCCGCGCATCGCCCTCGCCACGCGTCTTCAGGCCGCGCGTCGTCTGGCTCTTTTTCGTCCCGGTCTCTCGATCGCCCTCGATGAGAAGGCGGAAGCGGATCTTCTGGGCGCGCTTCCTCTCGAAAGCCTCGACCTCGACGACCGCACCCTGGCCCGCCTGCGAAATTGGGGTCTTCACAATTCGAGCGATCTGGCCCGTCTGCCCGCAAGCGATCTCCGGGCGCGGGGCGGAGTCGCCTTGGTGCGCGCACACGAGTCCTCCTCGGGGCGCGATGAACGGCTGCTCGTTCCCGTGGAAGAAAAGCCGGATGACGGCCTCGGTCTCGATCCGGGTTTCGGTGTCGAGGATCTGTCGCAGCTCGTCTTCCTGATGTTCCGGCTGCTCGATCCCTTATGCGCGAAGCTCAAGTCGTCGGGCCGGGCCGCCACCGCGTTCGAGATGACGCTGGCTCTCGAGAACGGAACCACCGATGTCCGCCTGATCCGTTCGCCCTCGCCCTCGGCGGACAACGCGGCGTGGCGAACGCTCGTGCGATTGAGCCTCGAGGGCCGTCCTCCGGCGGCTCCGGTGCTTTCCCTTTCCCTTCGAGCCGAATCCACGGCCGCGCGCGCGGTCCAGTTCTCCTTCACCGGCGCCGGCCGCAGCAGTCCCGAAAGAGTGGCGAGCGCCCTCGCCCGGCTTCAGCGGTTTTTCCCGGAAGACCGTATCGGCTCGCCGCAGCTCATGGACACCCACACGCCGGATCAGTTCGTGATGCGTCCCTTCGATCCGGTCGCCGAATCGAAGTCGAAGAAAAAAGCGACTGCGGTCGCAGCGCCGAAACCCCGTCCGCCCGCCTGCGCGTTGCGCGCCATCCGTCCGCCCGCTCACGCGAACGTTCGCGTCGACATGGCCGGGGCGCCGGTGTCGCTTCAAGTCCAGGACCACGATCGCTTCCTCAGCATCCGCGGCCGGGTTCAGGCGAGTGCGGGCCCCTACCTCCTCTCCACGCAATGGTGGAATGAGGAAACCTTCGCGCGCGAAGAGTGGGACGTGGAAATCGCGAGCGAAGGCGCTACCGCGGCCTACCTGATTTTCAGAGACCCCCGAAACGACACGTGGTACCTGGCCGCGGAGATCGATTGAGCCGATAGTCTTCAAATTTCAAAAGGAATGCCCATGCCCACAAAGAAGAACGCACCCGCGCTTGATTGTCGCGCCGCTCTCGAGGAGATGCTGGCGGTCAGCGAGAGCATCAACCAGAGTCTGCTCCAGGCCGTCGCCGACGCGGCGTGGACGGCGTCCCCGCCCGCGGGCAAAGGCCGCAACATCGCTCAGCTCTTCGCGCACATTCACAACGTCCGGCTCATGTGGCTGACTGCGCAGAAGCTGAATGACGTGCCATCCAAGGTCGATGCCGAGGCGCTCACCAAAGCCGGAGCAGGGAAGGCGCTCGAGGCCTCGGCCTCCGCGCTGCGCGCGGTGATTCGCGAAGCCGCCCGGACCGAGGACGGGAGGATCAGGGATTTCAAACCGAACGTGGCTCACTTCGTCGCCTATCTCATCAGCCACGAAGCCCATCATCGCGGCCAGGTCACCCAGGCCGCCCGCGCTCTCGGCCACCCCGTGGATCAGAAGACGATGTTCGGCATGTGGAACTGGAGCGGCCACTGGAAAGGGGCAGGGTTTGAGGCTTGAGCCGCGAGATGTGCTAAGTTCCTAGGCCTTGGAGGTTGCGATGCTCCTATCGCTTGGGAGCCC
>CAYNHK010000027.1:0-29650 GCA_964396875.1 uncultured Acidobacteriota bacterium | reverse complement strand
GGCCTGCCCATGAGCCACGAGGGTGTCGGTGAAGCGCAGAAAGATCGTGGGATGGTCCGAGACGCCCCGTCCCATTTCCTTCAGGTGGTCGGCGTAGTTGACGCCGATGCAGAAGATCTTCCCGGGGTTCGGGATCACGGGGAGGAACTGGGCCACCTCGAGAGGCATCCAGTCCTTTCCGGTCTCGATGAAGGGCGCAAGGCCCACGTGAGCGCCGCCCGCGATCAGCGACTTGAGATCGGGGAAACGGGCGCCGAATTTCGGTCCGAGGTCCACCACGCGATCGCCGGTGACGCCGCCGTAGGTTGCCTTCCCATCCTTGATGAAGGACGCCAGTTTCATCGCCGTTCTCCCCTGCAAAGGCCCCGATTCGGGCCAGGAAGGGGGAATCCTACGCGAGCCCCGTCCTGCCGGGGCTACCGCGCTCCGCGATCAAAACCGAAGGCTGACCCCGACCGTGCCCCCGAAGCGCTGCCGCCCGTTTCCGGAGAACTGGCCGGTCTGATTGAGGGCGAACTGGCCCGACATCGTTCGCTGGTAGGCGGTCTCCGCGAAAGCCTCGAGGCTGCCGAAGAGGCGCGCCCGCAGCCCCACCGGGGCGGTGAAGTAGAAGAGGCTGCCGCTGTTCTGCGCGAAAGAGGTCTCGATCTGACCGGTCCCCCGCACGCCTCCTGGCGTCTGCGTCCCGTTGGTTCCCCCGGAGGCGGAGGGTCCGCTCGATCCGAAATACACCCCCGCGCCGCCGTAGACATAGACGCGGTCACCGATGGCGAACGACCGCAACAGCGTCGACCCGAGGAACGCCTCGAAACCGTAGAAGTCCGAATAGCCCAGGCCGAGAGTGGGCCGAAGCGTCCAGTTCTCGCGGAACGTCCAGTTGAGGCTCATACCACTGTCGAGGCCACTGCCCACGTTGAGGGCCATTCCCTCGTCCTGAGCGGCGGCGAGGCCGGGAAGAAGCAGCAGGGAAAGTGCGAAAGGAGCGATGCGCATGTGAACCTCCGTAGAAATTCTTCAGATTCGCTTGGGGAGCGTCCGGTTCGAAGGACAGTCCCGAGGGAAAACCAAGTCTCGCCCCGTTTAAGCAAAAACGGAGCCACGGTTCCGTCGTCCTGGTTTGGTGAATGAGCTACGGCCGGTGACGATCCTTGAGGACCCGGATGGCCTCAGTCATTGGCAGGCCTCGGGAGCGGAGCAGGACAACAAGGTGGTACAGGAGGTCCGCCGCTTCGCCAAGGAGTGTTTCGTCATCCTCGGTGACCGCGGCGAGGGCGGCCTCGACACCCTCTTCTCCCACCTTCTTGGCAATCCCCTTTGTCCCGGCATCGAAGAGATTGGCGGTGTAGCTGCCCGGCGGTCGATCGAGTTCGCGATCCCGGATGAAAGTGTCGAGGTCGGCCAGGAAGTTGGACGGAGCATCCGCGAAACAACTCACGGTGCCGTTGTGGCATGTGGGTCCGGCGGGGTTGGCGGTCACCAGGAGCGAATCCTTGTCGCAGTCGGTGTCGATGGCGACGAGAGTAAGACCGTTGCCGCTGGTCTCGCCCTTCGTCCAAAGGCGCTCCTTGCTCCGGCTCCAGAAGGTCACGTGACCGGTCTCGATTGTCGCCTCGAGGGCCTCCCGGTTCATGTAGCCGAGCATCAGGACCCGGCCGTTGTGGACGTCCTGGACCACCGCGGGGAGGAGGCCTCCCTGCTTTTCCCAGTCCAGTCCGTCGATCTCTTCAGGCGACATCACGCACCTCGATGTGTTGTTCACGCAGGTACTTCTTGAGCATGGGAATCGGCAGCGCGCCGGTGTGGAACACGCTGGCGGCGAGCGCGGCGTCGACATCGGCTTCCCGGAACACCTGAGCGAAGTGAGCTGCTTCGCCCGCCCCTCCCGATGCCACCAGGGGAACCGGACAGATCGCTCTCACCGCCTTCAGTTGTTCCAGGTCGTAGCCCTGTCGGGCGCCGTCCGCTGCCATGCAGTTTAGGACGATCTCGCCTGCTCCGAGAGAGAGAACTTCGCCGACCCAGTCGAGGGTTCGCCGATCGAGCGATCGCGACTTGTGCGGGTCCCCGGTGTATTGGCGAACCCGCCACTCGCCGTCCGGGTCGCGCAGGGAATCGATCCCGACCACCACGCACTGGACACCGAACGCCTCGGCGAGTTCGGCCACCAGAGGCGGCCGCTCGAGAGCGGGCGAGTTGACGGAGATCTTGTCGGCGCCCGACCAGAGGACAGCGCGGGCGTCTTCGACGGACCGTATTCCCCCCGCGACGCAGAAGGGAATGTCGATGATCCGGGCCACCCGTTCGACCCACGCGCGGTCGACCGATCGGCCCTGGGGGCTTGCGGTGATGTCGTAGAACACGAGTTCGTCGGCGCCTTCATCGCGGTAGCGCAAGGCGAGGTCCTCGATGTGGCCCATCACCACGTGGTCTTTGAAGCGCACGCCCTTCACGACCTGGCCGTCGCGCACATCGAGACAGGGGATGATCCGCCGGCTCAGCACGCGAGCGCTTCCTTGAGGCCGAAGCGGCCCTCGAGGAGGGCGCGGCCGAGAATCGCCGCCGAGGCGCCGGCGCTTCTCGCATCCAGGATGTCGGCGATGCTGCGCACGCCCCCGGAGGCCTGGATCTCGAGGTGCGGGAAACGCAGGGCGAGCGAGCGATACAGATCGGTGTTGAAGCCCGACAACATGCCGTCGCGCGCAATGTCGGTACAAAGCACATGCCGAAGTCCCGCCTCCGCGTACAGACCCAGAAGGCTCTCGAGCGTGTGCGGGGTGTTCTCGGTCCAGCCGCGGACCGGGAGCCTCCACACGCCGCTCTCATCCTGGCGGGTGTCGAGGGCGAGGGTCAGGCGGTCGGCCCCAAACTTCGCGAGCCAGCCCGCAACCTTCTCCGGCTCCCGAACCGCCACCGTACCTACGACCACGCGCGTTGCGCCCGCGGCGATCATCGCCGCGACATCGTCTTCGTGGCGCACACCGCCACCGGTCTGGATCTGGAGAGAGGTGGTGGCGCGAATCTGCTCGACGAGAGGCCGGAGAGTGTAACGGCCCTCGCGGGCGGCGTCGAGGTCGACGAGGTGGAGCCATGCGGCCCCCGCCGCGGCGTACTCGCGGATCGTCTCTATCGGCGCTCCTTCGTACGTCGTCTGCTTCTCGTAGTCACCCTGAGAGAGGCGGACGACCGCGCCGTTTCGAACGTCGATCGCGGGCAGGATGGTGAAGCTCATGAAATCGCGAGGAAGTTCCGGAGCAGACGCGCGCCCGGGGCTCCCGAGCGCTCCGGATGAAACTGGGCGCCCATGACCGCACCCCTCGTCACGATGGCGCTGAAGGGTACGCCGTGGGTACAGGTGGCCAGGGTGTCCTGGGATGGCGAGGCGGCATAGGAGTGGACGAAGTAGACCGACGCGCCGCTGAGGCCGTTGGTCAGGGGATGGTCGGCCTGCGCCCTGGTCTCGAGCCGATTCCAGCCCATGTGGGGGATCCGGATGCCCGGGGCCTGGGGGAGCAATCGCACCGTGCCCTCGAGGAGTCCCAGGCACTCGGTGTCACTTTCCTCGGAGCGCTGATACAGAAGCTGCATACCGACACAGATTCCGATGAGCGGCTGGGTGAGGCGGGGGATCACGCGGTCGAGGCCGTTCTCGCGCAGCTTCGCCATGCACGCGGCGGCGGCGCCCACGCCGGGAAGCACCACGTGGGTCGCATCGCGGATCGTGTTCCAGTCCGAAGTCACCGGAGCATCCACGCCGAGCCGCCCGAACGCAGCTTGCACTGATCCCATATTGGCTCCTCCTGAATCGAGGAGGACGAGCCTTGGGGTCACAGCGCGCCTTTGGTGCTGGGCAGTTCGACTCCTTCGCGGCGGATCGCCTGCCGAAGCGCCCTCGCCGTCGCCTTGAAACAGGCCTCGACCATGTGATGAGCGTTCTCGCCCTGAACGCTCAGGTGCAGATTGAGGCCCGAGGTCTCGCACAGCGATCGGAAGAAGTGAGGAACGAGTTCGGTGGGCAGTCCGCCGACGTTGTCGCGGGGGAACGTTCCGTTGAAGACGAAGTAGGGACGGCCGGAGAAATCGAGCACCGCGCTCGCCTGCGTCTCATCCATCGGCAGGGTGAAACCGTACCGCCCGATGCCGCGTTTGTCGCCAAGCGCCTGCTTGAGCGCCGTGCCGAGGGAAAGGGCTGTGTCCTCCACGGTGTGGTGCTCGTCGATATGGAGGTCGCCTGCGCAACTGACCTCCAGGGCAAAGCCGCCGTGTTTGCCGAGCTGCTCGAGCATGTGGTCGAAGAAACCGAGGTTGGTCTTGACGATGGGGTCCGCGGTTCGGTCCAGATCGACTCTGACCCTGATCCGGGTCTCTTTCGTGGTCCGCTCGATTTCGGCGATTCGGGGCGCGTCAACGAGGATGTGCGCGATCTCGGCCCAGCTGTAGTGCCCCGGGCCGAGCCTGAAGCCGCGCACGCCCAGGTTGCTCGCGAACTGTATGTCCGTCTCCCGATCCCCGACCATCGCGCTCTTCGCCAGGTCGATCGAACGGTCGCGCAGGTAGTGAAGGGCCATCGCGATCCCCGGTTTCCGCGTCGGCTTGTTCTCTTCGGGCAGACTTTCGTCGATCAGGATCTCGCGGAACCGTATGCCCTGGGAGGAGAGGATCTGGAGAAGAAGGTTGTGCGGTCCGGTGAAGGTTTCACGCGGGAAACTCGCGGTTCCGAGGCCGTCCTGGTTGCTCACCATGACGAACTCGAAGCCGGCATCGCGCAGACGAAGGAGCGCCGGGATCACGCCTTCCACGAGCCGGAACTTCTCGTAGGAGTCGATCTGGAAGTCGCCGGGCTCCTCGATCAGAACGCCATCACGATCGATGAACAGGATGCGGCTCATTGCTTTAACGCCCTGATCATTGTCGCGTTCTCCTCCGGCGTGCCCACGGAGATACGAAGGGCATCGCCCAGTTGCGGCATCGCACGCATGTCACGGACGACCACGCCGCTCTTGAGAAGCCGCTCGAAAGCCGCGGCCGGATCATCGAAGCGCACGAGCAGGAAGTTGCCCTCGGAGGGATAGACGCGCCGCACGCCATCGATCCCGGACAGACTCTTGAGCAGGGCCTTGCGCTCGCGAACCAGCGTGGCGATGCGCTCCCGCGATTCCTTCTGCGCCGCGTCGGAGAGGGCGGCGAGTGCTATGGCCGCGGAGGGCGCCGGCACGGGATAGGGCGCTTGAAGAGAGCGAAGCACGCCAATCACGTCCGGATCGGCGATGACGGCGCCAATGCGCGCTCCCGCCATGGCGTAGGCCTTCGAGAGGGTCCTCAGGATCACGAGATGAGTGAACTCATCGAGCAGAGCGCGCGCGCTTCCAATCGACGAGAACTCGACGTAAGCCTCATCGAGGACCAGCACCGCGCGATCCGTCGCCTTCTTCGCGAGGCGGCGGATCTCCTTGAGGGAGAGCGCCTGGCCGGTGGGGTTTGCGGGCGAGCAGAGGAACACCGCGCGCACGTCGCCAAGCTCGATGATGTCCTCGACTGCGGTCAGATCCAGGGCGAAGCGCGTCTCGTCGTCGATGAGTGGAACCTCGATGAGCGGTGCATTCTGAACCCGCGCGCTGACCGCGTACATCCCGAAGCAGGGTGGTGCAATGAGGACGCCGTCGATGCCGGCTCGGCAGAACGCGCGCACCACCAGATCGATCCCCTCGTCGCTGCCGCGCGTGACCATGAGTCTTTCGGCGGAAACGCCGTACAGTTCCGCCAGGCGCGCGCGCAACGCGGCGGGCTGCGGATCGGGATATCGGTTGAGGCCGTGACCGGCATCGGCGCTCGATGTCCAGGGACTCTCGTTCGCGTTGAGCCAGACATGGCCCGTCGCCTTCTCGCGCCGGGCCGAGGCGTATCCGGTGAAAGCGCGGAGGTCCTCACGAACGAGATCGAGCACGCTCATGACGATGACTCCATGCGGCGAACGACGGCCTGTGCGTGAGCTTCGAGGCCCTCGGCGCGGGCGAGGGTCACCGCGCAGGGGCCGATGTTCAAGAGCCCCTCACGAGTCACCGACTGAACGCTGATCGAGGTCTGGAAACTCGCGACGCTGACGCCGCTGTACGCCCGGGCCGCGCCGCTGGTTGGCAGGACATGGTTCGTTCCCGAGCAATAGTCGCCCAGGGTCTCGGGTGCGTGATCTCCGAGGAAGACCGACCCGGCGGCGCGCACGCGGTTCAGGAAGGTCTCCGGGGTGCGCAGGGCGAGGATCAGATGTTCGGGGGCGTATTCGTTGCTGATGTCGAAGGCGCGGTCCAGGGTGTCGGTCACAACAAAGCGGGCGTGATCGAGGGAGCGCCGCGCGATATCTGCCCGCGGCAGGCTCTCGACCTGTCGCTCGACGCTTTCGAGGACGGCATCGATGAGAGTCGAGGCGTCGCTCAGGAGGATGACCTGTGAATCCGGCCCGTGCTCGGCCTGGGCGAGCAGGTCCGCGGCAACGAACTCGGGTGAGGCTCCCGAATCCGCGATGACCAGCACCTCGGACGGACCGGCCGGCATGTCGATCGCGGGCCCGCTGGGCATCGTGGAAACCTGCCGTTTGGCGCTGGTCACGAATGCGTTGCCCGGACCAAAAAGTTTGTCGCAGGCCGGGATGGACCGCGTACCAAGCGCCATGGCGGCGATCGCCTGAGCGCCGCCGACCTTGAACACGCGACGGATTCCGCACAAGCGGGCGGCCACGAGGACGGTGGGGTCGGCGCTGCCGTCCTTCCGCGGAGGGGTGCACAAGATGACCTCCTCGCAACCGGCGAGGCTCGCGGGTACGCCCAGCATCAGTGCGGTGGAGGGCAGGGGCGCCGAACCGGACGGGACGTAGAGGCCGACCCGACGAATACCCCGGAGGATGCGGCCACACGAGACGCCAGGCGCGGTGTCGATGCGGAACTCCTCGGATATCCCCGCCCGGTGCCAGGTGATGAGCCGCTCGCGCGCCTCCGACATCGCGGCCTTCACCGCCGTGGACACCGCCAGATCGGCCGCGTCGAACTCGGAGGCGCTTACCTCGAACGCCTCGAGCCGCGGACCATCGAAGCGCTCGGTCAGCCGCCGCAGGGCTTCGTCGCCCTCGCCCTGGACGTCTTCGATGATGGCGCGCACCCGCGCATCGAGGTCTGCCTGAACCGCCACGTCAGGCCTTTGAAGGACCTCTCGGCGGGTTCGATCATCGGTCTCGCTCCACCGGATCACACGAACGGAAAGCGCCTTCGTCGCGGTCATCGCACCGCACTCGCTTTTCGCGCACCCGCCAGGACCCGCTCGGCGACGATCCGGTATCCGCCGGCTCCAAACGCGAGGCACCGGGCGATCCGGCCGATGGTCGTGACGCTCACCCCCGTGCGGTCGTGGATCTCCCGGTAGGGCGTTTCTTTCAGCAGAAGGGGAACCACGCGCCAGCGGTCGGCCATGGCCTCGAGTTCCGCGGGCGTGCACAGGTCCTCGAGAAAGGCCCGCATCTCGGCCGGCGTCTCGAGGCAGAGCAGGGCCTCGAGCAGGGGAGAGAGGGCAGGGCGGGTATCCCGGTGTTTCATGCAGCGCTAGTGTAATAGCGCATTATTACAATCGCAAATCGCGAGAAACTTGAGGGTGGGCTACCCGCGGCTGCGGACGAAGGCCTTCGCCTGGGCGTTCAGGTGCTTCTCGATCCCCCCGCACACCACCTGGCACAACTCAAACACCGACGGGTCGGCGACCCTGACGAAGACCGACGTCTTTTCCTGCCGCCGGGCCACGAGGCCGCCGTCGATCAGAAGGCGCAGATGTTTGCTGACGTTGGGCTGGGAGGCGCCGATGTCCTCGGCGAGTTGCGAAACCGAGGTCTCTCCCTCCTGAAGTCGATTTAGGATCTGGAGGCGCAACGGTTCTGAAAGCAGACGAAACCGGGAGGCCACGAGGGAAAAGCCCTCGGGGGTCAGATGCTCGAGGTGGGGCGCTGTTTTCATGTCGGTGCGTGATTATATGCGACAAGGGTTATATTGGAAAGCATCATGACCTGCACCATCCCCGGACCCCAAGGCTCCGTGAGTCTTCCCGAGCCCACCTTCGAGTTCAAACAGTTCTACCTCGGGTGCCTCGCCCAGGCCTCGTACCTCGTCGGCGCGGATGGCGAAGCCGCGATCGTCGATCCCCGGCGGGACGTGGACATCTACATGGATGAGGCGAAAGCGCGTGGCCTGGCCATCCGTTACGTCATCGAGACCCACCTGCATGCGGACTTCGTGAGCGGTCACCGTGAACTCGCCGAGCGGACCGGCGCCACGATCCTCATCTCTCACCGCGCCGCCGCGGCCTTTCCGCATCAGGGTGTGAAGGACGGAGACGTGGTTCGAGTGGGGGCTCTGACTCTGACCTTCCTCGAGACGCCCGGCCACACTCCCGAGAGCGTCTGCGTGCTCATCACCGATCCTCGCGCGAGCGACAAGCCGCAGATGGTCCTCACCGGCGACACCCTCTTCATCGGCGACGTGGGCCGTCCCGACCTTCTCGGCAGCAAGGGAATCACCTCGCAGCAGATGGCGGGCCACCTCTACGACTCGTTGCAGACCAAGCTCCTCCCGCTCCCCGATGATGTTCTCGTGTATCCGGCTCATGGCGCGGGGTCGCTTTGCGGCAAGAACCTCTCGAAGGACGCGTTCTCGACCATCGGCCGGCAGAAAGCCACGAACGTGGCCCTCCAGCCCATGACCCGCGATGCCTTCATCGAGTTCCTCACCCAGGACGCCCCGGAAATACCGCAGTACTTTCCGATGGATGTGGAGATCAATCGGCAGGGCGCCCCGGCTCTTTTGGCGAACCCCGCGCCCGAACCGCTGGCCCCTTCCGAATTCAGGCAGCGGCAGCAGGCGGGGGCGGTGGTTCTGGACGTCCGGACGTCGAAGGAGTACGCAGCCGGCGCGGTTCCGCAGTCCCTCAACATTGGTCTTGACGGTCAGTTCGCTTCCTGGGCGGGAACGCTGATCGACGCACATCGCGATCTGCTTATCGTCGCGGGGAGCGCGAGCGGGGCCAGTGAGGCGCGCACCCGGCTGGCCCGCGTGGGCCTCGAAAGAGTCACGGGCTGGCTGGCCGGGGGGATCGAGGCTTGGAAGGAGCAGGGACTTCCGGTGGAGACCACGGCCCAGGTCACAGTCGGCGAACTCAATGAGGCGCTTGAGGTGGGCCGCGAGAGCACCTCCCCGACCTTCCAGGTCGTGGACGTTCGCCGACCGGGTGAATGGACCGCGGGTCATATCGCAGGCGCCATTCACGCCCCGCTCCACCTTCTCGAAGACCACGCCGCCTACATCGATCCCACGCTCAAGACCTACGTGGTGTGCGGTGGCGGCTATCGCTCACCGATGGCGGTCGGAATCCTCCGGGAAATCGGCCTCAAGGACGTGATTGACGTCAAGGGCGGCATGGCGGAGTGGAAGGCCCAGGGTCTTCCCACAATCCTCTCCTGATGCGCTCTCTCCGGCAGGACCACGCCGCCGCGTCCGCCCTACTCGTCCTGTTTCTCGCCGCGCCGGTGGCGTCGGCGCAGGCCACTCGACCCGACTCATCGCCCACTGGCACGCTGGTGAGCGCCTACGTCGAACGCTATTTCGAGATGTACCCCACGCGGGCGACCGAAGCGGGACGGCACGAGTTCGACACCGGTATCGAGGACTTCTCGGCGCCACGCGTCGAGGCCTGGGTGGACTTCAATCGGAAAACGCGCTCCGCCCTCGAAGCCGCCGCCGCCGTCAAGGGCATATCTCTCGACGACCGGCTCGACGCCTCGATGGTTCTATCCCAGATCGACCGCGAGATCCTCGACCACGATGTCCTGCGCCGCCGCGATCGCGATCCCCTGCTGTGGACGGCGCCCCTTTCGAATGCGACCGTCTTCCTGCTCGTGCGCGACGATCTCCCGCGGGACCGGGCACTCGAGGCCGCCCGCCGCCGCGTGAGCCTGATCCCGCCCCTCGCGCGTGCGGCGCGTGAGACCTTCGAGATCGCGGATCCGGTCCTGGTGGCGCCTGAGCACGCGCGCCTCGCCGCGGCCCAGGCCGAATCCCTTTCCCGCTTCTACGAGTCGGGTTTCGCGCAGGCCTATCCTGCCGAACGACGGGAGGAGGCAGGGCGCGAGGCCCAGTTTGCGTCGCTCGCCTTGA
This sequence comes from uncultured Acidobacteriota bacterium, assembly GCA_964396875.1. Taxonomy (GTDB): domain Bacteria; phylum Acidobacteriota; class Vicinamibacteria; order Fen-336; family JAGNNV01; genus JAGNNV01. Next base: position 19,469 of record CAYNHK010000027.1, on the reverse strand, counting down.
AGGACCTCTCGATCACGCTTGCCGCACTCGCGACGCGGGCCACCGGCCGCGCCCAGCTGGGGGCGCGTTACGCCGACGTGTTCCGCGCGGGAACCGGCCTCTCCGAATCACCCGAGGTCATCCTTCGACGCGCAGAGGTGGCGCTCGCGGCCAAGAAGCGGGAGGTGGCGCGGTACGCGCGGTCCGTGTTCGCCGATGTCACGGGTGACGATTCGCCTGCGCCCGGCCGAGACGCGGATGTGATTCGTCGCGTCTTCAAGGCGATTGGCGAGGACCGCGATTCTGACCTCGAGACCTACGCCGCGGGCTGGAAGCGAAACACCGTGGACGTCGAGCGTTTCGTTCGCGGCAAGCGGATGATGACGCTCAAGGACCCGCTGACCCTCAAGATCGAGATCTCGCCGTCTTACTTCACTGGACAGAGTGTGGGCGGCGTGTTCCCCGCAGGGCCATGGTCGCCGGACGCGAGCACGATTCTCTTCCTGCCCACGCCGCGGACCGGCGCCTCCCCGGAAGAGGCGGCGGTCTTCTACCGCGACTTCAATCGCGGCTTCAACCGGATGATCGTCTCGCACGAGTTGATCCCCGGGCACTACACCCAGCTCAAGCTCGCGGCCCACCATCCCCGGAAAGTCCGCGCTCTCTTTGCCGATCCGGTCTACGTGGAAGGATGGGGCACGTTCTGCGAACGGCTGCTTCTGGACCTCGGCTTCGGCAACTCGCGCGCCCGGCTCGCCCATCTCAAGAAGCAGCTCGAGAACATCGCCCGCACGATCGTGGATATTCGTGTCCACACCCGCGGCATGACCGAGGTGGAAGTCCGCGAGTTCGTTACTCAGGAGGCCTTTCAGGGGGAGCAGCTCGCCCGCAATATGTGGATGCGGACCCTGACCACCGCGCCTCAGATCACCACGTATTTCCTCGGCTACGACCAGGTCAAGGGCCTGTACGACGATGTGCGCCGCGCCCGCGGTTCAAGGTTCGCGCTCCGGCAGTTCATGGACGGGATGATGGAGTTGGGTCCGGTGCCGGTGGCGGAGTACCGGCGGCGCATGCTGCCCGCCCGGAAGTAGCGCAAAGGTGGGTCTCACGCCGGTTCTCCTGGCCGTACTCGCCTTATCGCAAGACTCCCAGCCTCTTCCCGATTTCTCCGGGTCAGCAGCCGTGGTCGTTCCGGCGGAACCCCGGGCGGGCGACGTCATCCGTTACGAAATCAAGGTGCTGAACAAGGGCGGCCCCGCGGGGACTTCGCGCATCACGAGCGAACTCCCGCGCGGCTACCTGATCGATCTGTCAGAGGGCTGCGCCTCGGCGAAGGTGGATCCTGTGACCCGCCACCTGACCTGGGACGAGGGTCCGTTCGAACCGGGCGAGACCCGGACCTGCGTCATTCGTCTGCTCAGCCGCCGAGCCGCGGCGGGGACCCAGGCGAATGTCACGACCGCCATCACGGCCTTCCGGCCCGATGTGTACTGGCGGTTCTCGGCCGACGCCGAGCTCGGCTCCATCCCCGACCCCAATCGCGTCCGCGCAGGTTCGTACTTCGTGACCCGCGCCGGCATGGCGGTCCTCGGGCTCCTTGGCATCTTCATTGTCGGGATCCCCGTGCTGTCGCTGATCGCGAGTTCAAAGCGAAGTCGGCAGGGAGCAGCCCGAGCCTGGGGGGTGGTGGTCGTATGTCTGGGATTCCTGGCCATGTTCGTGGCGCTGGGCCACGACGACTACCGGGCCACCACCGTGTTCCGGGAAACGCGCTGCACGATCTTCGGGCAGGACGAGACCTTCGCCGTTCGCTACTCCGTGGAAGGCGTAGAGACGTTCTCGTCGGGATTTGGAACCGCCACGCGGCTCGGGTTCGGATCGGGCGGCCGGGCGAGTGGTGACGTGGGGGCGTTCCGTGTGGGATCGTCGCATCCTTGCTGGTACGACCCGGAAGATGTGAAGACCGTCCTGCTCGATCGCAGCCCGGGCGGCGCCTACATTTTCAGCCTCATCCCGCTGGTGACACTTCTCTACGCGGGCATGATGCTTTGGAGCGTCCTGAGGAAACCCGCCCAGTCCTAGTCGTCGTCGCGGGTCGCTTCCAGGACCTCGAGGGCGCTGCGATCTCCGGGTCGCCGGTCGAGGGCGAGCTTCGCCATCGCGTGCGCCTCACGCTCCCGTCGCAGACGCATGAAGACGTGGGCGAGAGCGCTGGCCGCGCCGCCTTTCTGGTCGAGCGTCACCGCGGCGGCGAGGGGAATGATGGCGCGTTCGGGCTGATTGAGTTTCATCCACAAATCGCCCAGGAGTTCGAGGGCTGCCGGATGGGGATCGAGATCCACCGCCCGCTGCACGGTCTTCGCGGCCGCCGCCAGATCGCCCGCGGCAATCTGCTGTTGCGCCTTGTGAACGAGGCGCGACGAAGCGGGCCGCGACAGCTCGTTCGTCTGAAACAGATCTTCGTTGCTCAACCGATCCCCTTGATCTCGGAAGTTTAGTCCCTTCGACACCCTAACGGCACGCCGTCTGGCGGACAGGAGCCCTTTCTGCCGCTTCAGGCTCCTAGCCCCTTCGCCGCCGAACGGAGCCCTCCTAGCCCCTTCGACACCCGAACGGAGCTCCTCCTAGTCTCCTTTGCGAGCCTGCGATGTGTCATCGAGGCTCCGCATGAGGGCCTCGAACATCGGGAAGGTCAGGGCCTGCGGCCCGTCTGACAACGCGGCCTTCGGATCGGGGTGGATCTCGACCATGATCCCGTGGGCACCACTCGACAACGCTGCCCGCGCCATCGGCGGAATGAACTGCCTGACCCCCACCGCGTGTGAGGGGTCGACGATGATGGGGAGGTGGGACCGTTCGCGCACCACCGGAACCGCGGAGAGGTCGAGGGTGTTACGGGTCGCGGTCTCGAACGTGCGGATGCCCCGCTCGCAGAGCAGGACCATCTGGTTGCCGTGGGCGAGGATGTACTCGGCGGCGTTCAGCCACTCGTCGATCGACGACATCATCCCGCGCTTCAACATCACGGGCCGGTGGACCTGTCCGACCTCCCGCAGCAGCGAGAAGTTCTGCATGTTCCGCGCCCCGATCTGGATCATGTGGGCTTTCTCAGCGACCGGGCCGATGTCGCGCGGATGCATGACCTCGGTGACGATGGGAAGCCCCGCCTCGGCCCCGGCCTCGGCGAGCCAGTCGAGCGCCTCGTAGCCATGACCCTGGAAAGAGTAGGGCGAGGTCCGTGGTTTGAAGCACCCGCCGCGCAGCATGGTGCCGCCCATTTCTTTCACGATCCGCGCGCACGCGCGAACCTGTTCGAGCGACTCCACCGCGCACGGTCCCGCGATCACCACCGGCTGGGCGGTTCCACCGATCCGCGTTCCCGCCGCGAGTGGGATCACCGTGTCCTCGCTGCGGTGATGACGGGAGACGAGGGCCGACGACTCGGCTCTTGTGGGGTTTGCGCCGACGGCCGCAGTCGGGGTGTCCTCCACGTTGACGACGCGGACGCGCGGTCTCGGCTCGGCGGGACGCGTGTCAGCCGATGTTCGAGAAGGGTAGGAGCCGAGCACCTTCAAAAAGCTCGCGCGTGACTGAAGTTCGCGCACCGCGACCGCCACCTCGGGATCGGCGATGTTGCCTTCGAAGTCGGCGTAGAAGAGGTACTCCCAGGGTGTTCCCGGGCGCGGCCGCGACTCGAGTTTGGAGAGACTCAGGTGGTGCTCGGCCAGCACCGCGAGGCAGCGGAGCAGCGCTCCCTCTTCGTGCCGGGTGGCGAAGACGAGCGACGTCTTGGCGCTCACCCGAAGGTCACAGGGCTCGGGTCGCCGGGACACGATCGCCATCCGCGTGAAGTTCTCGCGGTTGTCGGCGATGCCGCGCTTGAGGATGACCAGCCCGTGGATATGCGCCGCCTCCTCGCTCGCGATCGCGGCCTGGGTCACGTCTCCATCCGCACGCACGCGTCGCGCCGACATGGCGGTATCGGTGAAGGCTTCGACTTCGCACCCGCCGAGCGTGGACAAGAACCGGCCGCATTGAGACAGCGCCACTGGATGTGAGAACACCCGGCGAATGCGGGAGAGGGGCACATCCTCAAGCGCCATGAGGCAGTGATCCACCTCCTGGATCTCCTCGCCGACGATGGCGACGTTCATCCGCGCGAGAAGATCGTAGTTGGGCGTCACCGAGCCGGAAGTGGTGTTCTCGAGGGGAAGCACGGCGCGATCGATCTCGTCCGCCTCGAGCGCTTCGAGCATCACTTCGAAACCGTCGTAACCCCGGTAAGCGATGTCGCGCGCTTGTGACCCGAAGTGCCTCCGACCGGCCATGTGAGAGTAGGCGCCCTCACTTCCCTGGTATCCGACGCGGAGCGTTGGCGCGCCCGCCTGGGCCCGCCCCGGCGCGAGCAGACTCTCCTGAGTCCGGAGCGAGTGGCCGAGGATCTCGCGGAAGAGCCGCGTCACATGAAACGGGTCCAGACCGCTTTCGCGGCCGAGTTCGCCCACGCGGGTCAGGACATCCTCCTCACGGGCGACATCGCGCAGAGCCGCACTGCCCGAGGCCTTCACCTGCGCCACCTCGACAACGAGGCGCTGGCGCGCGGCCAGAGCGTCGATGAGGGCGGCATCGGCGGCGCTCAGTCGTTCGCGGATTGAATCGAGTTCCATGGTTGTTTCTCCTCGGAAAAGCAAAAGGCCCGCTCCTTGAGTTCTGGTCAAGGAAGCGGGCCTGATGAAGGCTCAGTGGTGAGTGAAGTGGCTAGACGATGCCTCCACCCGCTCCATGGGAGCAGGTAAAGACGAACCGGCCGCGCGACTTCGCTACGTTCATTGGCGGCGGATTCTGCGCGAGAGCGGCCGCCTCTGTCAAACGCGTCATAGGGAAGCTCACTTCAGCGGAGTCAGGTGTTCCAGCATCAGCCCCGCGGCGGTGCGGCGTTTGAAACCCTTCCAGTACGTGTGCCCCGGCTGCGGTTTGCCGTCGCGATCGACCGCGAACACTGCGTCCTTCCCGTTCGGCACGACATCGAGATACGCCTGCATCTCCGCTTCCCCCTTGAGGCGGATGCCGAAGAAAGCGGTGGCGAAGTGGTCGAGGATGTTGTTCATGCGGACGGTGTCCCACATCGGGTCGGCGTAGTGAAAGAAGCCCGGAGGCTGGCCGTTGTGACCGGCGTAGGTCTCCTCGGGCGCAGGGATCGGCGCGCCCGCGTTGTGATTGGCGCCCACGAACGTGAGGAGGTAGCGGTCGGCGTTTTCAGCCGCTTCGTAGAGCGCGCGCGTCCCCTTCTCGTACCCCGACACGTCGTCCGCGCTGCCCGCGACGAAGAGCACGGGAGTCTTGATCCCTTTGAGGCCCTCCGCATCCCACGCGCCGATCTGCATCCCCCAGGGAGCGATGGCGATCGCGGCCTTGATGCGAGGATCGAGGGACTGGAGGTAGTTCGGGTGCGACGCGGTGCGCTCGGCCAGCAAACGGTTCGGGGGCGCTGTGGGAAGGCTCTCCACACCCTTGCGGAAGCCTCCGCCGATCACATTGACGACTCCGTATCCGCCCATCGAGTAGCCGACGATCCCGGTTCGAGACGCGTCCACCAGACCGCTCAGGAAGGCGGTCTGGTCCCGCCCGAGCCGCTCCATCTCGTTGAGGACGAAAAGCTGATCGAGCGGCCGGTTGTAGAGAGTGCTCGCGAACGCCTTCTGATCGTCATACGTACTGTCCTTGTGCGAGATCGAGGCAACCACATAACCCTTGCTGGCCAGGTTTTCGGTGAGGTGCGCGAGGAGGTAGCGGTCCCCGGGATATCCGTGAGAGACGATGACGAGCGGGTAGCCGCCACCCTGAGGCCGGGGCGGCGCGTCACGCATGGCCTGGCCTCGAAGTGTCACGACCACGGACGGATCGCGAGTCATGACGCCCTTGTAGAAGCCTCCCGCCTTCTGCGCGGGACCGAGTTGAGCGGGATACCAGATCTCGAGGGTGAGCGTCCGGTCATACCGCGCCATCTCCCCGCCCTCCTTCGTACCCAGAACGTCAGGACGATTCAGGTCGGTCACCTGCAGAGTCCGCACCCCGACAGGAAACTGTCCGTAGGCGGCGAGGTCGGGAGCGAGCGGCGTGACCACATCGACCCGATTCTGGGCGGGTGTGGGCGCGGGCGCCGTCAGAAGCACGGTCAACAACACCAGGCGACGAAACATTGGAGACTCCTCCGGAGGAACGCCGAAGCGTACTGGGTTTGCCCGACCCTGAGGGCGGGTGCTACGATCCGCGACCTTAGTCCATGACCCCCTCGAACTCTGCAGTCATCGCTCGCCCCCTCACGGCCGGCGTGTCTTTCGCGTTTGAGTTCTTCCTTCTTCTTAGCCTGCTCCTTCTTGGAGCCAGGGGGTCAATGATCTAGGCGCAAGACAGTCGAGATCATCAAAGACCCCCAAGGCAGCTTGGGGGTTTTTGTTTTTGAGGTGAAACATGAACCCAGCGGAAAACTCATTCGTGACCATCTTCGATACCACGCTGCGCGACGGCGAACAGTCGCCGGGGTGCAGCATGAATCCGGCCGAGAAGGTCCGCCTCGCCAGAACGCTGGAGCGTCTCGGCGTGGACGTGATCGAAGCGGGTTTCCCCATCGCCTCGCTCGCCGAGGCCGACGCGGTCGAGAGAATCGCTGGCGAGATCACGGGTACGCGGGTCGCGGCTCTCGCGCGGTGCAAGCCCAGGGACATCGAAGTGGCGGGGAAGGCGCTGCGAAACGCGGCGCGGCCGGTGCTTCACACGTTCCTCGCGACGTCCGCCCTTCACCTTCGCGACAAGCTGAAGATCACGCCGGACGAGGCGCTTCGCCAGGCTCGGGAGGGCGTCGCCCTCGCGCGGTCTATCGCCGCCGAGGTCGAGTTTTCCGCGGAGGATGCCTCGAGGACCGAATACGCCTACCTGCTCGAGGTCCTCCGCGCGGTGCACGAGGCGGGGGCCCGCGTGCTCAATGTCCCGGACACCGTCGGCTACTCGCTGCCGCATGAATACGCGGAGATGGTGCGGAAGCTGACGCGCGACATTCCCACCGCGGTGATTTCGGTCCATTGTCACAACGATCTGGGCCTCGCCGTGGCGAACTCCATCGCCGCGATCGGGGCGGGCGCGCGGCAGGTGGAGTGCACGATCAACGGCATCGGCGAGCGGGCGGGCAATACGTCTCTCGAAGAGATCGTGATGGCTCTGAAGGTCCGCCGCGAGGCGCTCGGCGTCGACACGCGGATCAAGACGGAGCTTCTGGCTCCCACCAGCGCCGAGCTTTCGACGATCACCGGCGTCTGGCCCCAACCGAACAAGGCGATCGTCGGCCGAAATGCGTTCGCCCACGAGGCCGGGATCCATCAGCACGGGATACTGGCCAATCCCCTGACCTACGAAATCATGACTCCCGCGAGCGTCGGCGTGGGAGAGACCCTGCTGGTCCTCGGCAAACACTCGGGGCGGCACGCGGTCGAGAAGCGTCTTAAAGCACTCGGCGTGAAACTGAACGTCGAGCACCTCGAGGACGTGACCACACGCGTTAAAGAACTGGCCGACCGGAAGAAGTTCGTTTACGACGACGATCTGCTCTCGCTTCTCGACCATCACGCCGAACGGCGGCCCACCCTCATTCGGTACCAGACTCTCTCAGGGAATGACGTGATTCCTACCGCGACCGTGGAGATCGAGGCGCACGGCCAGCGTCGCACCGCCTCGGCGGTGGGTAACGGTCCGCTCGACGCGGCGCTCAAGGCCATCGACCTGGCCCTCGGCCTGAACCTCGAACTGCTCGACTGGCACACCCGCGCGGTGAGCAGCGGCAAGGACGCGCTCGCGGAGGTGACGGTGCGCGTGCGGCATCGCGATCAGGAGACGGTGGGCCAGGCCGCGAGCACGGACTCGATCGAGGCGTCGCTCAAGGCGTACCTCTCGGCCATCGGCGCCGCCGAGCGCGCCGTTGAGGTGGCGGCATGACCGGGCCCCGAACGCTTCTCGACAAGGTCTGGGATGCGCACATCGTCAGTCCAGCCACAGAGTCCACGCCCGCCACGATGTACGTGGACTTCCACCTGATTCACGAGGTCACCTCGCCGCAAGCCTTCTCCCTGCTTCGCGAACGTGGTCTCAAAGTCCGGCGTCCGGATCGCACCCTCGCGACCATGGATCACGCGACCCCCACCGACTTCGAGCGTCGCGGCGGCACCATCGTCATCAAGGACAAGGATGCCGCTGCCCAGGTGCAGGCCCTCGAGGAAAACTGCCGCGAGGCCGGGATCACGCTCTACGGCCTCGATAGCGATCGTCAGGGCATCGTCCACGTGATCGGGCCCGAACTCGGCGTGACTCATCCCGGCCGCACCATCGTCTGCGGCGACTCGCACACCAGCACGCACGGCGCTTTTGGCGCGCTCGCCTTCGGCATCGGGACGAGCGAGGTGGGACATGTGCTCGCGACGCAATGCCTGCTCCTCGAGAAGCCGAAACGGATGTCGGTGACATTCGAGGGTCCGCTGCCTCGAGGGGTCACCGCGAAGGACCTGATTCTCGGTCTGATCGCGAAGATCGGCGCGGGAGGTGCAGTGGGGCACGTCATCGAATACCGGGGAAGCACCATCGCCTCCCTTTCGATGGAGGAGCGCATGACACTGTGCAACATGGCGGTGGAAGCCGGGGGCCGCACCGGAATCATCGCGCCCGACGAAACGACATTCGCGTACTTGAAGGGCCGGCCCTTTTCACCTCAAGGCGCTGCTTGGGACGAGGCGGTGGAACGCTGGCGGGAGCTTCGTACCGACGAGGGTGCTGTGTTCGATCGCGAAGTGACGTTCGACGTATCCACCCTCGAACCGATGGTCACTTATGGCACGAGCCCCGGCATGGGTGTTCCTATCGGTGGCGTGGTTCCCGAACCGGGCGGCGACGAATCCGCGGCGAAGGCGTTGCGCTACATGAACCTCACGCCCGGCGAACCCCTCCGCGGCCGTCCCGTCGATGTCGTCTTCATCGGCAGTTGTACGAACGCGCGCATCTCCGACCTCCGTCTGGCCGCGAGCGTCTTCAAAGGCCGTCGGGTCGCCAAAGGCGTCAAGGCGCTGGTGGTCCCGGGTTCGCAGGCAGTGAAGAAGCAAGCGGAGGCCGAGGGTCTCGATCGGATCTTCAAGGACGCGGGCGTCGAGTGGCGGGAGGCCGGCTGTTCGATGTGTCTCGCCATGAACGGTGACCGGCTGCAGCCTGGTCAGTACGCGATCAGCACGAGCAACCGCAATTTTGAGGGACGGCAGGGACCGGGAGGCCGCACTTTCCTCGCGAGCCCGCTCACCGCCGCCGCCTCGGCCATCAACGGCCGCATCAGTGACGCCAGGGAGGTCATGGCATGAAGCCCCTTCGACGCATCGAGTCCACGTTCGTGGTTCTCCCCGCCGAGAACATCGATACCGACCAGATCTGCCCCGCCCGTTTCCTGACCACGACCTCGCGCGACGGTTTCGCGCAGGCCCTGTTCGCAGACTGGCGGTTCGATCAAGACGGCGCGCCACGGCCCGAGTTTCCGCTCAATCGACCCGAAGCCAAAGCCGCGCGCATTCTCGTCACCGGCCGGAACTTCGGCTGCGGTTCCTCGCGCGAGCATGCGGTGTGGGCGCTGAGAGAGAACGGCGTTGAGGCCGTGATCGCCACCTCCGTCGCGGACATCTTCAAGCGCAACGCGCTCAAGAACGGCGTGCTGCCGATCGTGATCGACGCGGCGAGTCACGCCTCGCTCTCCAGGAGCGCGGGTGCCTCGATCCTCGTCGATCTCGAACAACTTCTGGTGGCCTGGCCCGGAGGCGAAGCCAAGTTCGCGATCGAGCCTTTCGCGCGGCACTGCCTGCTCGAAGGTGTGGATGAACTCGGGTACCTGCTCAAGCAGGAGGTCGCGATCTCCGCGTTCGAAGAAAGGGGCCAGCGACACAACGCGTCATAATCATGGGCGACGCGCCCGATGACAGACCCTGCACGCCCGCCGATGACCCTGAAGGACATCCGCCTTCTCATCGACAAGTCGGTGAATGCGTGGGTGGACGACTACGCGCCGAGCATGGGCGCCGCCATCGCCTTCTACACCCTCTTCTCGGTCGCGCCGCTTTTCATCCTGCTCATCGCCCTCGCCGGCTTCGTGTTTGGTCAGGCCGCCGCGGAAGGCGCCATCGTCGTCGAACTTCAGGGCCGCATCGGACAGGAGGGCGCCGCTGTCGTCCAGAGTCTCATCAAGAGCGTCAGCAAGCCCGCGCAGGGCGTTATCGCCACGCTGGTTTCAATACTCACCTTGCTCCTCGGCGCGTCCAGCGTGTTCGGGGAACTCCAGAGCGCGCTCAACCGGATCTGGCGTGTGCCCGATCCCGCGACCGGGGGGATCCTCCGCAATTTCCTTCACGGCCGTCTTCTTTCCTTCGCCATGGTCATTGGCCTCGGCTTCCTGCTTCTTTTTTCTCTCGCCTTCTCGACCTTCCTCTCGGCGGTGGGCGAATGGTCGAACCGATGGTTCTCGGGCTGGCAGTTCGTGCTTCAGGTCGCGAACTTCTTCATCTCGTTTCTCATCAACGCGGTTATCTTCGCCATGATCTACAAGGTGATGCCGCGCGCGCGCATCGCCTGGCGCGATGTGGGCATTGGCGCCACGGTCACGGCTCTTCTCTTCGAAACGAGCAAACTCCTCATCGGGCTCTACCTCGGCAGCCGCGCGGTCGGCTCCGGTTTCGGGGCCGCGGGTTCCCTCGTGGTCTTCCTGACCTGGGTCTATCTCTCCTCGCAGATCTTCCTGCTCGGCGCCGAGTTCACGTGGGTTTACTCGCATCAGCACGGTTCGCGCGCGGAGCGTTTCGTGACGAAGGTCGTGCCGCTCGTGCCGAGTCGATCGGGTGACTCGACCGCGGACGCGAAAGCAGAACAGATTCTCCGCCCGCGTACTTCCTATCCTTTGACGGAGAAAGCCGCGGCGGGTCTTTTGCGCGGGGCTTCCGGCGCCACTCGCTTCATCAGACGCAAGCCGCTCGTGAGTCTGGCGATCGTCGCGGTCGCGGGTGCGATGGGCGCTCTGCTCGTGAGGGCTTCGGAGCCTCCCAGCCGCCGTCCAGACAAGGAAGATCCGGGACTCCCAGACTGACAAAAGGGGGCGATTTTTGCCGCGCTCCCTGTGGGTGGCCAGCCACAAGTCAGGGTTTACGGCATGCCGACGCCTCCCACGGTGTCGCTGACGTGTTCCGAAGTAACTTCACTGGATTCTGAGATTTTGGGGCCGAAAGGGATCGGATAACGCAAGGCTTTCGCACTACTTCAGGTGTGTGATGGCGCGCTCCTTGCTCAGGAACGCCGGGAATGCAGGCAAATTCTCAGACCTTACCCGCGGCGGCGTTCTTCGCGGCTTCGCTTCTCCTCGCGTTCCACGCCGATGCTTCCCGCGCTTCGGTCCTCCCCGTTGAAACCAGGATCCCCGTCTTTTCGCCGCTTGAGCCAAAGCCAGCGGCCGTGCGGACGCGTTCGCACAACATTGACGAGCAGATCGCGCTCGCCGCGAGCGAACACGGCGTCAGTCGAGAACTCATCCGCGCGGTGATCGAGATCGAGTCCCGCTTCGACCCCTTCGCCATTTCGGCCCGCGGGGCCTGTGGATTGATGCAACTCATGCCCGCCACGGCGCGGCGCTTCGGGGTCGTCGACTGTCATGATGTCCGGCAGAACATCCACGCGGGAACGCGGCTCCTCAAAGCTCTTCTCATCCGCTACGACGGCGACATCCCGCTGTCGATGGCGGCCTACAACGCGGGCGAGGGTGCGGTCGCCCGTCATGGCGGGATTCCGCCCTACCGGCAGACGCGCGCGTACGTGCGTAATGTCGAGCGGCTCCTCGCCGCAGAGTAGCCCTCGCGGGGCCCGCCGCAGGGTCCTGGCAATCCGAGCGGTCGGCCGACCCTCGTCAAGTAAACTCCCAAGGTTCGTTGGGGCGTTGGCGCTTTTCGGGGAACGCGGTGCGGCGTTTGTATCCGGCCCTTCGCTCACCACGCGTTATGGAAGCCCCCAACCTCTCAACCCCTGTGGAGACACCGCCCGGACTCTCGATCGTCCTCCCCGCGTTCAACGAGGAGGGCAATATCGCACGCGCGGTCCGCGATGCTTTCGCGGGCGCGGCGAAGATCCCCATGACCTGCGAGGTCGTGGTGGTGAACGACGGAAGCCGGGATGCCACCGCGAGAATCCTCGGGGAACTCAAAGGAGAGTTCGGATCGAGACTTCGCGTGGTGGATCATCCGGTGAATCTCGGCTACGGCGTTGCCTTGCGCGATGGCTTCCAGGCCACCCGCGGACATCTGGTCTTCTACACCGACTCCGACAATCAATTCGACCTGGGCGAACTCAAGGAATTCACCCCGCTCATGGCGGAGAACGACGTGGTTCTCGGATATCGGATCGATCGGCAGGACCCCTGGCTTCGCAAGTTCGTGTCGGGCGGTTTCAACCGGCTTTCCTCCTTCGCCTTCGGCATGTCGGTGCGCGATCTGAATTGCTCCTTCAAGCTGTTCAAGGGAGACGTGATCCGCGGCCTTCCGCTCAATACGCCGGACTTCTTCATTGACACCGAACTCGTTGCGCGGATTCACCGCGGCGGTTATCGCTACGTTCAGAGGGGTGTAAGGCACTACCCGCGCACCGCCGGAAAGTCCACGGTCCGCCCCAGCGACGTCCCGCGCACTCTCGTCTCCCTCGCGCGGATGTGGTTCCGGCTTCGGCGCGAACCAAACAAGCGCGAAGCGGTCAGCGGTTCGCCCGCTTGAAGGCGCGGCTTTTCGCCGCCGCGCTCGTTCTGGTGGGAGCGGCCTTTCAGTTTCCGGCCGACATGAAGCTCGGCGCGGCCGATGCGCTCATCTCCGCTGCGACCTATCGCGATTTCTTCCCGCCCGAGGACGGCCTCCGCTGGAGCGCTGCGCGCAGCACCATCGTCTTCCCCGAACCGGGCCCCGGCGTCCCGGTTCGCGTCGAGTTGCTTCTCTCCGGATGGCGTCCACCGGGAGTCGAAGCGCCGCGCGTTGTCGTGACCGCGGGGGGGCGAAGCGTGACTGCGCAGCCCGGCCCAGGCGCGGAAGTGGTCTCGCTCGAAACCACAACGTCGGGATGGTGGCGTTCGGACCTCGAGGTCGAAGTGCGTTCGGACGTTTTCGACGCCGGCCAGGGCGACTCGCGGAGGCTTGGCGTACGCGTCGAGGAGGCGCGGCTCGTGCCGCTGTCTCCCGGGCTTCGCTTTCCGCCACTCGGCGCGCTTCTGGGAACGGCGTTTTCCGGGCTCCTGATCGGTTTCATCCTTGGCCAGGCTGGATCGTCACGCCTGGTGGCCGGCCGCGTGGCCCTCGGCTTCCTGGTCCTCCTGGCCGCGGGCTTCGCCCTTGCGCGTCCATTGGCCGGGCTCGCATGGGCTCCGTTGTCCCTTTCTCTCCTCGGTCTTGGCGGGCTCGCTCGCGTTGCGCCTCGCGCGTCCTCAAGTGCGGGGTCCATCATCGCCGCGTCCGGTCGCGCCCTCGCTACCGGCCTCGATCGTTTGAAGGACCCGCACGTCGCCACGCTCATCGTGTCGGGGATTGTTCTTCTGTGCGTCGCCTATCGGATGCCGTCGCGGATCGACATCGATCTCGGCTCCGGTCGCGAAGTCGCGGTGGCGCGCGACTTCGGCTCCTTCGTCGGCCGGGCCGGCGTCACCGCAAGATGGGCCCCGCAGGGCGCGCATATAGACCTCTCCGACTTCGGGGGGGGCGCTCCCTGGAAGATCGAGGTAGTCGCCGCCTTGGACGGAGCCCCCCGCGACGTCGCGGTGCTGGGCGCGGACGCGAGAGAGATCCATGCGTCCCTCGAGGAAGCGAAGTGGACGACGAGCGCCACTTCCTGGTCGTCGCCATTCGGATGGAGATCCGGCCTCGTCCTGAACGTGCCCGGCGGATTCGATCTGCTCCGTATCGATCGGGTTTCCATCGAGCGGGGAGCCGCTCTTCCCTCGATCCGCGTCGCTACCCTCGCCCTGCTCGGTGCGTTGATGGTGTTGGTCGGGGCGGGCGTTCTCGGTCTCTCGCCGCTCGTGGGCCGGATGGGCGGGATGATTCTTCTCATCGGTTCAGCGCTCGCGATCTCGAGCGAGCCGCTGGCCGCGATTCCGTTCGCCTTCCGTTTCACCGCCATCGTCTCGACGGCGCTCCTGCTCGCGGCGCTGCTCAAGGGAACGTTGACGTTTCTCGACGATGGAAAGCGCGTTCTCCCCGACGCGGTGGCGATGGGCGCCTCGGTCACCGGCTGGATCGCCTGGTTCACCGCGACCGCATTTCCGTTCTACCGGGGCGGCCATTTCGTTTTTCACTCGTCGATCGCGGAAGAGATCTGGAAGGGCCGCTTTCTCATCTACTACCTCCCGTTCCCCGGCAGCATGCTGAGCGAACAGGCGCAGTGGGGAAAGATCGTGATGCCTCATCCGGCGTTGTATCAGACGCTCGTCTCGCCTCTCGCCGCCCTGCCCAGGCCCTGGTTCTACTTCGCGGAGAAGGCGGTGCTGGCCCTGCTCTTCGCCTCGATCGTCCTTGTCGCGTCGGTGGTGGCGCGGCGCGTCTGGGGCGCTCGCGGTTCCGGTTTCGCCGCGGTTCTCTTTGCGGGCCTGGTTCCCGGTTTCCAGCTGCTGGGCCTGGGCCACCTCATGACCATCCTCGGCGTGTGGGCCTCGAGTCTTGCCCTGGCCTGGCTGATCTTCAAAGTCGACGAGCTGGGGCACTTCAAGACCTGGCTCGCCACCGCCTGGATCTTCACCTTCTGCTTCCTTTCCTACACCGCCGCCCTGCTCGCCACCGGCGCCGTCCTCGTCTACGTGATCCTCGCCTCGGTGCGCGCGACCCCGGCTCGTGCGCGAGCCGTCTTCACCATGCTCGTCACCGCGTGCGTCTTCGCCTTCCTTCTTTACTATGTTCACTGGACGGCGCCGTTCCTCATGCAGTCGGTGCCGAAGATCCTCGGCGGCGCGGGACTTGGAAGCGCTGCGGCGGAGGCCACGCCGATCCTCGCGCGCCTGGCTCTCGAGCCCGGGAAACTGACCTACAGCTATGGCTCCATGCTGATCCCTCTCGCGGGCGCGCTCGGCCTGTTCCTTCTGCCGAAGTCCTGGGATCGTCTCGTCCTCGGCGCCTGGATGGGCATCCTCTTCTTCGTGAGCGCCATGGACGTGTTCTTCAACTTCCTCCTGAAGCACCACTACTACGTGATGCTGCCGGTTGCAGTGGGCCTCGCCGGTCTCCTGATCCGCGTGGAGAACCGTTGGGGCCGAATCCCCGCGGCGGTGGTCACGGCCCTGACCCTGATTCCTGGCCTCAAGACTGCGATCGACGTGGCGCTTGGACGGATTCCTTAATCGGGGCCGGCAAGAGTCCCTTGGTAGTTAACTCCGTGAGCAGGCCTTCGGCGGCGGTGAGGTGCTCTAGCGGGCTCCAGTGGCCCTCCACTCGAAAGGCCACGCCTTGCTTCGCCTTCTCGCGGAATGCCGGCTGAATGTAGGGGCATGCGAGGCGTCGCTGTTCGCAGTACTTGAAGAACTCGCGCTCCCTGAACGTCATGCCGCCGTCCACCCGCGGAATCTCGCCGTAGACCGGCAGATACGCGAAGGCGGGGCGGGCCCCGATCGATTCCGCAGTCGCTTTCATTTCGTCGAGCAGGGCCCAGGTCAGTTCGCGAGTGAATCTCGATGTCTTTCCGCTCCGCCAGTCGTAGCGCGAGCGGGCCATGGTGAGCAGGTCGGCGAATTTCGAGCGACGGCTTTCCGCGGCAAGGGTTTCCTCGGGTCGCGGAATCGGGCCGGTCTGCAGCTCCAGGCGGCCTTCGCGAAGGCCGAAACGCGGCTTCGCGTAGTCGCGGAAGGAGAGAACGTTGCGTTCCATGTCGTCGGGCATGAAGCCCAGCAGAACGATGTCGGGCCGGTACCGAACACCCTCCTCCTTGAGGTACAGGAGCATCTGATCGTGACCGTAACCGTGAATCCCGAGGTTCAGGACCTCGGAGTTTGGAATCATGCGCTCTAGGTGGAACGCGAAGGTCTCGTGATCTCCCACTTCCTCGCCGAAGGTGAAAGAGTCGCCGAGCACCACGATCCGCGTGATCCCCGGGGTTTTCTCGAGCGCGTAGTCCCGGCCGCCCCTGATTCCACGCGCGTTCGAGTTGACGAGCGCGCCGCGAAACGGAACGTCGCGGAGATTCGGTTTGAGCGTCCAGCCCCGACTGGGACTCCAGTCATCGAGGGCGTAGCTCAGACCCTTCTGATCCCGCTGCCGGGCCGCCCACTGCAGACGCCACGAAGCGTCGTCGTTGGTGAAGAGCTTCTCGCGCACCGCGGCGGAGGAAAGGGCCAGGCGGGCCATGCCCTCGAAGGTCAGGGCCATCACAAGGGCGTACGCCGCCCATGCGAAGAATCGGCGTAGCGTCACGGCCGGGCGAGGCGCCTCCACAACGACGATCAACGCGTCTCGAAGTCCGCCACGATCGGCAGGTGATCGCTCGCCACGCGGGAGAGGCGCTGGCGGCACCGGTTGGCGGAATCCAGGACAAGCGGGCCGCGGAAGTAGATGCGGTCGAGCGGGCCTCGCGGAAAGAACGAAGGGTAGGTGAGCAGAGGCCGGCCCGTGGCGGAGTCGGTGGCCGACCGGAAGTTCATGCCCTGGGTGAGGAAAGGAACGAGTTGGGAACGCCAGTCGTTGAAGTCGCCTCCCACCAGGCACGCCGCGGCGGGCGAGAGCGCCGTCATCTCCGACGAGCGGGCGAGCAGCTCGATCTGCCGGGCGCGCTGGCCGGCCGAAAGCCCGAGGTGCAGATTGAACACATCGAGTCTGCGATCGTGCCGTCCGTCGAGGGCGATCGCGGTGTGCTGGCATCCGCGGCGCTTCCAGAGGTCGATGGTGAGATCGATGTTGCGCTCGCTCAGGATCGGGAAGCGGCTGAGGGTCGCGTTGCCATACCGGCCTTTTCGGAGAGTCACGTTGTGACCCACGGCCCGGTAGGGGAATCCGAGTTCGAGCGCCAGTTCCTTCGCAAGATCGAGTTCGCGCGACCGGGGCGCTCCTTCGTCCACCTCCTGAAGCAGCACGATGTCCGCATCGTAGTTCGCGATGATCTTCACGATCCGCTCCGGGCGAAAGCGCCGGTCCACGCCGATGGCGCGATGGATGTTGTAGGAGAGGACGCGGAACTTCACGAGGATCGAGGACCCAGGGGAGTTTCGGCTTCCGCCCCTTCGGACCGCCGTCGCCGGCGTAGCGAGCGCCCGATGAGAGCGAGCGCGAACCACAGGAGGATCAAGGATAGAGGCCAGGCCAGTACCCGCGGCCAAACGAAGCCGATCACCGCGACCAGCGCCAGCCACAGGCCGCCCTGCCCCATCAGCGCTCGCTCGGTGGGCTGATGAATTCGGCGCGCGGTCAGCACCGACCCGATGGCGTTGCCGATGCGCAGCGCGCCGGCGGCGGCCCGGGTTCCGCTTCCCCCCGCGCGAGGCGGGCGGGGCACCTTCACTCCACCCGCGGGGCGCACTCTTCGCCGCGGCTCGAGGACGATCTCGGTTGAGTTCTTCAGGTCCCTCGCGAACATTTCCTCCATGGCCCGGCCGAAGGCCTCGTTCTCGATCACGATGTCGAGTTCACGGTTGCCGATCCAGCTCGACATATTCAGGTTGGTCGATCCCACGCGGGCCCAGCGCGCATCGGCCACCGCGGTCTTCGCGTGGAGCATCGGGCCGTTCCATTCGAAGACGCGCACGCCCGACTCGAGCAGCGACCGATACCCCATCCGGGAGATTGTCTGCATCATCGGGATGTCGCTGCCCGGCCCCGGCACCAGCAGTCGGACATCGACCCCATCCTGGGCCGCGGCGCGAAGGGCCTGGACGTAGACCGACACGCCCGCGAAGTACGCGTCGGTCAGCCACAGGGTTCGTCGAGCCAGGGACGCGACGAGAGGATCGAGCCGATACAGGCTGGCGCTTCCCGGCGTGGAAGCCACGACGCGCACGTCGATGCTGCCGGCGAGGGGAATCGAATCAGGGTCCACGATCTCCGCGGGTGGAAGCGGCGCGCCCAGCGCCCGCCACGTGTCCGCGAAGGCATGAGCCACTTCCGCGACCGCAGGCCCGCGCATCAAGACGCCGGTATCGCGCCACGCTGCTCGACCCCTCGAAGGATCGCCTTCCCACATTCTCCCGACACACAGCCCGGTCACGAAGGCGACCGAGCCGTCCGCCACCAGGCACTTGCGGTGATCGCGCGTGACCCAGCCGAAGGGATGGTCGAGGCGGGGAGGGTTGTACGACCGCACGTCCACGCCGGCATCGCGGAGCCGGCGCCAGAAACCACGTGAGGCTCTCCCGATGCAGCCGATCCAGTCGTAGACGATGCGCACGGGGACACCTTCGCGCGCCTTCTTCATGAAGGCCTCGGCGAAGCGCTCGCCGACTTCGTCCTCGTGAACGATGTAGTTCTCGAAGTGCACGAATCGCTTTGCGGCGTCGATGGCGTCGAGCCAGGCCGGGTAGTTCGCGCTGGCGTCCTCGAGGATCTGGACGTGGTTTCCGTGGACCAGCGGCGCGCCGGCGGTCCGCGAGAACACCTGATCGCTCAGGTGACGTGTGGTGGGAAGAGCCAGGGAGGCGTTCAAGGTCGCGGTTTCTATTCGGGCCGGCCGAGAAGGAAGCCCTGCGCGGAGTCGCACCCCTCGGCCTTCAGGATCGCCAGTTGTTCGCCGGTTTCCACGCCCTCGGCGATGACCTCGAGGCCGAGCTGATGCGCCATCGCGATGATCGCGGTGACGATGCCCCGCGCTCGTGCTTCGCCCGGCAGGTCGGCCACGAACGAGCGATCGATCTTCACCGCGTGAAGAGGCAGGCGCCTCAGGTTCGAGAGCGACGAATGACCGGTGCCGAAGTCGTCCATGAGGAGGCGGATTCCGCGCTGGCGCAGCGCCTCGAGGATCACGTCGGCCCGCTCGATGTCCTGCATGGCCACGGTTTCGGTGATCTCGAACTCGAGCCTCGAAGCGTGGAGCCCGGTATCGCGCAGGGACTTGTCGACCTGGTCCAAAAGGCTCGGGTCGTGGAACTGCCGGCCCGAGAGATTGATCGATACCCGCTCCGAACCCGGCCGCGACACGGTGGCGGCGCACGCAAGGGCGATCACGCGATGACCGATCTCGGAGATGAGGTTTGTCGCCTCCGCGATTCCGATGAAGTCCGAAGGCTGAATCGTCCCCCGGTCGGGGTCCCGCCACCGGAGCAGGGCCTCACGGGCTTCGATCTCACCCGTCTTGAGCCGCACGATGGGCTGGTAGGCGAGGAAAAGTTCGTTCGAATTGAGGGCGCGGCGCAGGCGGGCCTCGAGATTCATGTGTTCGAGCAGGCGGGCGCTCATGGCCGCGGTGTAGAACTGGGTCCGGTCGCGGCCGAG
>CAYNHK010000026.1:0-29706 GCA_964396875.1 uncultured Acidobacteriota bacterium | reverse complement strand
CACCGCGCAGCAACCCCGCGACCTACACCAAGGTCTTCGACATGGTGCGCGAGTTCTTCGCGGAACTCCCTCAGGCAAAACAGAACGGCTACGGCCCCGGGCGTTTTTCCTTCAATGTGAAAGGCGGCCGTTGCGAGGCCTGCGAAGGAGACGGCGTGAAGTGCGTGGAGATGCACTTCCTGCCCGATGTCTACGTCCCCTGCGAGGTGTGCCTGGGCAAGCGGTTCAACGAGGCCACCATGACCGTCGCCTACAACGGCAAGTCGATCGCCGATGTCCTGGCCATCACCGTCGACGAGTCCCGCGAACTCTTCAAGCATCATCCCAAGATCAAGAAGGCGCTCGACACCCTGGCGGATGTCGGTCTTGGCTACATCGCCCTCGGCCAGTCGTCGCCGACCCTCTCGGGCGGCGAGGCTCAGCGGGTCAAGCTCTCGCGCGAGCTCTCGAAGCGTTCGACCGGCCGCACGTTGTACATCCTCGATGAGCCCACCACCGGCCTGCACTTCGATGACATCAAGAAGCTCCTCGGCGTCATCAATCGTCTCGTCGACGCCGGCAACACCGTGGTGGTCATCGAGCACAATCTCGACGTGATCAAAACCGCGGACTGGATCATCGAAGTGGGCCCGGAGGGCGGCCATGCGGGCGGCCGGATTCTCGCGACGGGCACCCCCGAACAGATCGCCGCCGCGAAGACCACGGCCACCGGCAGCTTCCTCGCCGAACTCCTCTAGTCCGAGATGGGGGGCCGCTGCGCTAGTCCTCACTCCGCGAGGAGTTGAAGGTCGACGTAGGAAAAGAGTCCGGTCACGAACGTACTCGTGTGTTCGTCAAACGGCGCGCCCCTTTCGTCTTTCACGCCGGAGATCGTCACACGGTGCTCCGCCTGCGCGGCGAGCGTCCGCGCCGGCCGCCAGAAGAGGATCCGGCCGTCCGACGAGATGTCGAGGACACCCTCGACGTCCTGATCAAGGGTTCGCACCCGCAGGCCCGAGGTTGAAAGGTGATCGACGGGGCGCGGGGCGGCCACCAGGACGGTGGCATCCCTCGGCACCTCGGTTTCCTGATCCCGCGGCATGACCTTGAGGGTGGGGCTCGTGTCCCGCGGTCTCATGGCTCATCCCTGCCGATCGATCCAGCGCGTGCCGCGGAGAATCATGATCCGAACTCGCGCCGAGCCGCCCGTGACACGGACGCCGGCCATGGTCGATTTCGTGCGGAGATAGAAGGTCCCCGGCGTGCCGGTGCCGATCGGGGAGAACGAAACCATGCGCGAGTTGCCAAAGCGGATGGGTTCCGTTCCGAGGCTCCCGCCATCGGGTGCGGGAGCGCCGGGCAGGACGCCCACGATCACGCCGGCATGACCGGCATCGAGCCTGAAGGGCCCGGCGATGCGGGTGTCTATGCCCGCCGCGATCTCGGCGGAGTAGACGCCGTTGAAGTTTCCGTCGATGTAAGTGGAGTACATCGGCGTTCCGTCCGCGTCGGTCTCGAAACGGATGGCGGTCTGGGTGTTCTTCGAAGTGGCCACCGAGCGAGCGCGCATGAACTGGGCCTTGAAGCCCTGGGCCGCGCCCACGAGTGCGGCTTCCTGGCGGAAACCGAGGATGTTGGGAAGCGCGACCGCACCCATGATCAGGATGATGCCGAGGACAACGAGCAGTTCGAGAAGCGAGTAGCCGGAGCGGGCGCTGTGGTGAGGGGTGGTTTTCATCATGGTTCTCCTTCGTCCCGTCGGGCTCAGGAAAAAGGGGGCGCGGACTCTTCATCCGCACCCCCGATCTGAGATCCGACGAAGAACGCCTACTGCTTCGGCGTCTCCCGCGGCGTCGCGGGCGCGCCCACGGACAGGTGGGTCTGGATCTTCGAGAAGTTCTTCTCGCCGATCCCCTTGACCGCCATGATGTCCTCGACCGACTTGAAGGCGCCGTTCTTCTGGCGGTGCTCCACGATCCGGGCGGCGAGGGCCGGACCAACGCCCGGGAGATCCTCGAGCTGGGCGACCGTCGCGGTGTTGAGGTTGACCTTGCCCGCGGGGGCCTGGCCGGCGGCGAACGCGGGGCCGGTGGCGAGGACGAAAGCGGCCAGAAGGGCCGCGGCGACGAAACGATTGACAGTGTTGATACGCATGATTTTTCTCCTTGTTCGAGGCTTCGAACACGACTTTGGCTTGCGGGTCGAAGGCCTCGGTTTGTTGTTTGGTTATGGGTGATTGAGGTGGCGGGGGCCCTGGTCTCTCCCAAGTTGTCCAGGACCCCCACCGTGAAACGTCATGGCGGACCAGTAGGGCAAGGCCGGTGCCAGACACGGGGCCCGCGGCCTAAATCGCGCCCGTGCGTGGCTTTCCCCGCGACCCCCGGGCGCCACGTCGTGGAGAAAAGACCGACTCGCGTCAAGGGCGCTTGACGCACGCAGCAAGGAGGTGCGGTGAAAGTGCTGGGGGCGTGACAGATCGGCCGGACCCGGTCCCGAGTCAAGTGCGATGGACAAGGGTTATCCCCTCGTCGCGATAGGATCGCGGGGCCTCTGAAGCTAAGCTCTCAACCCTTGATTCTGCGGCCCACCGTTTAGACGCCGCCCCCCCATGCCAACCCCGGACTCCCCCAGCAAGAAAACTCCTCTGGAGAACGCGGACCCCCTCGTGCGCGCGAAAGCGGCGCGCGAGTGGCCCGTGGACGACCAGGCTTCACTCGAGCGCCTGGCCACCCAGGATGCCGATCCCAGAGTCCGGCAGGTTGCGGTGCGCCGGCTGCGGAGTTCGTCGCTCGTTTTGAAAGTCCTGAACGCGGATGCGGACCTCCACGTGCGGCAGGAGGCCCAGGACCGTCTCTTCAAGGCGGTTCTCTCGAGCGAACCTGAAGCGTGCGGTTTGTTCGCGGACATCGGCGGTCACCTCCACGATGAGGAACTGGTCCGCATCGCCAAGGAGGTCCAGGGTGGGGTGAGCGCGCGTGCCGTCGATTTCATCAAGGGGCCCAAGTCCCTGGCCGATCTCGCCAAGACTGCCCGTTCCCACGATGTCCGCATCGCGGCTTTCTCGCGGATCGACGACCACGACGAGCAGCTCCTCGTCGACATCGCCCTTCACACCGAGTTCAAGGACTCGGGCGCCGCGGCGGTCGGGAAGATGGAGTCGGAGGCGGCGCTCACTCGGGTGGCGGAGCGTGCCCGCCTCAAGCCGGTCGCGCGCGAAGCGCTTTCCCGGCTCGGCGCCGCGGCTCACGACGAGGAAGGGGCGGCGCCTCCCCCCGAATTCGATCCCGAGATCAAGGAGGAGGCCCCGGCCCCCGCCCCGATCGACCCGGCCGAAGAAGCCCGGCTGCTCGCCGACTTCGATGCCGCGGTCCAGGCCCGCGAGGCGATCCTCGCCAGAGTCGAGGCGCTGTCAAACGCCGAGGCCCGCGCCGCCGTGGTCGAGGCTCGCCTGGAGTGGGCGGCCCTGCCGCCTTTGTCGGGCGTTCAAGGCCACGAGTTCGCCGAGCGTTTCAGCGCGCTGTGTTCCCGCAAGATCGCGGCGGCCGGGCGCGCGGAGCGTTTTGCCGCGGTGTCGCCCAGCCTCGATGCCCTCGCGGAACGCGCGGAGAAACTCGCGGCCGAGGAAGTGATCCGCAACCAGCGCGAGAGGGTTCGCGCCCTGCGCGGGGAGTGGGACCAGACGACGAGGGACGCGGGCGTTCCCGACGACGATCCGCGTCGCCTCCGCTTCGAAACAGCGGTCCTCAAGGTCGAGCAGGCCCTCGCGGAAATCGACGCGGCGTCCCAGCAAAAGCGGGACGAGGAACTCGAACTCCTCCGCACCCTGCCGACCCGGCTCGATTTCCTCATCCAGCAAAAAGACGTGATGGTTTCCCAGCTCGAGG
The DNA here is from genome assembly GCA_964396875.1 of uncultured Acidobacteriota bacterium. Classification (GTDB taxonomy): domain Bacteria; phylum Acidobacteriota; class Vicinamibacteria; order Fen-336; family JAGNNV01; genus JAGNNV01. The sequence goes on along the minus strand of CAYNHK010000026.1, from coordinate 25,843 downwards.
AGGCCCAGCGCGAACTCCGGACCATGGAGCCGCTCGTGGGAATGCTCCAGGGTGACGAGAGGAAGAAGATCGGACGCGCTCTCGAAGACGTGCGGCCGCGGCTCTTCGCCAAGACCCAGGAAGTCCGCGAAGCGGTCGAGTGGACCGGCTTCGCGCACCTCGCGGCCCAGGAGCGCCTGATCGCGGAGATCGAAGCGGCCTCGACCATCGAGAATCCCGATTCGGCCGCGAACAAGCTCCGCGATATCGAAGCCCGCTGGGCCGAAGTGCGAAAGGTCCCGAAGGATCAGGGCGAGGAGCTTTGGAAGAAGTTCACGTCCTTCCGCGATCCCCTCCGCAAACGGCTCAACGAGTTCTTCGCCAAGCGCACCTCCGAGCAGAAGGACGCGAAGAAGAAGAAGGAAGAGCTGATCGCGCGGGCCGAGGCCATGGTCGCGGCTCTTGGCGAATCCACGGACTGGAAGAAGGGGGCCGATGACTTCAAGGCCCTCCAGAACGAGTGGAGAACCCTTCCTTCCTCGGGCAAACACGAGAAGGACCTGATCCCGCGCTTCAAGAATCCCGCGGACCGCTTCTTCGCCGCCCGCAAGAAGGCGATGGAGGAACGGGACAAGTCCTTCGGGGCCAACCGCGAAGCCTTCGAAAGCCTGGTGAAGCGCGCCGAAGCCCTCGCGGTCTCGACGGAGTGGGACAAGACGACGACCGAAGCCAAGAAACTCCAGGCGGAGTGGAAGACCGTGGGCGCCATCCCCATGCGCGAGCGGGAGAAGCTCTACACGAAGTTCCACAAGGCGATCGATTCGGTCTTCGAGCGCTACCGGCGCCGGGACTCGATCGAAGACGAAAAATTCCAGGCCGAGCGAGCGGGCTTCCTCGCAGAGATGGAAGCCCTTGCCGCCGCCGAGGCGCCCGGCGACGATTACAAGGACAAGGTCGCGGACTTCCGCGCCCGCTGGCGCAAGATGTCGGGCCGCCCGAGCCGCGAACAGGACATCACGTTCAAGACGCTCTTCGCGCAGCTCATCTCGAAGAACGCCGAGGCCTTCAAGGGCACGGACATGGACGTGGACGAGAGTCGCAAGAAGCTCGAGAAGCTCGTGATCAAACTCGAGGCCCTCGAGACCGACAAGGCCAAGGTCGATTCGATGGACCTCGCGACCAAACTCAAGGAAGCCTGGGCGTCGCGGACCATGGGCGCCAAGCCCGGCGGTTCGAATTTCAAGGCCGAGGTGGAAAAGGCCCGCTCGATCTACGAGAAGCTGGGTCCGGTCGTGGGCGAAGAGGGCGACGCCCTCCGCAAGCGTTTCGACACGATCTGCCGCAAGCTGGGCTAGGTCCTCTTTGAGTCGGGGGGCCGCAAAGTGCTCAGCCCCCCAAACCCCCGCGCTCCGGCCGAAGTGAGTTCGGCCTGCGCTAGAGATCGCGGATCGCCCGCGCGATCTCCGCGGCCTTGTGCTTCTGGATGCTGTGGCCCCCGTCTTCGAAACGGAGAGCGATCGCACCCGGAATCGCCTCGGCAAGTTCCATCGGGATCTGCGGTTCGACCAGATGGTCGTCCGCGGCAAAAACCACGAGCGTCTTCTTCGGTAGCGGCTTCCGGGCCGCGCGGTTGAGCAGGGGATAGTCGGCCGCGGTGAACGACTCGAACTGCGTCGCGTACTCACCCGCCGTCATTTCATCGGCCCGCGGAAAGCGCCTCTTCTTGTAGTGAGCCCGGACCCGGGGAAGCACGAGGTGGCGCAGTCCCGGCACTTTCAGCAGGAACGCGATCCGCATGAAAGAGGCGCGCGATCGCGACAGACCTCGGTGGGGCCGTAGCCCCATGGGAGCGATCAGGACCAGATGAGACACTCGCTCCGGAGCCATGGACGCGGTCACGAGGGCGGTGGCCGCGCCCATGGAGTGTCCGATGACGCCGAATCTCCTGATCCCCAGCTGGTCGGCGAGGCCCAGGACGGTTTCCGCCCTGGCCTCGAAGCTTCGCAGGGCGTCCCGCCTCGGCTCCGACCCGCCCGAACCCGGCAGATCCATGCGGATGAAACGGGCGAAGGCGACGAGCGGCGGCGCCAGGTACCGAAAGTCCCGCACCGAGCCCGGAACACCGTGGATGGCGAAGAAGACCCGCTTCGAATCGCCCTCGTCGGTGAAGGTCAGCCGGGTCCCCGCCACCCGGGTTTCCCGGAGAGGCGGATCGGACTTCGGCAGCAGGGCCTGGGTCATCCCCGAACCTGCGTGCGCTCCCTCGAGCTAGCGCACGCCGCCCATCATCTTCTTGATGGTGGGCGTGAGTCCCAGCAGCACCAGCGCCATCACGGTGGTTATGGCGAAGAGGCCCCCGAACAGGGTGGCCGGCGGCAGCCGACCACTGAACCCGCCCGCGAAACCCGCCAGCATGTTGCCCGCTCCGATGGCAAAGAAGAAGACGCCCATCATCACACCCGCATAGCGCGCGGGAGCCAGTTTGGAGACGGTGCTGAGCCCCACCGGGGAGAGACAGAGTTCGCCGATGGTGTGCATGAGATAGGTCCCAACCAGCCACCACGGGGCCACTCGCAGGGAGGGTTCGGCGGTGTAGGCGAGGCTCGGTGGCACCAGGAGCAGCATGCCCGCGCCCACGAAGAGCAGGCCAAGGGCGAACTTCACCGGGCTGCTCGGCTCCTTGTCACCCAGCCTGACCCACATCCAGCTGAACACGGGAGCGAGCAGCAGCAGCCAGGTGGAGTTCACGCTCTGGAACCAGCTTGATGGGAAGGTCCAGCCCGCGACCGAGTTGCGGGTGTGCTCGTCGGCGAACAGGTTGAGGGTGGTGCCGGCCTGCTCGAACACGAAGAAGAAGGCCATGATGAACACCATCAGTATGGCGACCACCCACATGCGCTGCCGCTCTTCGTGGGTGAGGGGTACCTGAGCGACGGCATCTCCTTGCGGGGTCACGCGCGCGCCGGCCCGAAGCCCAACTTCGCCCAGAATCCCCTGGCGCAGCGTGTACTGCACGAGGCCGGCCACCATCGCGAGACCCGCGAGGCCGAAGGCGACGCGCCAACCGTTTACGGTGCCCAGGCCCATGGCGCCCATCGCGTTCACAACCGCCGGATCCTGAGCGATGAAGCCGAGGATCAGGGGAGCAATCAGGGCCCCGATGTTGATCCCCATGTAGTAGATCGAGAAGCCCGCGTCCCGCCGGGAGTCATTCTCTCCGTACAACATGCCGACAAGCGAGGTGCAGTTGGTTTTCAGGAGCCCGGTGCCGAAGGCGATGGCGACAAGACCCAGGTAGAACAGGGGCCGGGGCCCGGACGCCAGGCCGAACTGGCCGAGCACGATCAGGATCCCGCCCAATTGCACCGCCTTGCGGTAGCCAACGAACCGGTCGGCCACCCAGCCGCCGGGAATGCTCAGCGCGTATACCGAGAATGTGTAGAAGGCGTAGACGGTCCCCGCCCACTCCTTGGAAAAGGCAAGCCCGCCAGCGTCTTCCGGGGCGACCATGTAAAGCATGAGCAACGCCCGCATGCCGTAGTAGCTGAAGCGCTCCCACATCTCGGTGAAGAAGAGGGGGCTGAGGCCCTTCGGGTGAGGACGCAGGGCGATCAGGCCGTAGACCACGAAGGCGATCCACAGGCCCACCGCCACGAACACGGGGGTGAAGGCTCCGAGATTCAAGGCCGCGAATACGGCATGCAGGCTGTTTGCATCCATCCTCCAGAAAGAGGGAGCAGGATAGGTCCTCTAACTCCCGGCCGCAACCTGCAGGCCCTAGCGGCGCGTGCGAGCGAGATTCTCCGCCCAGGCATCCAGCTGCCGCAGATCGGCGAAGGTGGTCGTGCCCTTGAGGTTCTTCGGAGCGCCCGCCCCTCCGGCGACGAGTTCGATCTTTCTCGAGAGTTCGGACCTCAGGGTGGTAATCGCGGACGACGCCTTCGCCGAGCTGGATGGCGAAATGGAGACACCCACCGCGGCCGCTTCGGTGCGGGTGGCGAGAGCGGCGATCTCCCCGAGGGGAACCTCGGTTCCAAGACTGAGTACCCGAAGACCACGCGCGGAGAGGACGAGCGCCGCCATCTGAAGGCCCAGGCCGTGGGATTCGCCGGGCATCGTGGCCAGGACGACGAGCGGACCCGTCGCCGTCTCCTCGAAACGCAGCCTCGCGCCACGGAGCACATCCGAAATCCGCTCGGACGCGAAATGCTCATGGGCGATGTCGATGTCGCCTTTCTCCCAGGCCTCTCCGATCACTTCGAGACACGGAACAATCCGGGTTTCAACGTAGGCGAGAGGGTCCTGCTGCGCCAGATCGCTGTGAAGCGATCGCATCAACCGGTCGGCGTCGAACCGGCGCACCACTTCGATGAACGACGTGGCATCGAAGGGCAGGGCCTGACCCCGGGTCACCGGCTTCACCGGAACCGTAGCGAGGAGCGCTTCGAGCACGGCGTCGCTCGCGGGCACCACCTCGCCCGCCCGCAGGCCCCGCTCCAGGGCGGCGGCGATGCGCCGGATCCGCTCCACGTGCGCCACCGCGAACTGGCGATGCCCCGATGGCTTCCTCACCGACTTGGGGAAGCCGTACCGCTGCTCCCACGTTCTCAGTGTCTCAATGGGGACGCCGGTGGCTCGTGACAGGCCGCCGATGGAGACGTAGGCGGTTTCCCCCGCTGGAGCTTGCTTCGTTCGCGGGTTTCCGAGGGCCATGAGTATGAGGAGGCATGGTACGGACCTTGGAGCTTGTTGTCAAGGTTTTGAGCAGTTTTAGGCGAGCGGGGATCAACGGCGTTTGGCGCGACGCGCCCAAAGCGCTGTCTCCACGCGAAGGGCGATCCGATCGGTGACCGAACGATCTTCATACGAGGTCGCCCTGGCCTTGAAGGCGTGCCGGGAGAATGCGGAGCGCTTGAGATTGGCGACGCTCTCCAGGAGTTCGTGTCCGAGGCCAATGTTTCTGGCGACGAAGGAGAGGCCCTCTTGAACCGGTGTGACCGCGTCGAAACGCTGCGTGACCTCGAGAAACCGGTCCGCCCGGAACTTCCCCTGGTTCGCGCGCAGGATCATGGTCACGTCCGCGACCCAGCGCACGTGCGGCATCCGGGTCCAGCGCACGCCGTGCACGAGGGCGTGGAGCAACTGGTCCTCGGGACACAGCGTCCGGGTCTCGGCGGTCCCGATCCGGAGTGCCACGGCCTGCGACCAGAACGGCTCGTCATCGTCGTCACGACGGGCGCTTGCGAGGACATGCCAGTGCAGGTCGAGGAGCGGCTCGTGGCGGCGGGCCGGGGAAAAGACGTGAGCGTGGTTCTTTCGCAGATCGGCGGGGATTTCGGGCGCGCCGCGGGCCGCGCGCAGGCCGCCCGCCTGCAGAGCCTGCATCGCGCGGAACAGATCCTTCACCGGAACCAGAATGTCGAGATCGGAAACCGTCCGCAGGCCGGGCGAGGGATAGACGGTCTCGCCCAGGGCGAGACCCTTGAGGGCGAGTGTCGGCACCGCGGCGGTGCGAAGAATCTCGAGGGAGGTCTCAGCCGATTGAGTGACGACCCGACGCTTCAATTCACACAGGGTGAGGAAGTGCGGGTTGGCCAGGACCCACGGATCCGAGGGCAGAAGCCGCTTCAGGTTCGCCATGAGCAGTGGCGCGATCCAGCCGATTCCGACTTCCTCCGGTGTTCCGGCGAAAGATAGTTTCGTCCACGCGGCAAGGGCGGCGTCTCCGTCGAGCAGGCTTGCCTGCAAGGCGAGCGTTTCGGGCTCGGTGGGAAACGCCGTGACCGGGCGTCCTTGACTCATCTATGGGTTTGAGCGCCCGGCGGGCGCGTTCCTGCCGGACTGGTAAGCGATGCGGCCGTTCACGATCGTGTAAAGGATCTCGGTCTTCAGAATGTCCTGGTCGGGCACGCTCAGAATGTCCTTCGACAAGACAGTGAGATCCGCCCACTTGCCCGGAGCGATGGTCCCACCGTTCTCTTCCGCGAACGATGCCCAGTAGGCGTCCCTGGTGTACGAACGAAGTGCCTCTTGTCGGGTCAGTCTCTGATCCGGCTGATATCCGCCCGGGGGGATGCCGGCTTCGCTCTGACGGGTCACGGAGGCGTAGAAGGACTTGATCGGATCCACGTCTTCAACCGGCGCGTCCGTCCCGTTGACGAGGACGGCTCCGGACTTCTTCAGTTTCTGCCAGACGTAGGCGCCCTCCAGGACTCGGGCCTCCCCGAGCCGCTGCGAAGCCCACGGAAGGTCCGACGTTCCATGGATGCCCTGGATCGAGGCGATCACACCAAGACGACCGAAGCGGGGGATGTCGGTCTCATCGAGGATCTGCGAGTGTTCGTCGCGGAAACGAACGTCCTTCTTCTCGGGGTGCGCCTTGAACGCGGCTTCGAAAGCATCGAGAACGGTCTTGTTCCCGGCGTCGCCGATGGCGTGCACGTTCACTTGAAAACCGTTCTGGATCCCATAAAGCGCGGCTTCACGCACCACCGCGGGGTCGGTGACCCAGAGTCCGGTGTTGCCGGGATCGTCGATGTAGGGTTCGATGAGTTTCGCGCCGCGCGAGCCCAGCGCGCCGTCGATCGAAAGTTTCAGGGAACGCACGGTGAGGAACGAATCGGGACCTCCGGGCTGCGGCGCGCCAAAGCGCTTCAAGTTGTCCAGGCCGCGGATCATGGCGTAGAGGCGAACCCCGAGCTGACCCTTCTGTTCGAGTTCGCGGTACAGCGCGATCGTTCGAAGGTCGGCCCCCGCGTCGTCAAAGTACGTGATGCCCTTGGCGAGGCATTCCTCGGTGGCGAGCCGAATCGCTTCACGGATGTCCTGTTCGGTCGGGGGCGGAGGCTGGATGAGCCGCTGCGCGGTGTCCACAAAGACGCCCGTGGCTTGGCCGCGCTCATCGCGGATGATGTCGCCACCCGAGGGTGCTTTCGTCTCCGGACCGATCTTCATGAGAGACATCGCGAGGGCATTCGCGAAGCCCGCGTGTCCGTCGGCGCGGACGAGATAGACCGGATGGTCCGGAGAAACCGCGGAAAGCGCATCGTGCGGCGGGAAGCCGCGCACCACCCGGGAGGGGTTCTTCTCCCACTTCCCTTCGTGCCAGCCACGGCCCACGACCCACGAACCCTTGGGCCGATCCTTGACCGCGGCCGCCACCTTCGCGACGACCTCGTCCCAGCTCTTCGTCCCGACGAGGTTGAGACTCATCCGGGCCTGGCCGATGCCGACGAAGTGACCGTGACTCTCTTTAAGGCCGGGTACGACGGTGGCGCCGCCCAGATCGAGCACCCGGGTGGACGCGCCTTTCCGGGCGAGCAGGTCTTTCGAAGAACCCACCGCGGTGATTCGTCCGCCGGTAATGGCCACGGCCTCGGCGCGCGGGCGCGCTTCGTCCATGGTGTGCACCGTGGCGTTGATGAGAATGTGGTCGGGAGATCCAGGAGTCGCTTGCGCGGCGGCGATCAGCAGGAAGAGGGCGTTTGTGGTGAGGAACATAAGGGGATCCTACCCACATCTGAGAAAATCGGCGGAGGCCTTCGGACAAGCGGGTGGAGTACGCTACCGCCGGAACCGAAGGACACTTGAGGCACCCCAAGAGAACGCTTTGAACGAAGAACGTTTCGACGTCGTCCCCGGCCTGCGGCGCGAGTGGATGATCATCGTCCGGAGACGGCGTCTGGTCGCCCTGGGTCTCTTCGTGTCGCTGCTCGGCGCGACCATCTACAACTACACGCTGAGACCCGTCTACGAGGGCCTCGCCGTCGTGGCCATCTCGGAAGCGATGGCCGCGAATCCGCTGGCACGCATGTCGACCGAGTTGACCCGGCTGAGTACGATCCTGGAGCGGCAGCGCGCGATCATTCGCAGCCCCGAATTCGGCTCACGATTGGTCCCGACCCTCGACGAACGGGCGCTCAAGGAGCTGTCCTATGGCCCGATCGGGAGTTGGGCGGATCGGATGCGTTCCGAATGGGCGCGACTCATGGGCGCCGAGGCCACGGGGGACGCGCCGGTGGATACGGTGGCCGCGTTTCGCTCGAGATTGCGGGTGACCGGCGAGGCCAAGTCCACCTGGATCGAGATTCGTGTCTCGGCCTACGACGCAAAGGCGGCGGCCGACATCGCGAACGCCGCGATGGACCAGTACCTGCGCGAGGCTCAGGAAGCAAATACCCGCACGGTCGAGAACTCGCGCCAGACCCTTGGAGCCCAGGTTCAGGAAAAGGAGCAGAGGCTGAACGAGCAATTGACCGGGCTGAGAGAACTTGGGACCAAGTCGGGCCTCGGCGACATCGAGGTGCGAAAAGCGATGCTCGAACGCGAGTTCCGCGCCTTCCAGGAGGCGCTCGTCGCCGCTCAGACGTCACGAGTCGGCCGCGAGGCGCGACGGCGGGAAGCAACCCAGCTGCGGGGCGGCGTCGCCGCCGTCCGGTCAGATCCCCTGATCCGCGCGGCCACGGCCCGGGTGAGTGAGCTCGAGGACAAGGAGAAGTCGCTGCTCGCGACTCTTGGCCCCAAACACCCGGACGTCGTGACCGTACAGGAACAACTCGAAAGCGCACGCCAACGCCTCAACCAGGAAATGGGATCTCTCGAGCAAGGCGCCGATTCCGAGTACCAGCTCGCCCTGAATGAGGAGAGCCGCCTCAAAGCCAATATGTCGCGAATCCAGCGCGAACTGGCGGATGTGGAAAGAGAGGCCCTCGGCTACTCCCTCGAACGCCGGAAGTTCGAAGCCAGTCGCGGTTCGATCGAGTCCCTGTTCCAGCGTCAGGCGAACGCATCGCCCGCGATCATCGACGCCCAGGTTCTTCAAAACGCGCGACCCACCTCGGTTCCCGTGTCGCCGCAGCGGCAAAGAAACTTCCTCTACGCCCTGATCGGCGGCCTGATCGGAGGACTGCTGCTCGCATGGATGGCCGAACGTTTCGACGACTCTGTACAGTCTCCCGAAGACGTCAAGGAGGGCCTTGGTCTCCCGTTCCTCGGCATCATCCCGCTGATCCGCAAACTCCCCCAGGGCTCGATTGCGCCCGCGATCGCCGACGGCAAGACGGGTCTCGCCGACTCTTTGCGCGTGGTGAGAACCAACCTCATCTACGGATCGGTCCAGACCCGGCCGAAGGTCCTGGCCTTCACCAGTGCGACTCCGGGAGAAGGCAAGTCGACGGTGGCCGCGGGCCTCGCCATCCTCTTCGCGCAGAACAAGGCCAAGGTCCTGCTGATCGACGCGGACATGCGCCGACCCACGGTGCATCACCTGCTGAACGTGGCCCAAAGTCCGGGCCTTTCCGGAACACTTTCCGCCGAGGGGCCGGTGACTCTCACCCCGCGAAACGGCCCGGTTCGCGGTCTCGATGTCCTGCCCGCCGGGGCTCCGCAGAATCTCTCCGCTGAGCGTCTCGGCTCCGACGCCATGAAAAGCCTGATCGAGATGGCGCGAAGCCGTTACGACTGGGTGATCATTGACTCTCCGCCCGCCCTGGGCCTTTCGGACGCGGCGGTGATCGCGACGCTGTCGGACGGCATCGTGGTGGTCTGCTCCGGGGATAAGACGCCCCGACAAGCGGTGCGTCACGTCGCAGACCAGCTGAAGGCGGTGCGCGCCTCGGTTCTCGGTGTGGTCCTGAATCGCGTCGATCTGCACCGCCATTCCTACTACTACGGCCGCTACTATTCGGCCTACTACGGCGCCGAGGGCGAGACGGGAAAGAAGCAGGCGGCCGAGACGAGAGAGAGTCCGGCTTAGGCCTCGAGGACCTCGACCGTCGCATCGAGCACCGCTCGCGTGGTGATCTGCGCCAGACACTGCGGTACGGGCGCGGCGTCGCACTCGACCGGCGGGCGGCGTATGAGATTGCACGGACTGCACCACAAAGTCGGCCTCACCACGACGTGCCGGCCGCCGGCTCCAAAGCCCTGGTCGCCGCCCGAAAAGTAGCGACCGGGATCCGAGGGACCAAAGACCGCGACGGAAGGCACCCCGAGAGCGCAGGCGAAGTGCATCGCGGAGGTGTCGCCCGAGACAAACGCGTCGAACCCGCTCATCACTTCGGCGAAGGCTCCGAGCCCAAGCTTTCCAGAGAGATCCAGAACGGCCGCGGGGAGCGCCTGCTGTATCGCACCGGCCTTGCCGGTCTCGCCCGCCGACCCGGTCACGGCCAGGAGGGCGCCTTTCTCCCGAACCAGGGCGGCGCCGAGTTCAATCCATCGCTCAATCGGCCATTCCTTGATGCGGCGGCCAGCACCCGGATGGAGCCCCACGATGGGACCCGTCTTCGCGAGACCGCTTTCCGCGAGCGCCGCGGCGAGTTGTTCCCGACCGCGGGCGCGTCGCGCGTCATCCAGCCATCGAAAGGCACGACGCGGCAGCGCGCGGCCCAGCGACGTCTCAACCGCGCGGCAGTTCTGCTCGACGAAGTTCAGATTCTCATCCAGTTCGACTGCCGCGGTCAGGAGAGAAGCGCTCCCCGTGTTCGCGTAACCCACGCGCGCGCGGGCGCCGGTCGCGCTCATGAGCCAGAGCGCTCGGACATCGCCTTGGAGGTCGATCGCCAGATCCGGTCTCGCGGTCCGGCGCGCGCGCGCGGCTCGCCAAAGGTCCGGGAGGCTCAAGGCCCCTTCATCCCGTCGGCCCACCCAGGGCGCGCTCCAGAGGAGAACCTCGTCGACCGGCGCGTCCCGGGCGACCTCGCGCGACCACTCGCCCACCGCAAGACGGATCTTCGCGGAGGGGAGGGCCTCGCGAAGCATGTGGAGCGCGGGCAGGCTCATGAGGACGTCTCCGATGCGATCGAGGCGAAGGACCAGGACTTCGCGCGGCAGGTCTGCCGCCGGCCTTGGCAGAAAGGGCGAGGTGAGGGCGGCGGCCCCGCTCGCCATCGCGGCCAGGAACCGCTCACGCGGTTCTCTCACCCGACTCTGGGTGCCCTTAACGTTTTGCCGGCGTTTGCGCCTGGACATAACACTCTTCAAGAGTTGATGCGACACGTTCCCACGTGAGGTCTCGCTCCACTCGACGCCGCGCGCTTTCTCCAAGGGCTTGTCGCCCGGGGAGATCGCCGGCAAGACGAAGCACCGCGTCTCGCAGCGCGGGCGCGTCGTTTGGGGGCACGAGTATTCCCTCCACGCCATCCCTCACCACGTCGGGGATTCCCGCGACCCGGCTCGCGACGATGGGGCGACCGGTCGCCATGGCCTCGAGCAGCGCGTTTGGCAGTCCATCCACATTCCCGTTCGAATCGATCACCGACGGCACCGCGACAATGTCCGCGCAGTTGAGGGCGGTCGCCGTGTCCGCCCGGGGAAACCGGCCGGCGAGTGTCACCGAGGCTCGGGCGATCTCTGCGCAGGCGCGAAGTTCAGCCTCGAGATCGCCGTCGCCCACAAGGGCGAGGTGAATCTGAGGCGTGTCTCCAAGTGCGTTGACCAACGTCGCGAAGCCCTTCTTCTCCACCAGTCGACCCACCGCGACCACCAGGGTCTTATCCGGCGAGGCGCCCAGCCGGCCTCTCATTGCTTCACGCTCGACCGGATCGAGGTGTTTTGGAGCAAAGAAGCGGGCATCGACACCGTAGGGGACCGTGCGCGTCGTTTCCGCGCGCGCGCCGAGAACGATCGCCCGATCCCGAAGATCAGAGCTGCACGCGGTCACCGCACCCGCGGCAAGAAAGGCTTGGCGGGCGGCAATGCCGACGAGACCGTTTCGTTCCGCGGCGAACACGTCGCTACCGTGAAGTGAGATAGCGAACGGTTTCCCCGCGGCCCGCGCGGGGCCGTGCGCGAGCACGCCGCCGGGCACCACCCAGTGCGCGTGAACCACGTCGTAACTCTCGCGACCGAGGCGGTGCTTCACCGCACGTCGGGTCGCGAGAGCGGCGAAGGGCGCCACCAGCAGGGTCTTCCACCTGAAGCCACGGTCCGCCTTCATGCTCTGCGCGTAGCCCCACACGTTGAGGCTCGCGAGAGGGGCGTAGGAATACGGGAAGAAGCGCAGCCCAGTTTCGTCCTTTCGTTTCAGGCGCGCGTGGGCGGGCAGAACGATGTCGACCTGGTGGCCCCGTGCGACCACACTGCGCGCGATCTCCTCGATGAAGGGCGCGGTGCCGTCTCCTTCGAAGAGCGGGTAGGACGAGGTGGCCATCAGGATCTTCATGACTTCGGCGTACGGGGAAGCACTTCGACCCGGTCGACCATGACCCCGAGGTCGCGAGTGTCGGTGGAGCTCTTGTCGGTGTTGGACGGCCTCCACGCGGGAACCTCGAGGCGGAGGATTCCCGAGCCCGGGGGGAGAGGATCGGGCAGCGTGATCTCGGCATCGCGCCACTCGGCGTCCGCGGTGAACCCTCCGACCGGAATTTCGTTGAAGACCACCTTCACCACCGCGGGGCGCGCGGTCGCAGGCCGGAGATGTGCGGTGGCCCTGATCCTGATTCGCGCGCCCGGCGTGGCCGCGGGAACGTAGATGGAGCCCGTGGCGTTGCCCCGCTCGTCGAGACACCCGCCCGTCCATCGGTAGGTCAGGTCGCCCGTCGCCTCGCTTTCGAAGAAACCGGAGGTCTGCAGATCCCCCGAACCCCCGATGTCGATCAAAGGTTCGGTGGTGACCCGGAGTGTCTCGGGCTCGATCACCCTCGAGAGGAAGAACTCCACGCTCCGGGGTTCGGGCTTCTCGGGCACGCGGTCGTACGTCCATTCGAACTCCGTGGAGGCAAAGCGAAACGTCTGCGTTCGCTCCAGAAAGAGGCCGCAGACGTCCGTCCGGAAACTGGTCACGAAATAGATGTTCCGGTACGTCTGCCTCCATGCGCGGATGAGATGCGTCAGTCTCTCGGGGTCGGGATTGAAGCGCCGGAACTCCAGTGCGTTCGCTCCGTAGAGTCCCCACAGGGGTAGGGAAAGCAGATGGATGTTCTTCGGCTGCTCGAAGAGCACGATGTCGCTCGGGCCGAACCGTCGGGCCACATCAGCCACGAAGCGCACGCTCCCTTTCCAGTCGACGTAGGAAACGATCGGCCGGGTGTGAGCCACGGACACGCCCAGGGCGAGGACGCCCGCGAGGACCGCCGCGAAGCGCCACGCCTTCGACCAACGGGCCAGGGTGACCACCGCGAGGGCGGCGAGGATGAACGTGAACGGCAGGGTCACCGGCAGGTAGCGCCGCATCGCGAAGAAGTAATCGTTGAAGACGCGAATCTTGTAGAAGTAGAAGAGGGAGAAGGCGAGAAGCACGGCGATCGCAAGCAGGTCTTTCGCATCCGCCTTCTTGAGGAAGAGGGCCAATCCGAGAAGGGCCAGGCCGAGCGCGGGCGCACCCACGAACCACGAGTAGCGCAGAAGGGCTTGAGCGTCGTGGGCGGCGAGGCGGTGGAAACCAAGCTCGCGAAGAACTCCCGGGTCCGCGAGCTTTTCCGCCTTCGGATTCCCGTCGCCCCCCGCCCACGCGGAAAGAGACGGGCGCAGGGTCAGCGCGTACGCCGCGACCAGGCCGAGCATGGCGATCGCGGCTATTCGTAGACGGCCCTCGTTCTTCCGCAGGTACGCGATGAGGCGCGGTCCGAACTTCCACACGACAACCGCCGCGACTAAGACGAGGGCCAGGACCAGAATCCAGACCGACAGGGGATGGTTCCAGTACCGTCTGGTGAGGATCTGATGCGCGTAGCGCTTGGAGAAGAAGACGGCATGAATGGCGGCGTGCACGAAGAGAAGAGAGAAGGGGATCAGGAGGCCGGCGAGTCGTGATGCCCATCCTGCCTTCCTTGCCATGAGTTCGTGCGCCGCCCACAAAGCGAGCGGGAGGAGGAGAAGCACACTGTCGATGCGCACGAGCAGTGTGAGCCCCAGGAGTCCCCCGGAGAGCCAGGCGAACATCCGGGAATCGCTGTCCTGATCGAGTCGATGGGCCAGAAGTCCCGAGAGAATCAGGAACTGGGAGAAGCCTTCCGACACCGGGTATCGGGCGAACCAGACCTGAAGGACGGTCGTGGCCAGTCCGACGGCTGCAAGCAGGGCCACCGCGGTTCCGAACATGCGGCGGGCCAGGAAGAACGCGGCGAGTGTCCCGAGGATTCCGAGGACGGGAGGGGTGGCGAGAGCGCCGCGCACGCCCATCGTCTCGAAGAGATAGGCCCCAAACGCGGGGAAAAGGTGGAAGAACTGCGGTGTGATCAGGCCGCTCTTCGGATGATCGAGCTCGAAGCCCATGAACCTCGGCCATGAGGGCTGCGGTCGTTCTTCGTTTACGTCCAGGCTGAATCTGAACGGTGGCTCGTCGAGGTTCGCGTAGAAGAGAGAAAGGTCGCTCTCGGGAATCGAGGCCACCACGGGATCGAGATGCGTGATCGCGCCAGTTCGCGCGATGACGCCCATGGCGGAGACATAGGCTCCCGGATCGCGTCCGCCGACGATGTATTCACTCGGCCGGGCATGGAGGAGGAAGGCGATCGCGGCGACCGCGAGGGCGGGCAGCAGGCTCGAAATGCGATCCGGTTTCGAGAAAGGCGCCTCGGCGCGTCGGCCCCGGAGCCGCGCCACCAGGAAGATGGAGCCGAAGAGAATCAGTTCAAGGCCGGCCGCGCGCACGGTTCCGAACACGGAGAACTCGGCGAGAAGGAGGGCGACCCAGGACGAGAAGGCGACCGACAGGGCTGCAGTGAGGAAGATACGTTCGTCCAGACCCAGCCGTTCGCGATCACAACGGCGGAGGAGGGAGAGAAAGGAGAGCCCGGGAAGCAGCAGGAGGACGAAGGCTGCGGGAAGGGCGAGGGCGGCTCCGAGGGTCTGTGGCAAAAGTTATGCGTGAACGGCTTCCTTCACGGCGGAGATAACGGCGCCGACCTGGGCATCGGTCAGCTCGGGATAGATGGGGAGCGACACGATTTCCTCCGCGGCTTTCTCCACCACCGGAACGTCGCCGCGTTTTCCGCCGAGCGAGGCATAGGCGGGCTGCAGATGAAGGGCCACGGGATAGTGAATGAGAGACCCCACCCCGAGGGCCGCGAGTGCTCTCATGAAGGCGGCGCGACGGGGATGACGCACGACGAAGAGGTGATACACGGCGCTCGCGTAGCTCTGTTCTTCGGGCAAGCCCAGGGGAAGGCCGGCAAACGCCTCGAAATAGCGACCGGCGATCTCGCGCCTTCGGGTGGTCTCGGCGCTCAGGGTCGTCAGCAACTCGCGGAGAATCGCCGCCTGCATGTCGTCAAGCCGTGAATTGGTACCGAGGATCTCGTGGCGGTACTTCTCGCTTTGTCCACCGTTTCGAAGTTGCCGAAGCCGCTTCGCGAGCGCGGGATCCTCGACGAGGATGGCCCCGCCATCTCCGAAACCACCAAGGTTCTTGGTCGGATAGAAAGAAAGGCCCGCAATGCCCGCGATGCTGCCCACGGGCCGGTCCTTGTACCTCGCGGCGTGGGCCTGGCAGGCATCCTCCACCACCACCAGATTGTGCCGTTGCGCGATCTCCATCATCGGGTCCAGATCCGCGGGGTGGCCGTAAAGATGCACGGGCAGGATGCCGCGTGTTTTCGGCGTGATGCGAGCCTCGATGGTGGCCGGGTCGAGATTCAAAGTCACGGGATCGATGTCCCCGAAGACCGGGGTGGCGCCGAGGCGAGAGATCGCAAGGGCCGAAAAGGCGGCGGACATCGGAGACGTGATGACCTCGTCGCCGGGACCGATGCCTTTCACTTCAAGGGCCAGGATCAGAGCGTCGGTGCCATTCGCTACCGCGACCGCGTCCTTCGCCCCCATGGCCGCGGCGAGTTCCTTCTCGAAGGCGTCGACCTCCGGGCCGAGGATGAACCAGCCGCGGTCCAGCACGCGGGCTATCGCCCGGTCGATAGCCGAGCGATGGGCCGCGACTTTGGGCTTGAGGTCATTGAAGGGAACCGGCATGGTTTCGGTCACAGGTAACGATCCTTGTTCTTTCGGTAGTACTCGATCGTCCGCGTGAGGCCTTCTTTGAACGGGGTGGTGGATTTCCAACCGAGGACACGCTCGATCTTCCGCGCGTCTGAATAGAAATCGCCAATGTCGATCTTCTTCCGCTCTTCGGGGAAGGGAACGATCTTGATCTCGCTCCGGCCGGAGAGCTTGACCAGATCCGTCGCGAGGTCGAGAAGGGAGATGGGGGCGCCGCCGCCGAGGTTGAAGACCTGGCCGTTTGAATCCTCGCTGGCCCCGGCGCGTAAGAAAGCGTCGACGACATCGTCCACGTAGTCGAAGTCGCGGCGCTGGGCTCCGTCGCCGAACACTTCGATGGTCTCTCCCAGAACCGCCTTCCGCATGAACCAGCCGATGAAACCCTGTCGGTTGTGGCGAATGAGCTGGCGCGGGCCGTAGGTGTTCGTAAGGCGCAGGGAGCAGGCGCGGATGTTGTACACCTGGTTATAGACCAGGTGATAGAACTCGCCCGAGATCTTGTTGATGCCGTTGACGTCCGCGGGCGCGAGCGCGTGCTCTTCGTCGACGGGGAGACGCTGCGGACGGCCATAGATCTGGCGGGTCCCCGCGTAGATGATCTTGGCCTCGGGGTTGCGCTTGCGCAGCGCCTCGAGAATCCACAACTGCGACCGGCAATTGATCTCGAGATCCGTGAACGGGTCGGTCATGGAGTCGATGTGGCTGACCTGCCCGGCGAGGTTGAAGACGATGTCCTGGCCCTGAACCAGATACTCCATCGCATGGCCGCGGACGTCTGCGATGTTGATCCTGACCTTGTCTTCGTAACCGTCGAGGTTGAACAGATTCCCCCCGTAGTCGGGCAGGAGGGAATCGACGGCGGTGACCCTGGCCCCGAGGTCAGCGAGCCGGCGGCAGAGATTCGATCCGATGAATCCGAGTCCCCCGGTGACGAGCACCGCGCGGTTTCGATACGAATCGAGGTATGCGGTCATGGTCGGGCGGACGGCTTGAGGTGGCTCTTGGTGATCGTTAGCTCCACCCAGAGGTCCACGAGGTCTCGCAGTGTCCGAAAGACCCGCGGGAAGTTGAAGAACTGGCTGCTGCCGTAGGTGCGGTGGTAGTGGTGCACCGGCACCTGGGCGATGCGAAAGCCGGCGTCGGTCACTTTCTTCATCAACTCGACGCAGATGACGCCGGAGGAGCGGGTGAGCGTCACTTTCTCGAAAACGCTCTTCCGCATCAGGCGGAAGTCGCAGTCGACATCCCGAACCTTGAGCCCGAACGCCATCTTCACGAAGTGGTGGTAGACCCGCCCGATCACCTTGCGATGGAAGGGATCGTTCCTCGAGATCTTGTAGCCGTTCACGAAATCCACATCGTCCGAATAGGCGTCGAGGAGCAGCGCGAACTCGCGCGGATCGTACTGGGCGTCGCCATCCGTGTAGAGGACGAGTTCCTTCGATGCCGTCTCAAACCCCGTGCGAAGAGCGCCCCCGTAGCCCCGGTTCTTCGGGTGATGCACGACCTTGAGCCACGAGTGGGTCCTGGCCATCTCGTCGAGAAGCTCGCCGGTATGGTCCGGACTTCCGTCGTTGACCACGATGATCTCGTAGTCGTCCGTGTACCGACGCACCGTCATGTGAGCGAGGATCGCCAGGCTGGCGATGGTTCCGGCGTCGTTGTAAGCCGGGAAGAAGACGGAGACGGAGGGGCGGGTGGTCGACATGGTTTGGGATAAACCCCTATTTTCCCTCGTCTCGGCGGGTTTTGAGGAGGCCTCCAATAATCGCGGGCCTCGCGAGCAGGAGCAGGGTGGCGAGGAGCCCAAAAGTCGCAATCACCAGACCGGGCAGGAGCAGAGGCGGCACGTACTTCAGACGGGTTGGCGACCCAGGCTTCGCTTCGACTCTCAATCCGCCCATCGCTTCTTCAACCGGAGCGCCGCGCCAGCCATGCAGAAAGGGGACGGCCACCTGCAGCGGCTGCTCCGTCTCCGAGGTGAAGGTCAACCGCCCCCCCGGATCCAGGCCGGAATCGAGGCGTGCGGGCGGTGCGCCATCGACGAGCGGACGCGCACCCATCACGCGAAATACGCGGATATGCGGGGTCGCCACCAGCTCGATGAATCCTGACTGCGAAAGGTAGGCGGAGAGGGGTGAGGCCTGCACGTGGCTCCCGTCCGCGGTTTCGACGTCGAGTGCTTGAATTCGCGCCGCCGCGGAACCCGCGGGGACCTCGATCGTGACCGCGTCGGCTCGATAGGAGGGCGAGGCCAGGGTGGCTCCTCCGCCCGAGGACATGGCGGTTCCAATGAGGACGTCCCTGTCCCCGTTGACTCGGGCCAGGATGTTGAATGTCGTGTTCGCCCCTGGTCGAAGACTCACGGTGATCTTCTTGAACCGCAGAAACGGAAGCGCGAAGACGCGGCGGCCACCCGACTCGACCGTGGTATCAAAGTCCAGCTCTGCCTTGCCTCTCACGAGGTCCGCGGTTTGAACCTGAACCGCCTCGATGGACCAGCGGCGAAGAAGTTCGATGTCCGGCATCAGGGACCTTTCGGTCAGAACGCCGCGGGCCCCCATCTCGCCAAGAATTCTTCGGGTCGAGAGGGGCGACATGGGATCGTAACCGTTCGCCTGAATGCGGGGAGCCAGCGCCCCGTAACCTGCGAAGCCGAGATCGAGCGCGAGTTCGCTTGGGAAATCGCGCACCAGGGTGAGAATCCGGGGCTCGGCGCCGAGGTCGCGGAGCGCGCGATCCACGGCACGGCGGGTTGGAGTTCCCGACACGAGTTGCGACCGCGTGGGCGCGTCCTTGAACACGTCACGACTGAAAGGCTGGAGGGCGAACGACACCGCAAGGGGCAGGAGGAACACGCCGGCCAGGACACCACTGTCCGCATCGGCGAGGGCAAAGTACGTGATGAGAGCGATGGCGAAGACACCCACGGCAGCGGCGAGCCGATCGGGAAGGCCCCCGAGTGTGGCCGCGGCGATCGACAAGACGGCAACCGATGCGAGAGATGCCACCAGAAAGTACGTGCGCAAGCGTCGTCCGCGCCGGGTTTTTCGCTCCTTCCACTGCTCGTCGAGAGCAAGACCGGCGAGCGCAGCGAGGGCGAACTCCAGCACCAGCGGGAGCGCACCCGGGGCCAGCAACGGGCCTCGCCCGACCTGGAGGGCCAGAGAAGCGAGCACCGCGAGAAGCAGAACTCTCACGGGCTGGCGCTCGAACAGAAGCGGAAGGCTCGCAAGTGCCAGGCTCGCGGCGGGGGTGTGGGTGACGGTTTTGAGGATGAGTCCGGCGAGACCGGAAACACCCTCGACGGACCTCTCGGCGATGAGGCCCGTCACCTGCCGTCCCGCCGAGGGCAGGAGCTCGAGTGTGGGGAGCCACTGCGGCGCGGACAGGGCGAGGCCCAGAAGAATGGCGAGAGCGGTCGCCTTACGGGAGGGCGTACGAGGAGAACGACTGAGGGTGTGCCCGAGCAGGAGGCGGCCGAAGAGCAGAGCGCCCCCCGCGCGCAGCGCCTCGGGAGAACCTGCGAAGACGAGCAGGGCGATCGAGACCGCGAGACCGAGAAGGCGGGAAACGCTCGCGCGGTTCATGTGCGACTCGGCCGCGAGCAGAACCAGGGGCAACATCGGGGCCGCGACCAGTGTGGCGGTGTCCTCGACGTGGCCGAGCAGGTAGGGACCGTAGGCGAAACAGAGCGCGCCCACGAAGGCACCGTGCGCACCCGCGCCCAGCCGCTTCAGATACAGGTAGGTGAGGATCCCGGCCAGGGACACCGAGATCAGGACCAGAGCCTGGAAGGCCGAGAAGGGCTCGAAGGGCGAGAGGAGCACGGTGAGCGGATAGAGCACCCCTCCGCGATAGGCCGCGAGCAGAGGCGTGCCGAGGAACTCCCTGGTGTTGAGCAGCGGGAGGGAAAACTCGCGCCACGCCTCGAAAGCCTCCGTACGCAACGGCAGGTGAAGAGCCACGCCATCCCCGGGCCCGAGCAGACGGTGCTCGAGGAGCGGCTCGATGTAGGCGATCAGGGGAAAAACGGCAAGAACGAGGAGAGCAAAAACGTCGCCTTTGAGATAGGCCCGCGTCAACGCCTGTCCTGCATGGACGCAATCTGCTCGGAGATGAGGCCGAAGAGGAAGACCACCACGCCCAGCTGAATCAGGAGGGCCGACCCCATCGGTATCTTGTCGAACCGAATGACGTTCCAGATGCCGTACGCAAGACCAGTGAGGAACGAAGCCATCGCGATCGGAGCGAAAACGCGCAGCGGCGCGTAGAGGGTCACGATCTTGAAGATGATCAGGATGAAGCGGAATCCGTCTCGAAAGGGCCGGATCTTCGAGGTCCCGACCCGGGGCCGCGCGGTGATGGGAACGAAGAGCACGTTCTGCCCCGATTTCATCAGGGCCAGGCAGGACGTGGTCGGATACGAGAAAGCGTTCGGCAGCAGGTGAAGAACATCGATGAGCGACTGTCGCTTGGCGGCACGGTAGCCCGAGGTGAGGTCGGGCACCGGCCTTCCGGTGAGCCAGGAGGCGAGACTGCGGAAGATCGCGTTCCCGGCGGCGCGGAGCAGCGACTGATCGGCGAGCGCGCGGGCGCCGATGACCATGTCATAAGGACCGATCGGCGCGATCAGCTTTCCCGCTTCGGCCGGGTCGTGCTGGGTGTCGGCGTCCATGAGGAGCACGACACTCGACGCGGCTTCGCGTATCCCCGTCTTGACCGCGGCGCCGTTGCCTTTGTTGTAGGGGTGCCGCACCACCCGGGCGCCCGCCGCGGCGGCGCGGGCGGCGGTGTCATCGGTGGAGCCGTC
Organism: uncultured Acidobacteriota bacterium; assembly: GCA_964396875.1. GTDB lineage: Bacteria > Acidobacteriota > Vicinamibacteria > Fen-336 > JAGNNV01 > JAGNNV01. The sequence goes on along the minus strand of CAYNHK010000026.1, from coordinate 5,121 downwards.
GTCGATGACGAGAATCTCCGCAAAGCCCGCGGGCTTGAGGCCTTCGATCGTGGCTGCGATTCCCCCGGCTTCGTTGAACGCCGGTATGACGACGCTCGTCTCCGACGCTTCAGCCACGGGGCTCCACGTCCTTCGCGGCCTCCGCCTTGCGAACCCGGTACAAGACGTCCTCGATCAGCTTTCGATTGCTCGCGATCAGGTCGGCCATCAGCCCCCACTGCAGGGTCTGGAAACCGAGGATCAGAAGCAGCACCGAGAGCATCGCTGACTGAAGATGGCCGGTGATCGCCCCGTTCCACCAGAACCAGGCGTAGCGAAGACCGAGAAGCGCGCCGGCCGAGAAGAGCAGGCCGCCGAGAATCATGAAGACCTTGAACGGTTCGTACATCGCGTAGATCCGGAGGATCGTGGCGATGGACCTCTTCACATACTCCGCCGTCGAGCCGAACAGTCGAGAGGGCCGGGTCTGCTTCGCCTCGATGGGCATGTGCGCGATGGCGAGGCGCTTCTTACCGGCCTGGATGATGGATTCGAGGGTGTACGTGAATTCGCTGACGATGTTGATGCGCAGGGCGGCTTCGCGTGAGAAGGCCCGGAAACCGCTGGTGGTGTCGGGCACGTCGGTTCCGGAGACCTTCCGCACCACCCAGCTTCCAAGCATCTGGAGCCGCTGCTTCATCCACGAGAAATGGGCGACCTCGGAGACTTGTCGGTCGCCGATGGTCATATCGGCCTCGCCCCTGAGGATCGGGCCGATGAGGCGGGGTATGTCGGCCGCGGGGTACTGGTTGTCGGCGTCGGTGTTGACGATGATGTCAGCGCCAAGCTTCAGGCTGGCATCGAGACCGGCCATGAAACCGCTGGCGAGACCCTTGTGGCGCGTAAACCGCAGTACGTGGTCGGCGCCGTTTGCCAGCGCAACCTCCCGGGTTCGGTCCTTGGACCCGTCATCTATCACCAGAACAACGACTTCGTCGATACCCTCGATCTGTCTGGGGATGACCCTCAAGGCGGCGGGGAGGCTTTCCTCCTCGTTGAGGCATGGAATCTGGACCACAAGCTTCATGCGAGGGGAAGAAGGTAGCACAAGGCGCGCCAAACGCCGCCTCTCAGGGGCCTGCGACGGATCCTCCCGATACCATCCGTTCGAGCGCGCCGCGCCAGGCGGAATATTCGCGAAACTGGGTGACGTTGTCGAGGACGACGGTCTTTTGCTCCTTATCCCGCGGCTTGGTCCGGCTGCCCTGGAGTCCGGCGAGTTCATTCGACGGATCGGCGCCGGGCGAAAGGGCAGGCACGATGTTCTTGAAAGCCTCGTCGAAGGGGGCGGCGGCGGAAAGGCGGCGGACGAGTTCGAGGGTGCGCATATGCGCGGAAGCGAGCCCCGGCCCTTCGAAGGCGGTCCGGCGAGGGTCGATTTCCCACGGCCGGGTTTCGTGTCGAAGGTGGACGTGGACCAGCCAGGCCTCTTCCAGGCGGGTGTCCTGCCTCGGCCGCGACCGTTGTTCCTTCTGACGCTCCCGCTTGATCGGCGCCGAGATGATCAGGGCGATCTCGGGTTCGCTCAGCTCCTTCCTCGAAACCGCCCCTTCGGGCTCCTCACGGACCGTGCAATGGAGCGGGACAGCGGAGTTATCAAGCGACTCGACCGGGATGGGGCTTCGAGCCTGGGCAACCACGTCCCCGTGAACCACGAACGGTTGGAGGCCCTTCGCGCGAAGTGCTGCGAGCGGTTCGCCAATTTGTGGCTCCAGCATCACTCTCAAGAGGCGATACCGCGAGGCGGCCTGCCACTGCCTCGCGTCCCACACGGACATCCCGCAAGCCTCCGCCAGGACTTCCGCGGGCTGGGCGGTCGTCTCGATGACGAGATACCGCTTCCGCCGCTCGTGATCGTGACCCATGGCCGCGGATTCGAGACCGGCCAGGGTCGCCGACTGAAGGACCCGCTGCGCGGCGCTCGCCGCGGCCTCGCGAACATCCTCGGGCAGGGGCGCGCCGCAATAGACGCACGTGCCGCGCGCCATGGCGACCGGCCGGGAGCATGATGGACAGTTCATGAGCGATATCGGGCGGATCGTGGCATCCAAGTCTATAGGTCCGGAACGCTACACTTCACGTCCAACACTTTGAGGGAATCCTGTTTCGTGACGCGGCATATCAACCGGCTACTTGCGGGAATCCTGATCGCGATGCACGTGTCGTGCGCCACGGGAGGGCTCCACGCGGATGCCGGCAGGCCGGATCCTCTGTCGAGGATCGAGGTGCTCGCGCGCATCGTCGTGCTCGAGGACTCGAGGTCCCTCGGTTCCGGGGCGTTGCTTTCTTTCCTTCGCCACGAAGACCCTTCGGTGCGGCGGCGGGCCGCTCTCGCCGCCGGTCGGATCGGGGACCCTCTCGCGACGACCGCATTGATCGAGGGCCTCAAGGACAAGGAGGTCGAGGTCCGGCGGGCCGCCGCCCTGGCACTTGGATGGATGGGCCCCGAGGAAGCGGTGGAACCGCTTCGGGTGGCGCTCGCGGATCCAGATCCCGCCATGCGCGGGCGGGCCGCCGAAGCGATCGGGCGAATTGGACCAAAGTCGTTGGGGCCGGCGATCGCCGAGGCCTTTCGCCGCGCTCTTCCGAAAACCCCGGGCGGAGTGTTGCGGATTCGGGGAGACGACCCGGGGCGGGCGGACGATCCGTGGATCGAACTTCGACTTCAACTGATCTCGCTCGCCCGGCTGAAAGACGCGGATTCGCTCGCGAGCGCCGTCATCGGTTCGGAAAGCTATCCATTCGTGGACTGGTGGGTTTGTGTGTGGGCCGCGTCCCGGGTGAGCGACCCGAAGCTGACGCCCATTCTCCTCGCGGGCGCTGCGGCCGAGGACCCTTACATACGTGCCCTCGCCGCGCGTGGCCTCGGAGGGCTCAAGGACCCTTCTCATCTGGGTGTTCTCCGACGACTCGCCGAAGATCGCGAAGCGGCGGTGGCTCGAGAAGCTCTCCGCGCGGCGGCTCAGATTGGCGGATTGGAGGCTCACGCCATCGTGAGCCTGCACCTCGACGCGTCGAACCTCGGCCTGAGGCGCGAGGCTCTGCTCGCGGTGGCGGCATTACCGCCGACCGCGGCCCTGCGGTCACGGGTGATCGAAAACGCGGGCCACCCCGACCCCTGGATCCGATCCGCGGCCTGGCCGGCCCTCATCCGGATCGACGCGGAGGATGTGGGGCTCGTGCTTTCCACCATTGGTCCCGACACCGACTGGCGTGTCCGTCAGTCGGTGGCCGCGGCCCTCGCCGACGTTCTTGGCGAACGCGCGGCGCCGCTGCTCCTCGCGATGCTCGCCGATGACGACACCCGGGTCCTCTCCGCCGTCCTGCTCGCCCTCTCGCGCGCACGCGGCGACGACGCGGCGCCCACCCTCGTGGATCACACCGCGCATGCGGATATCGGCGTGCGCGCGGCCTCGGTTCTCGGTCTGTCGTCCCTCCCGGGCGGGGGGGGAAAGCAGTTGAGCGATGGCTTGAGTCGAGCGTTCGACGCGTCCCTCGGTGATTCAGACGTCAAGACTCGAATCCTGATTGTCGAGGCGGCCGCCCGACATAAAGGCGCGGAGAATCTCGCCCTTCTGCGCCGCATCGCGGGATCCGATCCGGCGCGTGTGGTCAGACACCGGGCGCTCGAAGCACTCGGTGAGGGTGTGGCACCGGCGGATCGTTCGGCGCTTCGGGTCGCCGACGCACGGAGGCTCGTGTCCATTTACGAAGTGGGGGGCATGCCTTTCTCGCCGCGCGTGATTGTCACGACGCGTTACGGGAGCATCGAGATGGCGCTCGACATGGTCGACGCTCCCCTGACCTCGATGTCCTTCGTTCGCCTCGCCCAAAGCGGCTTCTACAACGGCCTCTCCTTCCACCGGGTGGCGCCGGGGTCTGTGGCGCAGGGCGGGGATCCAAGGGGGGATGGGTATGGAAGTCCGGGATTCGCGCTGCGCTCCGAGTACAGCGGCCGGCCCTTTGGAAGAGGGGCGGTGGGGATGGCGACCCTGGGGAAGGACACGGGTGGTTCGGAGTTCTTCATCGCCCTCGATCCGCAGCCCGATCTCGACGGCGAGTACACCCAGTTCGCCCAGGTGCTTTCCGGGATGGAGGTGGCGGAGCGGATCCGACCTGGGGACCTCATTCAGAGAATCGACGTTTTCGACGGTCGCGAGAAGCGTTGAAGTCGGGGTTTGGCGGGCCGGTTCGCGTTCTCGCTCTCGATATCGATGGCACGCTCCTCAATTCCCGAAAAGAAATTTCACCCCGCAACCTCGCAGCCGTCACCGCCGCTCTCGACACGGGCGTTCGCCTCGCCCTCATCACGGGGCGGCGCTATCCCGCGGCGCGACGCATCGCGGATCTGCTTCCCGGCGATCCGACCCTGGTTCTGCACAACGGCGGGCTGATCGTGGAGAGTTCGGTATCGATCCGCGTGAGCCCCCTGTCGCGACGGGTCGCCCGGGAGGTCGTGCGTTTCGGAAAGTCGTTGGGCGCCGACCCCGTGGTCCATTTCGGACATCGCGGTGAGGGGCTGCTCTATGTCGAGAACGCGTCGCCCTCCCACACCCTGCTCGCCTACTACCTGAGTCGATCCCATCCCGACGTGCGAGTGGTGGACCACCTCGAGACCACACTCGCGGCCGAGGCCGAAGACCCCCTGCAGGTGATGTTCGGCGGATCCATGGGCGAGATGGAGGCGCTTTCCGAGGCGCTCCATGCTGAGAACCTTGAAGCGGCTTCCCTTCGAACCGTCTATCCCAAAGACGACCTTTCGCTGATCGACGTCGTGGGCCCGGGGGTCGACAAGTCGGAGGCGCTGCGATTTCTCTGCGCGCGCTGGGAGGTTCCGTTGGGCGAGGTGCTGGCGATCGGAGACAACTGGAACGACCGCTCGATGCTCCTGGCCGCGGGCCTGGGCTGCGTGATGGCGAACGCGGAGCCGGGGCTGCGATCCATCGGCCTGCTCGAGGTTCCGAGCAACGACGAGGATGGCGTGGCTTACGCAATTGAGCGGTTCGTGCTCGGCTCGCTCGCGGGAGAATAAAAAAGGGGGTGATCGCTCACCCCCTCCTGAAGCCGCAAATGGAAGCGACT
>CAYNHK010000025.1:0-29824 GCA_964396875.1 uncultured Acidobacteriota bacterium | reverse complement strand
GGGCCGACGGCGGGGACGAACAACAACACTTTGACTGCTACGTCCACGGGTCTGAGTGGCAGTCCCATCACGTTCACGGCAAGTGCGACTGCGGGCGCGGCGACGCAGATTGCGATCAACGCCGGGAACAACCAGACAGCGACGGTGGGAACTGCGGTGTCGACGCCTCCGTCCGTGATCGTGCGAGACGCGAACAACAACGCCGTCTCAGGCGTATCCGTGTCCTTCGTGGTCGCCACGGGAGCCGGGAGCCTCACGGGAGGAACGCCAATCACGAACGCCTCCGGCATAGCGACGGTGGGGACTTGGACACTCGGGCCGACGGCGGGAACGAATAACAACACACTCACCGCAGTCTTCACCGGCCTGGCCGGCAGCCCAATCACCTTCACCGCGAGCGGTTCTCCCGGCGCCGCGACTCAGATCGCGGTCAACGCCGGGAATGGCCAGACCGCCGCGGCGGGAACCGTCGTCGCCACGCCCCCGTCCGTGATCGTGCGCGACATCTACAACAACCCCGTTCCGGGGGTTTCGGTCACCTTCGTGGTAGCGACGGGTGGGGGCGCCGTGACGGCGGGAGCCCAGACCACGGACCTCTCAGGAGTCGCTACCGTGGGGAGCTGGAGGCTTGGGCCGATCGCGGGTCCGAGCAACAACACCCTGATCGCTACCGCGGCAGGGGCGGGCCTGACCGGCAATCCGATCGTGTTCACCGCGAGCGCAAGCACCTCGCTTTCGGTCAACGACGTCTCCACGCCCGAGGGGAACTCCGGCTTCACGACGCACACTTTCGTGATCACGTTGTCGGCGCCGAGCGCCCAGGTTGTGACCGTATCCGCCATCACCTCCGACCAGAGCGCGACGGCTGGAGTCGACTACACCGCCGCCGGCCCCACGATGCTGACCTTCGCCCCGGGCGTCACCGTTCGTACATTCGCGGTGTCCGTGCTGGGTGACTCCACCGGCGAATCGACGGAGACCTATCGGGTGACGCTGTTGAATCCCTCGAACGCGACCCTCTCGGATGCCACGGGCATCGGGACGATTGTCAACGATGATGCCGAGTTGCCTTCGCGCATTTTTGTGTCCGAGAGCGGGAGCGACGCCAACGTCTGCTCGGTCCAGACCACGCCATGTCGCAACATCGGGGCGGCCCTCGATCAGGTGGCGATTGACGGTGAAATCGTCATTCTGTCGCCGGCCGAATACGAGTCCGTGCCGTTGATCATCACCCGGGGCGTCAAGATCACGTCGCCCTCGGGCACCGTCGCCTTCGTGCGCGTTCCGATCGCCGTGAACGCGCCGGGCGGCCGGGTCGTCCTGCGCGGCCTGACTCTCAAGGGCCCCGGCGTCTCGTCTGCGGTCTGGGTGGCCGCCGCCGATTCGCTCTCCATCGAAGAGACCACCATCGATGGTTGGGGCGTCGGTCTGAAGCTCGACAGTGCCAGCCGCGCGCAGGTGACGGTGTCGGCCTCGGTCTTCCGCGCGAACGGTTCCGGCATCGGAGGCAGCGGAGCCGTTGGGGGGAATCTGGTCTCGCTTGACGAGGTTCGATTCGAGGGCAATGGAAACGGGATCGAGGCGGTTTCCGGAACGTTCATGGCGAGCGAAACCGCATTCGTGGGAAACGGTGTGGCCGTGGTGGTCGCAGGCACGGGCTCGGTCGCGATCCGGCGGTCGGAACTGTCGTTGAACGGCGTGGGCGTGAGCGCCCAACCCGGCGGGACCGCGCGGATCCTCCGGTCGCGCGTTTTCGGCAATGACATCGGCCTGTTTGAGGCGGGCGGAAGCATCCAGTCGGACGGCAAGAACGTCATCCGCGGCAACGGCACCGACGTCGTCGGCACGATCACCTCGATTCCGGAGCAGTAGCGCAGGGACCGGAGAATTCGTGCACGTCTCCGGCGGCCGGCCTCGGCTACCGAGAGGCGAGGACGTCCTCGAACACGGCCTCGTCGATATTGCCGCCGCTGATCACGCAGACGATGGGCTCGGGCCATGAAGCGCTCTGGGCCAGGTCCAGGGCCGCCCGCGTGATCGCGCCCGACGCTTCGGCTCGCACTCCCTCTTCGAAGTGGAGGGAGCGGATCGCCGCGTGAATCAACGCTTCGGGCACGTTCACCACTTCGTCGATGAGATCGCGATGATTGAAGACGATCTGCCCGATGCCCCCGGCCAGGCCGTCCGCGAGGGTCGGGCCCGCGGCGAACTCGAGCAGGGCACGGTCCAGGCGGATCGACTCGGCGAGCGAGGGCGACGCGTCGGGCTGTACCGCGACGATCTTCGTGCCGGGCCGCCTTGCCTTTAACCACGTCGCCGCGCCGCTGATCATCCCGCCACCCCCCACGGGAATCACCATGGTGCCGACCGATTCGAGAGCCGCCGCGACTTCGAGAGCGAGTGTGCCCTGGCCGGCCGCGGTCAGCAGGTCGTCGTACGCGTGGATGAAGCGGGCGCCTCGCTCCCGCTCGAAGATGTGAGCCTCCCTCTCCGCGTCATCGAAGGTCTCGCCGACCAGGCGAAGATCGATGGGGAACCCGCGTAGCTTCGCGATCTTCGTGGCCGGCGCGCGGCCGGGGACAAAGATGGTGACGGGTTCGCTCCGCTCGCATTTCTTCGCTGCCCACGCGACGCCGAGACCGTGGTTCCCGGCGGATGCAGCCACGAATCCCGCGTCGGTCCGCGGCAACCGCGCGAGATTGGACAACGCGCCCCGGACCTTGAAGGAACCCGTCGGCTGCTCGGATTCAAGCTTCAGGAAGATCCGTCGCTTCGATCCGTCGCGGGTCTCCCGCAGCGGCGTGGGGGCGAGGAAGGCGCGCACCACCACGTGCGCCTCTTCGATCATCTCGGCAGTGAGACGCGCGTGGCTGCTCATCACGGCTACTCGACCCCCGCGGAGACGAGGTCCAGCACGACTTCGCCGGAGTGCGCGCCGATGATCGCCCGCGCCTCGTCGCGAAGGGCCACGAGATCGCGGAAAGAGTCGCCATTCGGGTTGAGCGGCGCGCCGACCCAGAGTGAGACCGGCCGGTTTCGCGGAACCACCTGACCGTCGCGCAGCATCTTCCGTGTGCCACGAAGCGCGAGTGGGATCACCGGGCAGCCGGCATCGGCGGCGGCCCGGAAGGCGCCGAGGCGGAAGGGGCGGACGCCATCCGTGTGCATGAAGGTGCCTTCCGGGAAGACGAGCACGCGTTCGCCCCGGTTGAGCGCTTCGGTGACGCTCGATGCGTCGAGGGCGCTCTGCTGCGCGTCCTTGCGCTCGACGCAGATGTGACGGGAGCGGGCGAGGAAGCGCCCCACGAACGGATACGAAAGCGCCTCGCGTTTGGCCACGAAGATGAAGTCCTCATGGATCAGGGCCCTGAGCACGATGACGTCCAGATACGAGGCGTGATTGCAGACGAGCAACGCGGCCTTGCCCGCCGGGATCGTGGGCGACCCGTCCATCGTGGCGTCTGAGGTCAGCAGGCGCAGAGCGAGACGGGCGGAGTGATGTTCGAGCCGGCGCGCCGCGCGAGGTTCGAGAAAGGAGAGCAGGATCCACGAGATCGGCGCGTAAACCGCGAGCGAGCCGTAGAGAAAGACTCCGCGAGCGCTGAGGGTGATGCGGGCGGCCGCGGACTGCAACGCGCTCAGGATGACCATGCCGCCGAGCTTCAGGCGAACGAGAGCGGAATCACCGCGCTCGCGGCCGAGCTGGCCGGACAGGAAGAGATCTCTGGTGTCGTTGCGGCGGATCTTCCCTGAGGACGTCTTCAGCACCGATCCCGGCGGAGCGAGGCGCACCACATCGGGCGGCGCCCCGACGGCCGTTGTAACGCTTTCGACAATCCTCTGCTCGATCGCATCCTGCTCGAGCCTGGACGTGGCCTTCGTCTCAGCCACGATCACCACATGCTCGGTCCCGCCTGCGGGATCGGTCACCCCGAAGGCAGCCACACAACCTTTCCGCACGCCCTCGGCCTCCGACGCGGCCTCCTCGATTTCCGCGGCCACGAGGTTGCGGCCGCCCCGGATGATCACGTCCTTGAGCCGCCCCGCGATGAAGAGTTCGCCATCAGCGATGTAGGCCAGATCGCCGGTGTCGAGGAAGCCGCCCGGCCTGCGGATCGCCGCGGTCGCCTCTTCGTTGCGGTAGTAGCCCGCGGTCATCGAGGGCCCCTTGAAAAGAAGCCGGCCCACCGTCCGCTCGGGAAGGGTCTCTCCCGCCTCGTCCACCACCTTGATCTCGTGCTCCGGCAGCGCCTTTCCGGCGGAAACGAAGACGTTCGGGCGAGGGTCGTCCGCGGCGGCCTTCGTGGCGCGGCCCTTTTCGAAAGCCGCCCGATCGACGCGGTCAAACCTGGGCCCGCGCTGGACCGGCGGCAAAGCGAGGCCTACCGAGCACTCCGCCAGGCCGAAAGCGGGCAGCACGGCCTCCCGACGAAAGCCGTACTTCGAGAAGCGTTGCACGAAACGCTCGATGGTCTCCGGACGCACCGGCTCCGCTCCGTTGAGCGCGCATCGCCATGACGAGAGATCGATGCCCTCGATGTCCTCGTCGCGGATGCGCCGCACGCACAACTCGTAGGCGAAGTTCGGCGCCGCCGACATGGTCCCGCGCCGGCGGTGGATGTCGTGCAGCCATCGCTCGGGCCGGGCGAGGAAGGAGAGCGGAGACCGCAGGGCAAGCGGATAGGCGGAGGCCATGGTGAACAGCCAGCTGCCGATCAGGCCCATGTCGTGATACAGGGGCAGCCAGCTCACGCCCATCTCCACTGTCCGGGCATCGAGCCCCAGGCCGATAGCCCGGATGTTGGCCATGAGGTTCGCGTGGGTGAGGAGCACTCCCTTGGGCGACCCGGTGCTGCCGGAGGTGTACTGGATGAACGCGGGATCGCCGGGTGAAGACCGGGGTGTCATGCGCGGGCCGGCCTGCGGACTCTGCGCGAGATCCTCCGCGGTCACGACATCATCGAGAGTCGGCACCATGGACTTCAGCACTTTCGCGATGACCTTCCCCCGCGCGATCGTGATCATGATCCTGACTCCTGCCGACCGCAGAATGGCGGCCTGGCGTTCCGCGTACTCGGCCAGTCGGTCGAGGCGGACGGGAGGGTAGATCGGCACGGCCACCGCGCCGGCGAGAAGCGTCCCCTGGAAGGCGCTCAGGAAGTCGAAGCCGGTGGGCAACATCAAGGCCACGGTGTCCCCGCGCGAAATCCCGCGGCTGGCCAGACCCGCGGCGATCCGGGAAGCGGCGCTCCAGAGTTCACCGTACGTGATGTTCCGTTCACTTCCATCATCCTCGGTCAGGAACACCGTGACGCGATCCGGGGCTTCCTCTGCGCGTTTCGCGAGGGCCCGGTCGACGGTGTCGGCCAGATGATGGGGGCCGGTCAGGATGAGTGCCTCGGTGGGTGCGGGCGCCTCGGGAGCTCGATTTTGGCGCGGCAGAGGCGAGGGTGTGTTCTCGAGAGCGGCCGCGATTTCCGCACAGGTTTCCGCCTGCAACGCCCCGTCGGGCAAAGTGCGCGACGCCCGCCGCTCGATCCTCGTGATGAGTTCGACCCTCTCGAGACTGCCCAGACCGATGTCTCTTTCGAGAGACGCGGTTTCATCGACCGCGCGGGCCGCTCGTTCGCCGCCGGTCTCGAGGGCCAGCGCCCGGGCTTCGGCGAGGACGATCTCGATCGCGGACCGGACGGTTTCGCTCATGCCGGGGCCCCCTCCGCCGGGTGCCGCGTCCGAGGATCGTCGGGCAGGCGCCGCTGACTACAATGAAGCGATGTCGATTCGTCGGCGCGGCGAGACGAGAACGAGGAGAAGAGATGGAACAGGTGGGAATGGCGGAAATCCAGAGGATTTTCGAAATCACGGATCCGATGGGCATTCATCGGGAGAACCTCATGATCCCACTCGGTCCGAAGAACCCCGGTTCGGTCAAGCGGAAGCCGAACGGCAAGTTCGAGATCGTGGTGGATGCCGGCATGGATTTCGACGAGTGGCTCAAGGGACTCGAGGCCGCCCTTCGGGCTGCCTCCGCGTGAATCAAAAAGAAAAGCGGCGCCCGGGGCGCCGCTTCTCAAACGAATGTTTCGAAGGTCTGAGGGGCGCCCCATGAGCTCGCTGTGAACGCGGCTTTTGGGAAGGACCTCAGGCCTTCAAAAAGGCCTATCTACGCGCCGAACACCGCGTCCTTGGCAGCCTTCGCGATGACGAACTTGAGGCGCTTCCTGGCCGGGATGCGGATCTCCGCGCCGGTCTGGGGGTTGCGACCCTTGCGAGCCTTGTAGGCGCGCACCACCAGCTTGCCCACGCCGGGGATCACGAAGCCGTTCTTGGCTTCCTTGTGAGCCAGACGAGCGAGCTCCTCAAGGTACGCCGCCGAGGTCTTCTTGGGGATGGACGTTGCTTCTGCGAGTGCGGTCACGAGCTTTGCCTTTGTCATCGGCTTTGCCATTGGGTTTCTTTCCTCCTAGAAAGGGTTGTTTGAAAACGGTACATCTTGAATCGTTATTCCAAGCCGAATCGCGTGACGCTCTAGTGACGCGAAATCCGCCCGACCGGCCGATTGTACGTGTTTTGGCGGGGATTCTGTCAAATCACGCGCGATCGCGATCACAAAGTCAGCGGGGGTTCTCCGGCGACTCGCTTTCGAGAATGAAGACAATCTCCCCTTCTTTCGAGAGGCCGAGATCCTCGCGAGCCAGGCGTTCGACCGCCCGAGGGTCTTCGCGGAGCGCGCGAATCTCTCCGCGCAGACGCTCGTTCTCCGCGCGCAGACCCTCGACGGAATGACTGAGTTCCTGGAGACGCGTCCTCTCCCGGAAGACGTGCATCACGCCCTCCTCGTCACGCAGCGCGCCGTACACGATCCCGCACACCACGAACGTGGCCACGGCGAGAGCCTTCAGGCGGCGGGTATGAGCGGGCAGATCAGTGCTGGACGGCATCTCAAGTAACTTCTCTTTATCAGTGTCTAAAATGTTGTCAGACATCGATATTCTAAGCTCGGATTCCGGCCTGCCGTGAACCGGTCTGGGCTGCGGTGTCTTCGTACCGCACGAACATCTCATGGAGCTTCGAGGAAAGGCCCTTGAGCCGCTTCAGTCCCTTGCGGAATCGCCGATGGCGCTTCACGAGATCCCGCACCCGTGAAACCTGGTCTTCCTTGAGATAGACGAAAGCGCCGGCGCCTCCGCTCCGGTCGGAGAGGACGTAATAGGGCCCGTGTTTCTCGCCCTGGGCGCACGCGCAGCTGACCTTGCCGCACACCGCGAACCGCGAGAACAGGGACCCGCGGATCTGCTCCCGCTCCTGAAGAAGGGAGAGGACGAGCGATTCGTGTTCGGTCAAACGGTCACGAATGCCCTTCTCCAGTCGGATGAGGTCGGCCATGTCTTGCAGCAGACTATGAAATAAGCACTGTAAGAAAGTCAAGCTGGGGATTGGCTACACTTCCGAAAACGACCACCCAACAGGGAGACCAAGATGGCCGATTTCCTCTTCAAGACCGAACCCACCGAATATTCGTACGCGGACCTGGCCGCGAAAGGCGAGGGGGTCTGGGACGGCGTAAAGAATCCCGTGGCCCTCCGGAACATGAGAGCGATGGCGAAGGGCGACCGCGTGTTCGTGTACCACACCGGTTCCGAGAAGGCGGTTGTGGGAATCGCGCGCGCCGCGTCTCTGGCCTACCCGGACCCGAAGCAGCCCGCTTCGAGCTCGCTCTCCGTCATCGATCTGGCGCCGGTGAAGGCGCTCAGGCAACCGGTGTCCCTGGCCACGCTCAAGGCGGACCCTGAGTTCGCTTCGTCGCCGCTGGTGCGGCAGGGCCGGCTCTCGGTTGTGCCTCTCACCGACAAGCAGGCGGCCATCATCGAAAGGTTGGGCGGTCTCAAGTGATGGCTACGGAGGGGATCGTGATCCTCTGCGCGGTTCCCCTGGACTTCGAAACCGAGGCGCTGGCCCGGGACCTGCTCAATGGGTCGCTTGCGGCCTGCGTTCAGGTCTCTCCCGGAATGACCTCGATCTACCGCTGGAAGGGCGCCATTGAGAAGAGCGAGGAAAGGCTTCTGGTGATCAAGACGCGACGCGAACTCTTCGGCAGCGTCGAAGCGGCGATCCGCGCGAAACACCCCTACGATGTTCCGGAGATCATCGCCTGGCCGCTGTGCGACGGACACGCGCCCTACCTCGCATGGCTCGCCGCGGAAACCGCGACCCCCGGATCGGGTCGCTGAGCACGTCTCTACCGGATCATTTCGCGGTCAGATAGTCGGGCGCGATGAACTCGGGCGCCACCGGGTAAGCGAAACTTCGATAGTCCTTGAAGTCGGGGCGGCCCGCGTCTTCCCACGCGGTGAGCCAGAGATTGGCGAGCACCTCCGCGGCTGCCGCCAGACGTTCGACGGTGATCTGGTGGAACTTGAAGCGCATCTCCGCGGCGTCCCGGCGCTGCGCGCCGACGCGCTTGCCGTCGGGGTTGTTCCCGCTCGGCGTCAGGAGCGCGAACTTCACATCGAGCGCGTTCAGGGCTTCGAGATGTGAATACGAATCGAGGGCGAGGGCCATGGTGAGCGCCAGGGGATCGCGGGAGAGGGAAGGCCGTTCGGCGGCGGGGATGCGCCGCACGATCCGCTCCAGGCCGCGACCGGTGAAAGCGGCGTCAAAGACCTCCTGGTCCAGCGCAAGCCGGTAACTGCTCACCATCGCGCTCTCGAAGTAGCTGTGGATTCCGCCCTGGCCGGTTTCCCATCCGTCGTAGTTCCGCGTCGTGTGGTACGGATTTCCGAGATCGCCGACGAAGTGGCTCATGACGCCGGCGGTGAGCAAAGCCCGGTCCACTGCGGCCGAATCGGTCTTCTCCCCTGCTCGTGACGCCTTCAGGCTTTCCACGGTCATGCGGAAGAGTTGAGCGGTGCGCCAGGGCGCCGTGCCCGCGCTGCTCTCGTCGGGCGGGGCGCCCTCCCTGGCCGGGCAGACGTAGCCCTTTGGAGGCGCGGCGCAGAGTTCCTTCATGCGCGTGAGCGCCGCTGCGGGCGTCATCGGAATCGTTCCGAACGCGATCTCGGGCGAAATGTATTCGAGATCGAGGAAATGGGTGGGCGCGTTCATGTTCTCGATGGCCTCACCCTGGTTGCGCCACACGATGTCGGGTACGTTCGAGAGATGGCCGAGCATGAACTCCTTGCGGCCGAGCTGGGTCGCAAGGGGCGTGCCCTTCGCGACCTTCGCGGCCAGGAGCCGAACCGCCACGCGCGTGACGATGTCATGCCCCCGCTCGCCCCAGGCCTGGGCCGGGCGAGGCGTGAGCAGTGTCGCGACGAGGGCGATTGAGACGAAGGGCTTCAGGGTTTTCATGGGTTCTCCGGAAACGCGGGAGCGCGATCTTAGGCGCTTCGGATGGTTCGCACCGTGAGGCCGACGAGGGCCACGAGGGCGATGAGGATGGCGCCCCACACCACCGCGCTGCGTGGCGCGGAATTGAACAGGCCGCTCCAGTTCCGCCGCGCGTTCCGGTTCGCGGTCATGTCTCCCGCCCGGGCGGTTATCGCTGAGTACGCAAGCAGTTCGCCGCGCAGACCGGCGATGTCGTACCGCGGAGCAGGGGCCGTGCTGTTCCCAAGTAGGAGGCGAAGACTTCCTGGCGCGGCCTTGAAGACAACACGGGGTACGCGGACCACCGCGTGGGCCGAACGGATGTCGAGAGGGGCGTTGTCGCCATCATCCACCTCGAGTCTCATCTCCCCAAGGGGAACGGAGACCGCGAGCACGATCGGATCGGTGGCGGGCGGCTTCCGGGAGACGGTGAGCGCGAACGGGAGTTCGCGCCGCGATTCGTTCGCCGCGTGAATCAAGCGGGCCGACCGCTCGAAGAAGGCGTCGGCGACTTCGAGTTCGAGCCTCGAGATGCGCGGCCCTTCACCCTGAGCGCCGGCAAGCGAGCCTGCCCGGCGGAACAGGTACACGCTCGGCCGCGGCGGCGGATCGGTGCGCTGGACCTTCATTGGGATGCGTTCTTCGGCGAAACCCGGATCGATGAGGAAGGGTACCTGCCGGTCCTCGGCGTTCACCACGCGCAGATCAGCGAGGTCCCGCCGAAGGAAGGCGAGGTCGTCGGCAGTCAAGGTCAGTGCGTAGACGTCTTCTTCGGGGAGAGGCAGGATCAGTCGCTGCTGGCCCCAGCTCGAGGCGTCCAGAGCCGCGCCCAGCGTGGCCGCGAAGCGAAGCGGCGGTTCGCGGCGAAACTCAGGATTTGCCACCTCGTTCGCGATCTCGGCGGCAAAGGTCCCGATGGCCTGAGTGAGGCGGGGCCGCAGAGCCTCGATGTCGTATGACGGCGCGCGGGTGGTCGGATTGCCGTAGTACAGCGTCAGCCTCTCGCCGGAGACCGGAAACAGCAAACGGACGCGCGAGCCGTGGAGACGCACTCTCACACTGCGAAGAGCGGGGCTGCCCGCGTCGTCGATTTCCAGATGCAGGGGTCCGCCGTGACCGGTGCGAGCGGGGAAGCGAACCGACTCGCCCGCGATCAACGCGTCGCTCGCCCGCAGTCGGAAGAGCGTGCCCTGGCCGAGGACGGTTGCGTTTCCCCTTGCCGCACCGCCCGATTCCTCGATGAGTCGCGCCCGCCTCGAGAACGCAGTGTCCTCGCTGAGAATCTCGACTTCATCGAAAGGAAGAAGTGAGGACGCGGCGAGGGTGTAGCGCGTGGTCTGCGTTCGGGTCGGGTCCGGATTCGCGACCGGCGAGGCCGGGACGTTCATCGACCAGGCATCGCCTTTGAGTCTGCGCCTGAGCGTGACCGTGGCGCCCTCGATCTCGAGCATGCGCGAGCCGGCCGCGCTCCGGGCCGTGAGCCGCAGGTACCGAGCGGTTACCGGATCGTCGAAGCGGATTTCCGTGCGTCGGACCCGCTCGTTGTTCCAGGTCTGGTCGAAGAGAGCCGCGTCGGCGTTTATGACCTCGTAGTTCCCTCCGTCTGTGGAGGCTTCCACGCGCACGTGCCACGCGAACGAAACGTCGGGCAGACGCAAGGTGAGATCCGTGAAGGTCCGCGGTTCGCCCAGATCGAGGGTCCAGCGACTCCGGATCGCTGCGGTCTCGCGAGCCTCTTCCTGTTCGCGCCGTACGTCGCTGATCGCGACCTGCCACGTGGCGAGGCCTTCGCGCTCGCTCGTCCAGTCGAGAAGGTAGGGAACCTCGCGCCCGGTTTCGTCCACGAGCCTCAGGTCGCGGCCCGAGGGCCCTGCTTTCGCCGAAACCTCAGGAGGCAGGACGACCGAGGCGAGAGACGCTCCCGCGGGTGCGATCACCGCGCGCCGATACTGCCAGGCCGCGCGTTCGGAATCGACCGCGGCTGCCTGGGCCAGCAGCAGGGGGGCCAGGACCAGGAGCCCGCTCATTGGTTCTTCCGGAAGACGAACCGCTGATAGAAGAGCGAGACGAGAATCAGCGCCACCGCGAGGCCGAGGAACGAGAAGACACGGAAGATCCCGCCCAGCTCGGAGAGATCGTAGAGGAAGACCTTGCCCACGGTGAGGAGAAGGAAGGCAAGCGAGAGATAGCGCAGCGGCTTTTGATCCTTCACCACGCCCGCGACCAGGAGCATGATGGCGTAAAGGCCCCAGCCCGCGGAAAGCGCCAGCTTGACCGAGTAGCCGCTATGGCCCGACATCGTGATGTAGGGACCGACCGAGAAGTAGTCGAGGATCTCGAGGTTCACGAGCCAGAAGCCGAGCAGGAGGCCGTTGAGTGCGATCGCATCGGCGAGTTTGGGGATGAATCCGTCTTCGCTCGCCTTTCGCAACAACGACTGGCCGATGAGACAGCAGGCGGTGGCGATGCCGTAGGTGTAGAGGATCCAGTTGAACAGCGGCGCGGCGCGCTCCTGGTACGCGAGGATCTCCGGGTTGAACAGCAGGCGGATGCCGACGAGCGCGTAGAGAATGCCCGCAAAGGCGGGCAGACCGCGGTGGGGCAGGCGGCCGTACAGCCAGCAAAGCGCCATCGCCTCGATGGCCCAGCCGAGGGTCATCCACTGACGGTCGAGCTGCAGAGGAATCGCGATGGCGATGAACCAAAAGGCTACCGCGGTGAAGAGGGCGAGGTAGCGCAGGCGGAGCCGGGCCGCCAGTTCATCGCCAGGCACAGACTCGAAGCGCGACGAGACCATCCGCAGCGCGAAGACCGACACGCCCGCCAGAGCTACAGGAAGCAGGCCGATCGCCGATTCGCCGAAAGCCTCTTTGTAGACGTGGTAGAAGGCCAGGAAGAAGGCGGGCCCGGCGAGAGCCGATGTGACCCAGGGGAGAAGCGCCTCCCGCCATTTCGCGAACGGCACGATCATCGGGAGCATCAGGAAGAAGAAGTAGAAGAGCGCAGTGAAGCCGAAGGCGCTGGTGTAGCGCTCCGGCTTCAG
The DNA here is from genome assembly GCA_964396875.1 of uncultured Acidobacteriota bacterium. Taxonomy (GTDB): domain Bacteria; phylum Acidobacteriota; class Vicinamibacteria; order Fen-336; family JAGNNV01; genus JAGNNV01. Next base: position 17,412 of record CAYNHK010000025.1, on the reverse strand, counting down.
GTAGGCGAGTTGCCAGATCAGCATGTGCAGCGCGGTCGCGCCGAGCAGCGCGGGCAGGCCGATCGTCCAGTTCGAGCGAAGGACCGAGCCCGTCACCACGACAACCTGCGCGGCGAGCGCCACAAAGAGCGGCCAGCCCTGGGCGGACAGCCGCGACTCGGCCAGGGTCACGAAGAGACCGAAGATCGAGATCCAGGAGGAAAGCCGAACCGCGATCTCCGCCTCCGCATCCTTCTCTTCATCGACAGGGAGCGCGCGGCCCGCGAAGAACGACAGGAGAAGCGAGAAAAGGACGGGGACCGCGAGAAAGCCGACGAGCGTCGACTCCTTCGCCGAACTGAGCAACCAGATCTGGATCAGGGTCGCAAGGCCGAGTGTGCCCACGGACAAGGCGCCTTTGAGCCGCCCCTCGTGTCCCGCGCGTTCCATCAGCAGGGCGGCGAGCGCTGCGACCAGGGTCAGGAACGGGCCCCCGGGAACCCCTCGCTGGTGCCCGAGCATGATCAGGCCAAAAATCAGCAAGCCGCCCCATGCCAGCAGAGCCGCCATCTCGAGGGCGCGGAACGAATCCGTTTCGAGGTTCCCGAATCGGTCCGCGGCCCGTCGGCTGACGCCAAAGATAGTGACGATGAAGATGGCGGTGAGGGTGACGCTCCAAAGGGATACCCCGTTCGCGGCGTCGAGCCCCTGAGCCGCCCACGCAATCATGGTGAGAGACGACGCCACTGCCGCGCTGATGAGAAGTCCCACCCGGCCTCGGAGCACCGCCATGACCAGGATGGCCATGTCGAGCAGCGCCACCATGCCGAAGAGGAGCGGCCACTGTGGGACGTACTCGGGCGAGATCGCGAGATAGAACGCGAAGAGGAAGGGAGCGATGCCGCCGATGGCGCCGGTGAGCAGGACCCGGTTGGAGTCCTCCTCCTTCGAAACGACGGGAAGGAGGAGGTACAAGGCGCCGAACACCGCGAAGACGATCACCCCGATGAGCATGTTCGAGGGCGACATGAACTTCGAGAACCAGCCGGCCTGGATGAGCAGCGTGCCGATCAGGCCGAGTTCGAAGAGACCGTGCCATCGCCGATTCACCCCGACCGCGAGGAGACCGAGGTTCAGGAGCAGGATGTAGGAGAAGAGCCCCACCGGGCGGTCCTGCCCTGTCGAGAGCGCAATCGGCGTGGCGAAACCTCCGAGCAGGCCGAGAACCGCGGTAGGGAAGGCGTCGTAGCGGACGGCGAGCACACAGGCGGTAATGGTCACGAACACCATCCCTGCGAACGCGGTGGGCATGGAGATGAGGTCGTAGCGCGAATACCCGGCGAAAAACGCGATATAGAGGATGGCGATGCCTGCGCCGGACAGCGGGTTCGCGGTCCGTTCGTAACCTTTTCGCAGCCCGATCTCGGCGGCCACCAGCGCGCCGATACCCGCGAAGAGCATCAGGGCGAAGCGCAGTTCCGGGGTTACAAGACCCTGCTCGATCGTCCAACGCGCGAAGAAGATCGCCGAAGCGATGAGCGCGATGCCGCCCACCCAGGCGGCGCCCTTCACACCCAGCAGGCTCTCCCAGTCGATGGGTGGCGCGGGTGGTTCGAATACGGGGGGCGGTGCGGGCGGTCGCACGGGCAGAGGAGGAGGGACCGTTTTTGGCGCGGTCACCGGCGTGGGAGCAGCGGTGGGAACGACGGGAACAACGAGCGGGGCGTCGCCGGTCGGAGGCTCGGCTTTCGGAACGACGCCGACATCGACCGACTGCGGCGCCTCATCATCCGGTCTGGGCGCCGGCGCAGACTTCGCGGGAGCCTCGCCCGCCGCGAGCGCAGTCGCCGCCTGCCTTCGCAGGTGATCGACGAGCTTCTGAAGGGTTGAGACACGCGAGGCGAGATCGTCGCGGTCCGCCTCCAGGCGGCGGATACGATCGGAGACGCCGCTCCCCTTGATGAGGGCGAAGACGGCAATCACGAAAGCCAGCAGGCCTAGGAACATTGTGGATACCGAAGAAGCGTCGAGGCGGGAGCCTACACGTTTCGAAGTCCTCGGAAATGACAGGCCGCGCGGCAGCTATTTGTTCAGCGAACGTAAATTCTTCGTCTGGCGTCGGCTCACGACCCCCAAACGTCGTCAAATCAGGGCATGACGAAAGCACGCCTGATCACCGCCCTTGCCCTTGTCCTCTCCATTCCGTTCGTGGCGTACGCCCAGCCGGGCGCGCGGACGATTGACCTGCCCTCGACACCGGTCGGCGTCGCGGTCCGGCTCTTCGTCGCCGCGCTCAATTCCGGTTCGCAGGCCGCACTCGAGAAATTCCACACCGACCGTGGTGGTTCGGCGGAGAACGCCGGCCCCGATCTGGAGTTTGCCCAGCAGTCCGGCGGCATCGACCTCGAGCGGGTTCTCAAGGCCTCGGATTTCGAGATCGAGATCGAGGCGAAGACGAGAAACGGCGGCCGGGCGGTGATCCTTCTTTTCGCGGTGGAGCCGAAGGCCCCGCATGCCGTCGCCGATATCGGCGTCCGACCGGCGGGTGGACGCGGCCCCTCGGGACCCGGAGCCCCGGCAGGCCCCAACGCACCGGCGGGCCGATCGCCGGATCAGATCGTCACCGGCGCGCCGGAGGTCGTGGACCGAGCCATCGCGGGCGGCTTCTCGGGCGTCGTTCTCATCGCTCGAGACGGCAAGCCCGTCCTCGAGCGGGCAGCCGGCCTCGCCCACCGCGGCTTCGGTGTGGCGAATCGGATCGACACGAAGTTCAATCTCGGATCCATCAACAAGACCTTCACGCGCCTTGCCATCGCGCAACTCATGCAGGCGGGGAAACTCTCACTCGATGACACGCTCGGGCGCCATCTGCCTGACTTTCCAAACGCGGACGCCGCGGCGAAGGTGACGATCGCGCACCTCATCGACATGAAGTCAGGCCTGGGCGACTTCTTCGGCCCCGACTTCGACGCGGCCTCGAAGAGCCGCCTGCGAACTCTCGCGGACTACCTGCCCTTCTTCGCGAAGAAGCCCCTGGCCTTCGAGCCGGGCACGGCGCAGGCCTACTCGAACGGCGGCTACGTGACCCTCGGCTTGATTATCGAGAAGGTCACGGGCCAGACGTACCACGACTACGTACGCGAAAACATCTTCAAGCCCGCGGGAATGAACGACACCGACGCGTATCCGCTGGACGCCACGACGCCGAATCTCGCGGTGGGTTACACCAGGGGCGGCGTCTCGAATATCTACACGCTCCCAGCAAGAGGAAGTTCGGCGGGTGGCGGCTACTCGACCGCACCGGACCTGCTGCGCTACGCCGAGGCCGTGCTCGCCAACCGGCTGGCATCACCGGCTCACACCGCCTGGTACCTCGGAGGCGAAAGGCCGGGGGCAGGAGCGCAGCCGGCCTCAGACAAAGCCGCGAGACAGACGCGCGGCGGTCTCGGCATCGCGGGCGGCAGTCCGGGAGTCAACGGAGTCCTCGAGGTCAACGCCGCCAACCGGCTGGTGATTGTTGTTCTCTCGAACGACGACCCTCCGGCGGCGGAGAGTCTGGGGCGAAAGATCCGAAGCGGGAGTTAAGAGATCCTGTCCCGTTCGGCGTGGAGACAGTCCTTGATGTTCCGATAGGCCGCCGTGATGAGGGCCTGCAGTGCCGACGAATCGAGGGCAGTGCCGGGCCTGGGCTTCACGTGACGACCGAGCTTTCCAGTTCCCTGCAGCAGCCCGCCGCGATCTGGCAGTGTCGTGCCGCGAAAGAACCCGACATTGACATGGGCCCTGAACGAGTTCACGTAGCCGAAGCCTGCGTCCTGCACGCAGGCCGTGGGGCAGCCATCGTGCATCACCTCCAGCACATCGTCGCCGCACGCCCTCATACACTCGAACCAGAGGCGCGCCATTTCTCGCAGATGCTCGGGCTTCCCATCGAGCCACGCCTGAACGGCCGGATCCCGCCGCACGGCGCCGGAGAAGCGAAGGATTGGGCTCATGGCGCGCTTCCAGCCACGGGAAAGCCTGCCCGCCTCTGATGTTGGCGCAGCCGCTTCAAGTCTGTTGGCTCAACAACCATGAAGGTTAGGTCGAAGTCTTGGCCCTTGTGAACCGCTTGAGACTCCTTGTCCATGAGGAGATTCATCGCCGTTCTCGCATTCTCGGTAGCCTCAGGGCCAAGACGAGGAGATAGTCGATAGTCCCCCACAGGGTCAGGCGTCGCGCGAGGTGGGCGAGTACATCCCCGCGCACGCCATCAGTGTCCGGGCTCGGGCCGAGTCGGAAACAGCCTAACGCGACAAGGATCGAGACTGTACTCAAGGCGAGCCGCAGGGAAGGCTTCACGGTTCCGATCCTCGCCGCGCTCCCGGTCGCGAAAAATCCCGTGGCCACTGCACCCGTGACCAACAAGACGCCATCCGATAGCAGGGGAATTGGAGTGATGGTGCCCAGCGCAACACCGCCTGCCCAGCCCAAGAGGCCCCCCGCACATTGCAGGGCGACCAGAAGAAGGGCAACCCGCCCCGCGACCATCAGGGAATCAAATGGCATGGGATCCACTCACCGGAGCACGCCTTTCTCGCACGGTCCAGGTTGAGGTCACTCGCAGGGCTGGATAACACCGGTTGTCTTCACCTGCAAGGCGCGCCTGAACGACCGGCCCACCCTGATGGGCGGGCGCTCCACTTTCTGGTGTCCAGTAGGATCCCATTTGGGGGGTTCGTAGAAATGACACCACGCTATTGGGAAGTGATCATTTGTGCTCTTTCGATTTCTTGCGGCGGTACCTCGCCGAGCGTTCCGTCGACGGCTGGAGCGGCGCCCACACGAAGTTCCTGCTCCGAATTGCTGCGCGCCTGTTCGTCGGACCGGTCCGAGTGTGTGACTCTTCGATACTCCTTTGCCAGCAGGTGCCGGGAGACTGGCTGCATGCTGGAGGTAGCGGCCCTGTTGAGAGCCCAGGGCGTCACGACGACTTCGGTCTATCCCTTGCCCCCGGTCGACTTCCCATTCGGATTGCCTGGCTGCGTTGGGACGCGTCGCGACATCGGCGGGACGCTCGAGGAGGCCGCGTGCCTCGTCCAGGTTCTGGGCCCTGGCTATTTTGCGGATCCCACTGGCTGCAACGGCGATGGGATTCGGCACACGGTCATGGTGAGGTAGCGACCTGTCGCAGGCCGCGGAGGACGATGCCTTCACGAGAGGCCCGTCGAACACTTCGTATCCGGTAAGGCGGAGATATCCAGGGACGCGGAAACATGCGGCTCCTCGCTTCCGTCGCATCGGGTCCCCGGAGTCCTTACCCCCACGAGGCGATTACAGCGCGTCTTGAGTGCGTAGGTCAAATCGGCCGGCGGATGACGGCTGTGAGGACGTTGAGTAGCGGAAATGATCGCGCGAACCTCCGCGGTGTTGGGCGCCGCGATCTCGAGTTCGAGAAGATCGAGACACGCGAGGCACTCGACGGCAGAGCCGCGGGCGATGGTGTAGTGACGAGCACGACGGCATGGGTCCTTTCGAAGATGAAGGCCGGGATTGACCTTCGACACGCCTCGAAGCGCCGAAGCGAGGGCTGAAGTCAAGGGGGAACCTGTTCCGAAGGAAAGGTGCGGAGCGAAGCGGAGCACCCTTTACTTCAGTCCTCGCGGAGGCGACCATCTCAGGGTCGAGGGTCTGAGTCGGCCGTCGGGGGAAGGACCTCGTGACGACGTTCTACGGTTCACGACCTTCGAGACGCGGTGACGCTCTGACGCCCACGAACGTCGATCGGCGCCGACGTTCACGAACCGACGAACGGGGCCAACGTTCACGGTCCATCGAGCGGAGCGACGCGCACGTTCACGATTCATCGTGAGGCGTGAACGTCCGCGTGCGCGTCGGCGATGTCTTGTCGGATCGTCAGCGTCGGCTCGTTCGACGATGGTAGTCGTTTCCCGATGGGTCGTGAGCGGTCACATTCTCGGGTCGCTTCGACCGGATTGCGTTAGGTCTCGGCTCAGCGACCGGTTGGGGTCGTCGGTGTACGGACGTCGATCGGTGGCGACGTTCACGAACCGACGAAGGGGATCAACGTTCACGTCCATCGAACGGAGCGACGCGCACGTTCACGATTCATCGAAACGCGATCTACGCTCACGGTTCGTCGAACGCAAACACGCGCACGTTCACGATCCATCGTCCGTCGCGTTCGGGACCGGGTTGGTAGTGGCGGGGCGGGGTTTGCTTCGTCGCCAAGCTTTTTGATGGCTCCTCGCAACGACGGCGGGATGCAATCGACGGTCCGCCGTCGGCGGTTTGTCGCTCACGATGCGCCCTCGCAATGACGGCGGCCGGTGTTTGACGCTCCGCCGTCAGCGGTTCTGGTTCCGCTTACTGTTGCGGTTGGCCGAAGAACGGGAAGTCCGTCGTGAGTCGATACGGGGTGAACTTCGGAACCGCGTTCTTGTCGGCCTTGATCACGGCGAGGATTTCGTCGGTCACGAACATCACCGACAAAGCCGCCCCGCTGTAGATCGCGTAGGCGCGTTCGGGGGACTTCGCGTCCTCGAGGAGCTTGTTGACGAGCGCAAACGCGCGCGCCGCGGCAAGGCCTCCGGTGATCCCCGGCTGCAGTCCGAGTTCGCGCGTGAGGTCGTCGCGGGTCCAGATCGGCAGGGGAGCTCCGTCGATGAGCAGGGTGTAGCTCTCCTGTTTCAGATCGTCTTTGAGCACGGGGATTTTGACTCCCTGTCCTTCGAGGAAAGGCCGCAGTTTCTCGATGAAAGCGGTCACGCCCCCTTTCGCGAGACTCAGACCGTCGGCGTTGAAGACGCGGCCGGAGTCGCCGAAGATCGCCGGCCAGCCCTTTTGGCGGATTTCGTTCCGCACCTTCTCGGTGTTGGCGCCCGCGTACTTTAGAAACTGCACCTTCTCGAGTTCGCTGAGGAGCGCATCGCCGGGTTCGGGCCGCGCGCACGCGGTCATCAGGACGGATCCGAGCATGAGCAGCAGAGTTCGAGAGATCAATGCATGGAGCTTCATGGCGGGCAGGCTATCCCGATCCGCCTTCACGGACAACCGGCGGGACCCGCGGCCGGGCGCTCCCTCCAAGGACGGCGATCGCGATGCCGCCGAGGATCAACGGTGCAGCGAGGAGGAGCCTCGAGGTCAGGCTCTCGGAGAGCAGAACAACCCCCAGGAACGAGGCCAGCGGCGGCACCGCCAATTGAACGATCGCGGCCCGCGCCGGGCTCAACGAGGGAAGAGCCGCGTACCAGGCGACATACCCGAGGCCCGATGTGATCGCTCCCGAGGCCGTCGCGAGGAGCAGCCCGGAAGCGCTCGCGTGCGCGGAGGGCCAGAAGAGCAGGCTCGCGATGAGCGCGAGAGGTGCGGCCGCGGCGAAGTTGCGGGCGGTGGCTTGAAGAGGAGGTCCCGCGGTGCGGCCACGCAGCGAGTAGACGCCCCACGAAACGCCGGCGAGCGCCATCAGCGCTACGCTCCACGCGTCAGGTGACTCCGCTCCGGGTCGAGTGAGGATCGCGAGCCCGATGAGCGCGACGCCGAGGCCCGCGATCTCCCGAAAGCGCAACCGCCTGCCCGAGTAGAGGCCCCAGGCGATCATGGTGATCTGCACGCAGCCGAAGACCACGAAGGCTCCGGTCCCCGCGGAGAGGCCGCGATACGCGAGAGAGAAAGGAAGCGCGTACAGAAAGAGCGCCATCGCCGAGGCCGCGATGCTGCGGAAAGGCGGTGTGAAACTCGGCCTCTCGCTGTTCCTAGCTATGAACCCCAACACCAGCGCGCCCGAAGCGAGGCGAACGAGAGTGAAGGTCCATGCGTCGATGGTCCCGGCCCCGAGGGCGGCCCGGCAGAGCAGGGAGTTGAGGGCGAAACTGATAAGGGCGGCGAGGGTCAGGGCGATGACGCCGGACTCTACAACGCGCTGTCCGGGGGGAGGCGGCGGGAGACCGGTGTGGCAGAATCAGGGCCTTCAATGACCTATCGCGGAAAACTGCTGTTCGGCGCCCTGGTCAATTATTCACTCGTCGTGGTGATGTGGCTGATCCTGTACGTCCCTGCCCGGGCCGCGGTGCCGGGATGGGCCCTCGGCCTTTCCGTGGCGGTACTTCTCGCGGTGGGAGCGATCGCCTTTTACCGGGCGCTGAGCGCGGTGAAGGGCCTCGCCGAACCGCTGGAGCAGGTGACGCAAAGCCTGGAAGCGATCTCGCGCGGTGAGGTCTCGAACGAGCTTGCCGCGGCGGACGGCTCGGACGCGATCGGACGGCTTCAAAATTCCTGCCGCGACACCGGGATCTACATGCGCGATATGGCGACCCAGGCGCGCCTCCTCGCGGATGGCGATCTCACCCGCGAAATGGCCCCGCGGTCGGAGAAGGACGTTCTCGGAATCGCCTGGCGCGATATGGCGATGCGGTTCTCCCAGGCGATTCGCGACGCCCGTTCGGCGTCGATGTCCGTCTCCCTGGCCGCGCAGCAGCTGACCTCATCGTCGGGCGTCTTGTCGAATGGAACGTCGCAGCAGGCGGCGTCGGTTGAGGAGACGACGGCGTCGCTCGAGCAGATGAGCAGTTCGATCACGCAGAACGCGGATCACAGCCGGAACCTCGAGCAGATGGCGATGCGGGGCGCGCAGGACGCGGAGGAGGCGGCGGGTTCGGTTCAGAAGACGGTTCAGGCGATGAAGACGATTTCGGAGCGGATCGGGATCATCCAGGATATCGCGTACCAGACGAATCTGCTGGCCCTGAACGCGGCTATCGAGGCGGCGCGGGCGGGCGAACAGGGGCGAGGCTTCGCGGTGGTGGCGGCGGAGATTCGACGTCTGGCCGAGCGATCGCAGACCGCGGCGAAACAGATTTCGGAGTTGACGACGGGCAGTCTCGAGATCGCGGGTTTGTCGGGACGGAAGCTGGAACAGCTGGCTCCATCGATCCGACGGACGGCGGAAGTGGTGCAGGAACTGGCCGCGGCATCGGCGGAGCAGGCGGCGGGTGTGGGCCAGATGAACCGGGCGATGGGACAGGTGGATCAGGTGACGCAGCAGAACGCATCGGCGTCGGAGCAGCTCGCGGCGACGGCGGAGGAACTGAGGCAGCAGGCGGAGAACCTCGAGCACCTGCTCGCCTTCTTCAAGGTGCCGGAATGAGCGGCACGGAGACACGCCGGGACCTCTCGCTCAAGTCCAGGGTCGCGATCGCGGCCGCGGTCTGCCTGCTCCTGCCGATCTCGATGTGGATCGTTCTCTTCCTCTCCAATCGCTCCGTTGAGGAACGCCTCACGAAGAGCCAGCGTGATCTCTCCCGCGTGTCCGGGCTCCGCGGTCTCATCTCCCTGACCGAGAAGGTCACCACACCCGTTCTCAACGCCGCGGATTACGGGAGCGATATCGAGGATCGCGAAACCGAGTACAAGGACGCCGCCGCCGGGGCCGGCGCGGGCCTCGCCAGGCTCGACGGTCTCTTCACCCCGGAGGAAGCGACGGAGTCCGGTTTCGCCGACGTGAAGGCCCGTCTTCTTGGAACGGTGCAAGACGCGGCCCGCATCCTCGAGATTCTCAAGGACCCGGCGCTCAAGAAGAGCCGCGAGGCCGAATTCGACGAACTCCGGTCGAGCCTTTCCGGGAAGTCGGGCAAGGTGATCGCTGACCTTCGGAAGATGGTCGAGAATCAGACCCGGGCCGCGGGAGATGGCCTCCTCGAGGCCCAGGCCACGTCGGTTCGCTCGGGAAGGGTCGCGCTCCTGATTCTCGTCCTGTTCGTGATCAGCGTGCCGCTCACGGCCCGTTGGATCGGACGATCAATCTCCGAGCCCGTGGCGCAGGTCACAAGGGTCCACCGCGCCATCGTGGAAGGCGACTTCGACCAGCCGGTCGTGGTGTCGGCCGAAGGCGAGCTTGGAACACTTCAGCAGTCCTGCCGTGACCTCCTCCAGTATCTCCGTTCGCTCGTCGCCCAGGCCGATCAGCTTGCCGCCGGGGATCTGACCTCCACGATCAAGCAGCGCTCGGAGAACGATCGTCTCGGGGCCGCTTGGGCCAACATGTCCGCGCAGCTCTCGATGACCATCGAGAACGCCCGCTCCGCCTCGGCGTCCGTCTCCCTGGCCGCGCAGCAGCTGACCTCATCGTCGGGCGTCTTGTCGAACGGGACGTCGCAGCAGGCGGCGTCGGTTGAGGAGACGACGGCGTCGCTCGAGCAGATGAGCAGTTCGATCACGCAGAACGCGGATCACAGCCGGAACCTCGAGCAGATGGCGATGCGGGGCGCGCAGGACGCGGAGGAGGCGGCGGGTTCGGTTCAGAAGACGGTTCAGGCGATGAAGACGATTTCGGAGCGGATCGGGATCATCCAGGATATCGCGTACCAGACGAATCTGCTGGCCCTGAACGCGGCTATCGAGGCGGCGCGGGCGGGCGAACAGGGGCGAGGCTTCGCGGTGGTGGCGGCGGAGATTCGACGTCTGGCCGAGCGATCGCAGACCGCGGCGAAACAGATTTCGGAGTTGACGACGGGCAGTCTCGAGATCGCGGGTTTGTCGGGACGGAAGCTGGAACAGCTGGCTCCATCGATCCGACGGACGGCGGAAGTGGTGCAGGAACTGGCCGCGGCATCGGCGGAGCAGGCGGCGGGTGTGGGCCAGATGAACCGGGCGATGGGACAGGTGGATCAGGTGACGCAGCAGAACGCCTCCGCGTCGGAGGAGTTGTCGGCGACCGCAGAGGAACTGAGGCAGCAGGCGGAGAACCTCGAACGCCTGCTTTCCTTCTTCAAGGTCTCTCAGACTTCCTGAACCGGGCCTCGAACGCGGCCGCGGCGCGCAGGTAGATCTCGCGGCCCTCCGGTGTGGGGATCTTGAGGGCGGCCTCGCGAACCGCACTCGGGAGATCTGAAAGAGCCACCGGGCGGAGCGCCGGTCGCCCCTTCCGCCGCGGAGCGCGTGGCGTGATGGGCCCCTCGACAAAGGCGATGGCCCGCGGAGCGAGGGGGCCGGCGGCGCGCTGAAGTCGCATGACCAGCGTCCCCTTGAGATCCCGCACTGTCTTGAGCCACGAATTCGTATCCGCCCGCACCCTCATCACCTCGCCCTGGATCCCGACGACCTCGGAGTGATTGGCGACGCCCTCCCCGGCGATGGCCGGCCACAGCGCCTTGAGCACGGCCAGCCGATGCGGCTCGGCGGCGGCGAAGAAGCGGGGAAGTTCGGGTGAGGACAGGGGCATGCGGACGAGACCGAGTCTAAGGGCTGGCTTGCCGGGTCGGGGACGCGCGGGTACGCTCTTCTCCATTCGCCGTTCAACTCCATTCATCCCGACAAACTCATTCGAAGGAAGCACTCATGAGACTCAAGATCGCTCTGCCCCTTTCCGCCTTCGCCGCCGCTCTCGCCCTGGGTCCGGCGCCCGTCCAGGGCGCTCCCGAACACAAGAACCTCCAGGTCCTCGACAAGAACATCTCGAAGGACGACCTCAAGAAGATGATGGAGGGTTTCGCCGCGCAACTCGGCGTCAAATGCGCGTTTTGCCACGTGGGCGAGCAATACGAGAAGGACGACCGCAAGCAGAAGACGGATGCCCGGCGCATGATCCGGCTCGTTGCGGACATGAAGGCCCGGAAGGCTGACTACTTCAAGGCGACGGTCAAGGAGAGCGCGATCCAGTGCGCGATGTGCCATCGCGGAAAGCCCCAGCCGGAGGCGTTTGTACCCTGAAATGAGGCATTCGCATCTCTGCCCTTGCCCGGTTCGGCCGGTGTAGCATCCTGACCGGTCAGACCGGCCCATCTGGCGGTGCGATGACTCCCATCCGTCCCGCTTCACCCCCCGTCTCCCGAGGTCTTTCATGATCACCCAGGATCCCAGCGCCAGGGCCTTCCGGCTCGCGGAAGTCGAAGAACAACTCAAGGCGAAATCCGCCCCCGAAGAAGCCGCCCTGCTCCTGAGTTTCGGCCGCGCCGTCTTCAACGAAATGCCGGATTCCATTGCCCTTGAAGGCAACGCCGCCCGGCTTGCGGAGCGCCTCGTCCAGCACTTCAATTTCTTCGTGAACGAGGTGCCCGAGGCCGGGCAGGCGGGCGCCGGCATACCGGGCCTGCACGTCCGCGCCCGGAGCGTCGGCGTTCCAGAGAACCGGGTCATCGCGGGCAAGACGGTGTCGGCCGAAGTGACGGTCGTGGAAACGCACACCCTCGACGCTCCCTTTATCTTCGAAAGCCTCAAGAACTACTTCCGCAAAGCGGGCCTGCGGGTGGTGTCTTCGATCCATCCCATCCTGAGCGTCAAGCGACAGTGGGGCAAGGTCACGGCAGTGGCCCCCGCTTCCGAAGAGGGCACGAAGGAGCTGCTCTGCCACTTCCGGATCGAACGGGTCGAAGACAAGGATCGACTTCGCGAGATCGAGCACGAAGTTCAGGCGGTCCTGAAGGCGGTCTTTGTCTCCGTGAGCGATTTCGCGTCCATGCAGCGCGCGGTTTCCGAGGTCGCGGGAAGGATCCGCGACCGCAAGGCCGACGCGGGCCGGCAGGCCTCGGCCAAGGCCTTCCTGGAATGGCTGCTCGAGGAGAACTACATCCTGCAGGGCGTAGCGCGCTTCGCGGTCACCTCCGCGGGCGAACTCGATCGAAAGGGAGAGATCTCCCTCGGCGTCCTGACGGATCCGGCCCTTCTGAGCGTGGTCTTCCCCGACATGGTCGAAGAGATCGAGTCGCGCCTGCTGCCCGCGCCTGACGATGACCGGATCGTGGTGATCGATTACGGCAACCATGCAACCGCGATCCATTCGCTCGACCCGGTGGACGACATCGTGGTCCGGGAATGGACCGAGGATGGCTCGCTCAAGGCGATCACGCTTCTCCTCGGACGCTTCTCCATGACGGCGCTCATCGAGCGCCCGACCGATATTCCCCTGCTCCGCGAGAAGCAGGACTTCCTGCTCGCCAACTGCGGCGGCATCAAGAACTCCCACGCCTACCGGGAAACCCGCACCATCTTCAACCGGATGCCGAAGCGCGAGCTCTTCTACACCGACCGAACCTCGCTCAAGCACATCGTGGACACGATCATCTTCGCCACCGGCGACGACGATCTCTTCGTCCATCTGCGTCAGGGCGCCGGGTATCAGGCGCTCTATCTCGTCTTTTCGAGGTCCCGGTACTCGGGCCAGATGGAGCGCGATCTCACCCAGAAGTACCGCGATGAGTTTGGCCCGATCACTTTCGTGACCTCGGCCGATCTCGGCAACTCCTCGATGATCGTGTTCTATTTCGACGGGGATCAGATGACCGAGCCGGTGAACGTCGACCGGGCGCGCGAGATCGCTGCCCAGGAGGCGAACACATGGTCGGACCGGGTGTCGCTCGAAATGGTCCGCCACTTCGGCGAGGAGGAGGGCCGGAAACTCTTCAACCGTTATGTGCGGAGCGAATCGAGGAGCGGTGTCTATCGTGAGATGACGCCGCCCGAACAGGTGCCCCTCGACGTGGCCTGCCTCGAGGAACTGAGCGAGGGTCTCGGCGCCCGCGCCCTGCCCAAGTCGACCGACGAAGCCACCCTCAAGGTCTTCTCACGGCGGCCGCTGGTCCTTTCGGAGATCTTCCGGACCCTCACCAACCTCGGCCTGAACGTGAACGAAGAAGTCTCGATGCCGGTATCCCTGCCGAACGGGCGGAAGGGGCACATCTACCAGTTCGAAACCCACGCCACCACCAGGGTCATCGGCTCGCTCGCCGCGGACACGCCGCGCGTGGTCGACGCGCTTCGCCGCATCGAAGAGGGAAGGTCCACCGACGATCCCCTCAACGCTCTCATCCTCGAAGGCGGCCTCACCGCGAGAGAGGTCGAGGTCCTGCGCTGCCTGCGCAACCATCTCCTCCAGCTCAGAACCCATTACAACGTGGAGACCGTGAACCAGGCCCTGCTGCGTAATACCGGGGCCACCACCGCGATCTCGCGCCTCTTCGCCGCCCGTTTCGATCCCGTTCTCGGCGAGGCCGACAGCGCCGATCGGAAGGCCGCGCTCGACGCGCGCGGCAAGGATGTCCAGACCGCTCTCGAGGCCATAACCAGCCTTCAAGACGACGAGATCCTGCGCGGACTTTCCGGCCTGGTTGGCGCCGCGCTCCGCACCAACGCCTTCCAGAAGCCCGAGCGCGTGGTGATCTCGGTGAAGTTCGAGTCGAAGAACATTCCCCTTGTTCCTTCGCCCAAGCCGATGTTCGAGATCGCCGTGCACTCGAAGGCCGTTCACGGCGTGCATCTGCGCGGCGGCAAGGTCGCGCGCGGCGGCATCCGCTGGAGCGATCGACACGACGACTTCCGGCGCGAAGTTCTCGGTCTCATGAAAACGCAGATGGTCAAGAACTCGATCATCGTGCCCGTGGGTTCGAAGGGCGGCTTCGTCCTCAAGGGAACCCTGCCCACGCGTCCGGCGCTCGACGCGTACCTCATCGACCGCTACCGCGAATACGTGTCGGGTCTGCTCGATATCACCGACAACATCGTCGATGGCGCGGTCCTCCATCCGCCCGACGTGGTCCGCTACGACGGCGACGATCCGTACCTGGTGGTTGCGGCCGACAAGGGCACGGCTCATCTTTCCGACACCGCGAACGGGGTTTCGAACCAGTACGGCTTCTGGCTCGGCGACGCCTTCGCCTCCGGCGGTTCGGTGGGCTACGACCACAAGAAGGTCGGCATCACCGCGCGCGGCGCCTGGGAATGCGTGAAGCACCACTTCGCGAACCTCGGAGTCGATTGCCAGAAAGAGCCCTTTACGGTCGCCGGCATCGGCGACATGGCGGGCGACGTTTTCGGCAACGGCATGCTGATGAGCAAGGTCACGAAGCTCGTGGCCGCGTTCAACCACGCTCACATCTTCGTTGACCCCGCACCCGATGCGGCCACCACGTTCACCGAGCGCGAGCGGCTGTTCAAGATGCCGCGTTCGTCCTGGCGCGACTACAACACCTCGCTCATCAGCAAGGGCGGCGGCATCTTCGATCGCGGCGCGAAGTCGATCCCGATCTCGGCCGAGATGAGAAAGGCCCTCGGCCTCGAGCCCGGTGCTTCCACGATGTCCGGCGAGGAACTGATCCGCGCCATCCTGCGCGCCCCGGTCGACCTGCTCTACAACGGCGGCATCGGCACGTACGTCAAGGCCTCCACCGAAGAGCATCAGGACGTGGGGGATCGGGCCAACGATCGGGTCCGGGTCGACGCCGCCGAAGTGCGCGCGAAGGTGGTTTCCGAAGGCGGCAACCTCGGGCTCACCCAGAAGGCCCGACTGGAACTCGCACGAAAGGGCGTGCTCCTCAACACCGACGCCATCGACAACTCGGGCGGCGTCGACATGTCGGACCACGAGGTCAATCTCAAGATCCTCATGAGCATCCTGCTCAAGGCGAAAGCGCTCAAGGATGTGGAGGCTCGCAACAAGCTGCTGGCCGAGATGACCGACGAAGTGGCCGACTTGTGCCTCGCGGACAACGACGCGCAGGCCCTCGCCATCACCCTCGACGTCATGCGCTCGAAAGCGGCGCTCGACGAACACCTCGACTGCATCGACGCGCTGGTGGAGGCGCAGTTCCTGAATCCCGAGGTCGACTCGATACCTTCACGCGAGGCCCTCCGCAAAGAGGGAGCCGATCGCGGCCTGCCCCGGCCGCTCCTCTCCGTCCTGCGCGGCGAAACCAAACGTTTCCTGTTCGAAGCGGTCCTGCCCACGAAGTTCCCGGACTCTCCGGAAGGCGAATCGCTCCTTGCCTCCTACTTCCCCCAGCGGCTGCAAAAGGAGTACGCGCAGCACTTCAAGGCGCATCCCCTGAAGCGCGAAATCGTGGGCACCGTGGCCGTGAACCACATCGTCAACACCGCGGGAATCGCCTTTGTGGCGCGCGCGATGAAAGCGAGCGGGAAGGACGTTGGCGCAGTGTTCGCCGCGTTCTACCGGGTGGCGAACGCCGAGGGTGCGGTCAAGGCCCGGGCCGCGATCCACGCCGAGGCGAAAGACGCGGCCTCCCGCCAGGCGGCGTTGCTGGCCTTCGAAACCGCCCTCGCCGCCAAGGTGTTGAAAACACTGTAGATCGCGCCGTGGGGCCTCCCCGCGAGACGCCCCGCGGGCAGACTCCCGGCTCGCGAGCCCCGCTGGCCTCCTTCGGGCATGGTTCAAGTGGCTCATTCCCAATGAGGCTCGCGGCTCACGCCTAAACCGGTCGCGATAGGCCCAGAATGTAGGTGGAGGCCATGATGTTCGAAGCTGCTGAACTGGGTCACGAGATCTCGAAGGGCGAATACGAGAAGGAAGTACCGCTTCTCCGCGCCGGATTGCTTCAGGCCCAGCGCGACCTGATGGCGGCGCGCATTCCGCTCATCCTGATCGTCTCCGGCGCCGACGGCGCGGGCAAGTCCGAAACCGTGAATCGCCTGCATGAATGGTTCGACCCTCGCGGTCTCGAGACCAACGTCTTCGGCCCGCTCTCAGACGAGGAACGCGATCGTCCCGCGTACTGGAGATTCTGGCTCTCTCTGCCGGCCCGCGGCCGGGTGGGGATGTTCTTCGGTTCCTGGTACACCGATCCGATCATTCGGAGGACCTACAAGCAGAGCGGAGGGGCCGAGTTCGACCGGAGTCTTTCGCGAATCGAGTTCTTCGAACAGCAGCTCGCCCAGGACGGCGCCCTCATCGTCAAACTCTGGCTGCACCTTTCCAAGAAGGCTCAGAAGAAGCGGCTCAGCAAGCTCGAAGGCGATCCCAAGACCAGATGGCGGGTGGGCCCCACCGACTGGAAACACTTCAAGCTCTATGACCAGTTCGTCAAGTACTCGGAGGAGGCTCTGCAGCGGACGGACACCGGCTTCGCGCCGTGGAACGTGATCGAGGCCACCGACGACCGGTATCGCGAAATCGCGGTGGGCCGTACCGTCCTCGAAGCCATCAAGAGCCGGCTCTCCGAAAAGAAGGCCGAGACGGCGATGCCGAAGAAGGCCGTTTCGGCCGAGGATGTGGTTTCGGTTCTGGATCGAGTAGATCTCAAGCAGACCATCTCCTCGAAGGAGTACGACCGCAAGCTGGCTCAACTTCAAGGCAAGCTGAACCGGCTCGCCCGTGCGGCCTGGGAGAAGAAGGTCTCGAGCGTCCTGGTCTTCGAGGGATGGGACGCCGCGGGGAAAGGCGGCACGATTCGGCGGCTCACCTCGGCCATGGATGCCCGGCTGTACCGTGTGGTTCCGATCGCGGCGCCCACCGACGAAGAGCGCGCTCACCAGTATCTCTGGCGTTTCTGGCGGCACATCCCTCGCGCCGGACGCGTGACCATTTTCGATCGTTCCTGGTACGGGCGGGTGCTGGTGGAGCGGGTCGAGGGTTTCGCGCGCGAGGACGAGTGGAAACGCTCGTTCCAGGAGATCAACGAGTTCGAAGACCAGCTCGTCGAGCACGGCACG
>CAYNHK010000024.1:0-30357 GCA_964396875.1 uncultured Acidobacteriota bacterium | reverse complement strand
AGAGCGGCAGCCTTCTAAGCTGCGGGTCAGGGGTTCGAGTCCCTTCAGGCGCGTTTCCACGGGAGGCCATCGAAATGCGGCCGGCCCCTGGTCAGGGCGAGCCCGTCGCCATGAGGACGGGGGTCGGCGCCACGAATGGCTCGATTGGGCGTAATCGAATAAACTTGCCGGGCAGACGTAGCTCAGCTGGTTAGAGCGCCTGATTGTGGATCAGGAGGTCCTCGGTTCGATCCCGAGCGTCTGTACCATTTCAGGCGCTGGAGTGACAAACGAGCGAGCGCAGCGAGCGACTTTGCTCTGGAGTGGGTCCGCGAAGCGGAGCCACTCAGGAATCCGGCCCGGAACCCTCCCACCACTACCCCGCCCATTATGGAACCTGTTCAAGCCGCGCTTGCCCGCGGCCTCCGCGATCTTCTGCCGGCGGAGATGATCGCCCGCCAGAGGATGATCGCGACGATCCAGGGGGTTTACGAACTCTACGGCTTCGTCCCCATCAGCACGCCGGCGATCGAGCACCTGCGCGTGTTGTCGGGTTCGGGTGGTGCTGAGGCTTCCGCCTCGATCTTCCGCGTTCAGGGGCCCGAAGACGATGCCCTCGGCCTGCGGTTCGATCTCACAGTTCCGCTGTCGCGGCTGATTGCCCAGTATCCCGAGCTGCCGCGACCGTTCCGGCGCTATCAGGTGGGTCCGGTGTGGCGGGCCGACAAACCAGGGCCTGGGCGCTTCCGCGAATTCACGCAATTCGACCTCGACTCCGTGGGCGTGCCTTCGGAGATCGCCGACACCGAGATCATCGCCGGGATGTGCGACACCCTCACGGCACTTGCCTGCGGGCCGTTCCGGGTTCGTTTCTCGAGCCGCCGCGTCCTGAATCTGCTCATGCCGCTGGCCGGCATCGACCAGGGGCTCGCGGCGGACGTGTTCCGCGTGCTCGACAAGCTCGACAAGATCGGCATCGAGAAGATCCGGAAGGAACTCACCACCGGCTACAAGGATGAATCCGGCGACACCATCGCCGGCGTGGGCCTGAAGATGGAGCAGGTGGCGCTCATCGAGAAGTTCCTCGCGATTCAGGGGGCCACGCGGGATGACATCCTCGCCGGACTGCGTGACGTGTTCGCGGGCGTCGAGGGTTCGGCGGAGGCGATCGACCAGCTCTCGCGGATCTCCGGACACCTCGCGTCGCTTGGTTATCACGA
This sequence comes from uncultured Acidobacteriota bacterium, assembly GCA_964396875.1. Classification (GTDB taxonomy): domain Bacteria; phylum Acidobacteriota; class Vicinamibacteria; order Fen-336; family JAGNNV01; genus JAGNNV01. The sequence continues at coordinate 29,158 of CAYNHK010000024.1, read as the reverse complement.
AGACCGCGCGGTCATCGACCTCAGCATTGCCCGCGGGCTTGCCTACTACACGGGCCCGGTCTTCGAAGCGGTTCTTCAGGACGCGCCCGAGTTCGGCTCGGTGTTCGGCGGGGGACGCTACGACGATCTGGTGATGCGTTTCCTCGGCGAACGCGTGCCCGCGACCGGGGCGTCCATCGGTGTCGACCGGCTGCTCGCCGCCCTCATCAAACTCGGCCGCACCGGGAAACGCCGGGCCACCGCGCACGTTCTCGTGACCACCATCGATCCCGCCCTCACCGACGACTATCTGGCCATGACGTACGAGCTGCGCCGGGCCGGAGTGCCGGCCGAGATGTACCTCGGCGCCGAGAAGGGCCTCGGCAAGCAGATCAAATACGCGGACAAGTGCGGCATCCCCCTCGTTGTCATCTACGGGTCCGACGAGAAGGCGAAGGGTGCGGTGACGCTCAAAGACCTTGAAGCCGGGGCCGCGGCCGCGGGAGCACTTCAAAAGGACCGCACTCAGTGGCGGCAGCTTCGGCCCGGTCAGTTCGAGGTGGCGCGGACCGACCTCGTCAAGGCCGTGAAGGACTTCGCCGGCGAGTAGCCGGGGGCGGGCGTTTGGGCCTTGCGCGAGCCCGGCGGTTCAGCGTACCGTAGCCCCGTTCTTTCTGGAGGCTCCATGCAAGATCCGAACTGGGAATACGACGCGGTATCGGTCGTCGGTAACGTCGAGGTCGCGAAGGCCTTCGCAATGCACGCCCAGGGTTGGGAGTTCATTCAGGCCTGGACCTCCCACTCGAGCGGCGACTGGCTTTTCTTCCGCCGGCCCCGCAACAACGAGGCGATCGACATCCGCACGCTCTAGGAGCCTGCGCGGCAGAAGGGCTCCTGTCCACCAGACGGCGCTCCGTCCGGGTGTCGAAGGGACGCCTGAGCGCGCGGCCGCGTCACTCGAAGAGAGCGAGGGCCTCGAGCAGTTTCTCGAACTGCTTCAACATCGTGGCCGGCTCCTGCCAGCCGGCGAACGTGGGGACTTTCTCGGTCGCGATCTGCTCGAGGATCCGGCCCTGCCAAATGGGCGTCTTCCATGAATCGTCGAGGCTGATCGGTGTGAGCACGGCCTCCCCGAGATCCTTCTCCAGCTTGCGGGCGAGCCGCACCTCGTGTTCCGCCCAGTCGCTCTGGACAGAGTGCTGCGAGAGCACGAGCAGGAGGCTCACGTCGTGCTGGATGGCCAGCTTCGATTGACGTTCACGGAGCGTGCCCTTGAGTTCGTGGGCCGCGACCCAGCTATAGACGTCGCGCGCCGAGAGCAGGCGTCTCAACTCCTCCACGAAGGGGTCGTCCTGCTGGGAGTGTGAGATCAGCACGCGCCGCCTTTGGGTGCGACTCTTCGCCCGCAGGGCCTCGATCTGTTTCTGGAGGGCGGCGGCGGCTTCCTTCGACAAAGACGGATCGTGGTGCCGGGTTTCCAGAACCTCGACCGGAGAAAGGCCGCATCCGCGCAGAAACGCTTCGGGCATCCTGCCGCGGGAACGGCTCAGGGTGTCGGTGCCGAGGGTCGACGGTGAGATGTGCCGAAGCGTTTCGAGGCCCTTCACCAAACGCAGGTCGAGATCGGCGAACACGGTGCCTCCGGCCACCGCGTCCGTGAGGTTCGCTCCATCGAGGCGGGTGTCGGTCAGATTCGCGCCACGCAGGTTCACTCCGAAAAGGTCGGCGTCGCGCAGGTCGGCCTCGAGCAGCGAAGCGCTCATCAGGCTCGACTCCTTCAGATTGGCGCCGGTGAGATCCGCGCCGCGGAGATCGGAGCCGCGAAGGTCGACCTTCGACAGGTTGGTCACCCGAAGGTCGGCGCGGCTCAGGTCGACGCGGACGAGCTTGGCGGTGCGCAGATCGCCCCCGTGGAGGTCCGCATTTCGAAGGTTCGCCCCGTCCAGAAGCGCGCCGTTGAAGTTCGCGCCCTTCAGATTCGCGCCTCGGAAATCGGCGCCGTTGAGGTCGGCGCATCCGAAGTCCGTCATGCCGAGGTCGGCCATGCTCAAGTCGGTTCGCATGAGCTTGGCGTTACGAAGGTCAGCCCCGTGCAGGTTGGCGCCGCGCAGACTGGCCCCGCACAGGTTGGCGCCGATGAGATTGGCCCCTCGGAGATTCACGCCGGAGAGGCTCGCGCCCTGGAAATCGCGTTCGCCCGCGGCGAGGCGGCGCTGGATTTCGCCGGTGGCGGTGGTCGTGGTCATTGGGAGGAGAAGCTTATCGCCGAAGCCCGCGACGGGACGGCGGCGACCCGTCGCGCAACCACTTGATATCGTCGGCCATGCTCCCCGGCGTCAAAGTGCGGCTCCCTGGATGACCGAAGTTCGAAAGCTCTGGCCGCTGCTCACCGCGACCCACCGCTACGACAAATCGATCTCCACCTGGAAACGGGGAGAGGGGACCATGATCGACGCCCCGATCCTGGCCTACCTCATCGAGACCGCGAACGGGCGAATCCTCTATGACGTCGGTTGCGACTACGCGAAGATCCACGCTCCCGACCTGCGTGCGCGGTACTTCGATCCGGCGACGAACAACTTCGGCGCACCGGACATGAAGGATCAACAGCGGATTCCGCATTACCTGGCGCGTCTTGGCCTTCTTCCCGAAGAGATCGATGTGCTGTTCATTGGACACCTGCACTTCGACCATGCAGGCGGGCTCAAGGAACTGAAGCGCGCCGGTTGCGGCGCAGACATCCATGTTCACCGGGCCGAACTCGAGGCGGCGTGGGCGGGTGCGGACGCTTCCGTCTTCCCCGATGATCTTGTCGATGATGCGGGCGCGCCATTCCAGTTCACGCTGCAGACCGACGACTACGAGGTGGCGCGGGGCGTCAGCGCAGTAACCACGCCCGGACACACCGCCGGCCACATGTCGATGCTGGTCGAGCTTCCGAAGGGACGCCCGGTTCTCATCGCGGGCGACGCGGCGGATCTTCAGGAGAACCTCGACGACGAGGTGGCGCCGGGCGGTTTACGCGAAGGCGGCCACGACGAAGCGGTGGCCAGCATCCGCAGGCTGAAGGAACTCTCACGCGCCACCGGAGCCTGGATCTGGCCCAACCACGACATGAACTTCTACCGCTCGCTGCAGGCCTTTCCTCGGCCCTACGAATGAAGCGTTCTACTTCTTGCGAATATAGGTGAGGTCGAAGGTAACGTTCCAGGTCTTCCCGCCATCCCTCGTAATGTGTCCGAGCTGGCGCACCTGGTCCGGGCCCTGGTTGAAGAAAGTCATCCGGATCCGGTTCGTGCTTCCGAACTGGTCGGCTTCGTAGTAGAGATTGCCGTCTTCACGAAACTCACCGAAGTAATGAGTGATGCGGCCGGTGGCGTCCACCCAGTACTGCTCCCACTTCTTCGTCACCGAGTTGTAGATGTTGAAGCTCTTGCCCGCGCCCCCCGTTCCGGGCTCCCAGTTCTCGAAGATCACGCAACCGTTCAGAATCTTCTCGACGCGACTCGACGCGCCCACGGGCGCCCGGGGCGCACCCGTCGGCTGCACATCCCATTCGCCGACCCAGAAATCGAACTTCCGGAAGGCGGGGTCCTGTTCGCAGGACCGCGGGGGCGGCGGCTGCGTCTGAGCCAGAGCCGGTGTCGAGACCGCGAAGGCAATGCTCGCGGCCAGGAGTCTCGGAAGGGTTGTCATCATGGGGTTGGCCTCGCCTGATTTCGGGTACCGAGGATTGAGTGCGCGAAGGGGGAGAAAGGGTTCCTACCTCTGGAACGAATACGACACCTTTGCGAAGAGCTGGCGGCCCGTCCGCTCGAGCCGGTCGGCGTCTCCGAGCGCGCGCTCGTCTCCGTACCCGATGAAAAGGGCGGTCTGCCAGTTGATGCGGTAACTGAGGAGGGCGGAGCCGGAGAAACCCGAATCCTTGAACACCGAGGGGCCGGAATGGCGGCGGCTCGAGGTGTGTTGCGCGATCAGGCGAAGAAAGGCGCGTGCGGAGGCGTTGTAGGTGGCCTTGACTCTCTGGACGTTCGCGGAGAAGAGGCGCCCCGCCCCCCGCTTCGCGTTCAGCCAGGAAGTCGAGGCGATGGCCTCGACGGTCAGGTGGGGCTCGGGCCGCAGTGTCGCGACCGCCGTCACCTCGCCCCCCGTGCCCACCTGAGTGGTGGCGAGGTCGATGTCCTCACCGAGAGTCCCCTGGAGAGAGAGGCGGGTGAAACGCCGCGAGGGATCGACCTGCACGAAGTAGTTCGCGCGGCGACGGGTCAGCAGTTGCGCTCCGGTCCGGAACTCACCGACCGAAAAGCCTGCCTGAGCCTGGAGGTTCTTCTTGCCGGTGACGAAGAAGCCGAAGGGCGTTCCTTCCCGCGAGATGACGTCTCCCCCGTGGTCCACCACGTACTGGCCGAAGGCGAAGATCCGGGCGAAGCTCAAAACGCCCTTCGGGTACATCTTGTAGCCCGTCTCCGCGTTGAACTGCTGGTAGCCCACCTGGGGCACGAACCCAAGGTCGGCGCGCAGGCGGCTGCCCAGATCGTTGAACCGCGTGGAGAAGTCATAGCGCGCGGCGCTCCTCGCCCAGCCGGCCTGGAACGCGCGGTCATTCAGGCGCTGACCGTCCCACTCCGGAGCGAAGGTCGGGTAGACCGGCGTCTTCGTGCGGGAGACGAGGGCCTGGCCGAACACGCGGTCTTTCTCGTTCGGCCGCCACTGAAAGTCCATGCTGAAGACGCGATTGAACGAGCCACCCTCGTTCTCCTTCAGGGTCGCCATGGCCCCGATGAAACTCTGGCCGAGTTCGCGCCGGGCACGAAACACGCCGACATTGGATTCGAAGTCCTGCGGCGCGAAACCCGATCCCTGAGCGCCCGGCAGAATCACACTGCCCCCACCCTCGTCGCGCGCCAGCAGCGCGGTGTAGCTCACTCCGGAGGCGTTCCCGGTGACGCGGGCGCCGAAGCGGGGCGAGGTAATGGAACGCGAATAGAAGACAGGAATGGAGGTGTCGAGCAGATCGACGCCTTCGAGGAAGAACGGCCGCTTCTCGGGAAAGAAGAGTGCGAAACGGTTGTTGACCGCGATCTGCGCGGTGTCGGTTTCAACCTGGGAGAAGTCGGGGTTGATGGTGAGGTCTATGGCCGTGCTCGCGAAGGGCGTCCACTTGAAGTCGAGGCCGAAGCTCGACTCGGCGCCGTCGCCGGTAAGCGGTCCGCCGGGCCGGGCCGCGCGTTTCACGTCCTGTCCGCTCGCGTAGGGCGCTATCACCATGTGCCGCGACGTCGGCAGGTCCGAGAGGCCGCGCAGATCCCCGCTGTTGCAGACGTAGCAGTTGGCCCCGCGGGGAATCGGCGACGAGTAGATCGCGTAGCGCCGATCCCGCGGATAGTTCCGCCAGATCATGATCCCCCACTGCTGCTCCGGAACCGGCTTGTAGCGGAGCGAGGAGAAGGGGATGCGCATTTCCGCGCTCCAGCCCGTGTCGGTGATCTTCGCGGCGGTGTCGTAATAGAAGTCGGGCGCGAAGTCCTCGTTGCCCGACGAGTCGTTGAACACGGCATCGCCCTGGATCCCGCGCGGCGACACCCGGAACTCCTGGGCCACGCGTTTGTCCCCCTGGGTGTCGATGAAGACCGCGACGTTGTCGTCGGTGCCGATCACCTGGTCGCGGTCGGTGAAAGGGGCGCGGATCTTCGATGGATCCGGATCGTCGCACCGAAGGCCGATGTAGAGATACTTCGCGTCGTAGGCCACGAAGGCGGTGGTGGTGACGTGCGGCGGTCGGTTGTCCCCGAAGACGGTTTCAAAGAAGGTGTCGACCCGGGCGGCTCCGGCCCACTCCGCATCGTCGAGAACCCCGTCGAGCCTGATCTCGCCGCTGAGCCGGGCCGCGGTCACGGGCGCGACCTTCGGCAGGACCTGCGGCGCTTGAGTCGCTTCCTGGGCGACGACGATCGGAGTGAGCCCCAGGCTCAGTGCCAGGAACGCACCCACCCGTCGAGCACCTATGGACATCGAGTCCGGTCTAACGCGTGGTCGACCAGATGGGGCCGTAGGGTTTCACCTGATCTTCGATCAGCTTCTTGTCCCCCACCGCGATGATCGCGGTCTTCGTATCGTCGATGTACTTCTGCGTCATCTGCTGGACCTGCGCCGGGGTCACCGCCCGGACCTTGCCGACGTAGGTGTTCAAGTAGTCGGCGGGCAAACCGTGGAAGTTGATGAACTCGAGCTGGGCGATGATGCCCGAGCGGTCGGAATTGCGCAGCACGAACGTCCCGAGCATGTAGTTCTTCGCTGACTCGAGTTCGGCTTCGCTCGGCGGCTCGGCCTGAAGGCGGTCGATCTCGTAAAAGATCTCCTTCAGCGACGCGCCCGTCACCGCGGTCGTCACATCGGCGTTCTGGGCCCAGGTGGCGTCGCGGTACCGATTCGAAACCTGGGAGAACGGCGAATAGGTGTAGCCCTTGCTCTCGCGGAGATTCGAGGTCATCCGCGACGAGAAGTAGCCGCCGAGCAGGCTGTTCGTGACCGAGAGAGCAATGGCGTCAGGGTGAGACGCATCGATGGTCGGCAGGCCGACGATCAGTGTGGTCTGCACCGCCGCGGGTTTGTCGACAATGTAGACCGCGCGATCGGCCCGGGGTTTGGGCGGAGCGGGGTGGGACATCGAGCCCTTCTTCCACGACGCGAACGCGGAGCGAATCGCGGCCTCCATGGAAGGTGCGTCGAAACGGCCCACCACGTAGACGCGGGCGCGCGAAGCCGCCCAGTTGGCTTCGTAGAAAGCCTTCGCCTGGGCAAGGGTGTAACCCTTGATCTGCGCATCGGTCGGGAACACGCGACCGTAGGGATGTTTGTCGTAGACCACTTCGCGAAACTTCTCGAGCGCCATCTGCTGCGGGCTGCTCTTCGCGATGGAGAGACGCCGGAGGTTGTCGGCCTTCAGGCGATCGAGCTCGCTCGCGGGGAACTTCGGGTTGAGGGCGACATCCGCCACGAGCCTCGCGAGGTCCGGTGCGAATTCCGAAAGCGCCGAGCCCGTCACACTCGCGGTGTCGACCCCGACATTGATCTCGACCTGGCCGCCCATCTGAGCCGCGGCCAAAGAGATCTGCGCGCCGGTCTTCGTGGTGGTGCCTTCGCGCATGAGCTGGGCGGTCAGATCGCCGAGCCACACCTCGTTCGCGTTCTCGTAGCTGTTCCCGGCGGCCACGTAGAGGCCCACATCGACCTTGGGCGTGTTGCCGTAGTTCACAAGTGTGACACGCAGGCCATTGTCGAGAGCGAACTGCTTCGGTGCGGGCAGAGCGAAGTCGCGGGGAGGGGCGGGAGCGGGCGGCGTCTCCTTCGCGGGCGATTGAGCGAGAGCCGAACCCGCGACACAGCTTGCGGCGAGAACGGTGAGGATTCTGAGGTTCTTCATGGTCGGTCTCTCCCTCAGAATCCGACGCCGGGCTTTTGAACCTTGGGGGCTTCAGGCTTGCCGGGCACGGTCAGGATGGTGCGGTTGGTCTTGCGCAGGTATTCCTGCGCGGTCTTGAGGATGAGTTCGGGCGTCACCTTCTCGAACTCGGCTTCGAGCGTGTTGATCTTTCCGGGATCGTCATCGAAGAGCGCGAAGGACGCGAGGAGGTTGGCTTTGCCGAAGCCGAAGAAGTCTTCCATCTGTCCATAAAGCCACGACCGGGCCTTCACCTTCGCGAGATCGAGCGTGGCCTTGTCGACGGGCGTGGTGCGCAGCTTCTCGATTTCGGCGTCCATGACCTCCAGGATCTCCGCGGGAGGCGTGGTCTTGTCATGAAAGAGATAGGCCTGAAAGAACGTGGGGCCGTTGATGTCGAACAGGTTCCCGAGATCAGAGTTGATTCCCCCCGCGACCTCGTCGGTGTAACCCTTGCCCTGAACGAGGGCCTGGTAGAGCCGGCTGTCCTTGCCCTGCACGAGGATCTGGTCGATCAGGCCCATCGCGAAGTACTCGGCGGTCATCCGTTTCGGCGTGTGGTACGCGACCGCGATGGCGGGACGCGGGGCCTCGAGATACTCCTTGACCGCCCGCTTCTCCTGCTCCTGACGGGGCTCGGAGATGTCCGGGCGCGGGGGCAGGGCCGAGGCCTTGATCGAACCGAAGTACTTCTTGATCCACGCGAGGGTCTGCGCGGTGTCGATGTCGCCCGAAACCACCAACGCGGCGTTGTTGGGGGCGTAGTAGGTCTCGAAGAACTTCTTCGCGTCTTCGAGGGTGGCGGCGTCGAGGTCGGCGAGGTCGCCGTAGAAGTTGTGCGCGTTGTACCAGTTCGTGTTCGCGGTCATCGGCATGTCGATCCACGGGAAACCGCCGTAGGGCTGGTTGAGCACGTTGACCTTGACCTCGTTCTTCACCACACCCTGCTGGTTGGTCAGGTTGTCTTTGTCGATGGCGAGGCCCTTCATGCGATCGGCCTCGGCCCACAACACGGTCTCGACGGTGTTCGCGGGGACCACCTGGTAGTAGTTGGTGAAGTCGAAGCGTGTCGACCCGTTCATCACGCCGCCGTTCTTTTGAATCAGTTTGACGAACTCCATCTTGCCGAGATTGTTCGAGCCCTGGAACATCAGGTGTTCAAATAAATGAGCGAAACCCGTTCGTCCTTTGGGCTCGATCCGAAAACCGATGTTGTAGTACACGGTCACCGTCGCGGTAGGCGCGGTTGTGTCCCTCGAAAGGACGACCTTGAGTCCGTTGTCGAGCTTGTGATACTCGAACGGGACTTTGAGCGCCTCCGCCGCCGTCGCGGTGAAAGGTGCGGCTATGGCAGCGGCCAGCGCGGCCACGAGGGATCGATATCGCAAGGGAAGGCCTCCTCAGGAAAAGGGGGAGAACGCACCCGTCCTTGCCCTCTTAGACGAGGGCGCGGCCCAAAAGGTTCCTCCGCCCTACTTCGCCGGGCGTTCGAACATGGTCGGATCGATCGCCGGATTGACCTCGTATTCGGTCAGGGTCACGTTCGCGGCTTCCTGACCGCCGACAGAGATCACCCGTTTGAACGCGACGCTCATCCCTGCCACCGGGCGGAAATCGGAGTAGTCGGTGGTCTGCTCGCCCGCTCCGGCCATGGCCACTCTTCGCAGCACCTGGCCGCTCGCGGGATCGACGTACCACTTCACTTCGCTTCCCTCGGAACCGACAGTCAGAAGACGAGTATCGACATCGCCGATCTTCACTCCGGGCGCCACCGCGAGGGACAACTTCGGATCGCCGGCCTTCTGGAGCAGGGCGAGCGTGCTGAGCTTCAGATCCCTGAGCGCGTTCTCCTTCTGCGACGCGGGCATGTCCTGCACACCCATGGGGGTCGCCATGAACGCGGCTTCCGGAGTCAGCACGCGGCCGATGGTCATCCCGTTCACGATCAGGGACTGCTTCTGACGGTCCGGCGGATTGACCCACGACCACGACTCCACCTCGACGGTCTGTTCCCCCATCGGCGTCTTCGACTTCATGGTTCCCTTCTCGCGGTAGGTCTTGATTTCCTTCACGCGGGCAGCGCCTCCAATGCTTTCCGCGACCTTGGCGAAGAGGGCCTTCGCTTCATCGGTGTTGGCGGCAGGGGCGGCGCCTCCCGCCGCGGCCGCCGGCTTGACCTGGGGAATCGTTATGTCGATCGGCGTCACGGGACCGAACGAGGAGAGCGGACGATCGAAGTCCTGGCTCTTGCCCACGACCAGCACCGCCACCTTGTCGCGATGGACGTATTTCTGGATCACACGCTGCACATCCGCTGCGGTCACCTTTTCGATACCGGGGACGAACTGATCCAGAAGATCGGGCGGCAGGCCGTAGAACTCATTGTTCACGCGCTCGATCAGGACCTTGCGATTCGTGTCGAGACGGAAGATGAACGAATTGAGGATCGCGTCCTTGGCGCCTTTGAGTTCGGCCTCGGTCGGAGGGATTTTCGTCAGGTTGTCCATCTCCTCGTAGAGCGCATCGATCGCGGCCGCCGTGGTGGAACTCTTGGTCCCGGTCGAAAGCTGGAAGAGGCCCGGCGTGTCGAGCCCCGAGCCCACGCCTCCGCCCACCGAGTAGGCGAGGCCCTTCTTCGAACGCACATTGGTGAACAGACGCGCCGAGAAGCCGCCGCCGAAGACTTCGTTCATGACCGTGATGGCGTAGTAATCGGGATTCATGCGCGTGGTGCCCGCGTGGACCATCCGGATCTGGCTCTGGTTCACATCGTCACGCTGGATGAAATAGACGCCGGGTTTCGGGTCGGCCGCCACGTACTTCTGCCGCGGAAACGCCGGACCTTTCTTCCACGGGCCGAAAGCCTTCCGGAGCGTCGCTTCCATCACCTTCGCATCGAAGTCGCCGATGATGCTCAGGATGATGTTGTTCGGATGGACGTTCGCACGATGCCACGCCGAGAGATCGTCCTTCGTGATCGCCGCGATCGTGAAGTATTCGGGAGTGCGGGCGAGCGGCGAATCCGCGCCGTAGCCGAGTTTGCGGGCCTCGCGTCCGGCGATTCCGGCCACGTCATCGTTGCGGCGCGCGATGGTCGCGTTCCACTGGTTCTTCGCGAGCGCCAGCTTGTCGTCCTTGAAGTCGGGGTTTTGGAGCAGGTCGGTGAAGATCGCGAAGACGTCGGTGAAGTTCTCCTTCAGAGTATCGAAGGAGACCGTGGTCGAGTCGCTCGACGCGCCGGTTTCCACTCGGGCGCCGCGCGCTTCGAGGTACTCGTCGAGAGCGTCGCCGTTCTTCGCGGCCGTCCCGCTGGTGCGCCAGGTCTGGCCGAAGATCGAGGCGAGGCCAGCCCGCGCCGCCGGCTCCTCCCGTGAGCCTCCCCGGATGATCGCGGTTCCACGGATCAGAGGCAGCGCCTTGTCTTCCTGAAGGAAGATCACCATCCCGTTAGGCAGCGCGACTCGGATGGGAATGGCGGCTTTGAACGGCGGAAGCGGCGGCTTGGCGATCTGCTTCCAATCGGTGGCCTGAGCGTCGGCCTTCTCAACGAAGGCAGGGACCGCGAGGACAAACGCAACGGCAATCGAACGATAGAAGAAGGATTTCATCAGTTTGTCCTCCGCGCGGGGGCCGCGGTGGTGGATTCGATGATCCCCACCGTCCGGTTCTCATCCGTGAAGACCTTCTTCGCGATCCTCTGGAGGTCTTCCTTCGTGACCTTCTGCATCGCGTCGACGGTTGTGAACATCGCGCGCCAGCTGCCGTATCGCGATTCGTAGAAGGTCACCTGGTTCGCGAGGCCCTGATTGCCGTCCAGGCGCCGGACGAGATTCGCTTTCGCCCGGGTCTTGACCATGTTCAGTTCCTCGTCGGTCACATCTCCCGCCTTTACCCGCTCGAGCTCCGCCCGGATCGCGGCCTGGACTTCCTGAACGGTGTGGCCGGGCAGCGGAACTCCGAGGAAGGCGAAGAGGTTCGGGTACTTGTTGCCGGGGAAACCCGCGAAACCCTGGGCCGCAGCCGCGATCTTCTTGTCCCTGACGAGCGATTTGTACAGACGCGAGGTGCGGCCGTTCGAAAGCAGATCGCCCAGCACATCGTAGGCCGCGTCATCCGGGTCGCGAACATCGGGCTTGTGATATCCCTCGATGTAGAACGGCTGCGAGGCTTCTTTGAGAACCACCGTGCGTTCGGCCCGTTGGGGCGGCTCGACGGTGCGCAGAGGCGGCGGCGCATCCTTCGTGGGCAGCCGTGAGAAGTACTTCTCGATGATCGGCATGACCTCGGCCGCCTTGATCCCGCCGACTACCGAGAGGATCATGTTCGACGGCTGGTAGTAGTTCTCGTAGAAGGCCATCGCATCGGTGGCCGAGAAGGTGTTGAGGTCCGAGGCCCAGCCCACCACCGGCTGTCCGTAGGGATGTGCGGTGAAGGCCGCGGCGAGAAACTGTTCGATGAGCCGGCCGACCGGCTGAGAATCGGTGCGCATGCGCCGCTCCTCATTGACCACGTCGCGCTCCTTGTAGAACTCGCGCATCACGGGTTTCAAGAAGCGTTCGGACTCGAGATAGGCCCACAACTCGAACCGGTTGGCGGGCAGCGAGTAGTAGTACTGGGTTTCGTCGGCGTTGGTGCTCGCGTTGAGTCCGACCCCGCCCTCGCGGTCGACGATCTCGCCAAACTCGTTCTTCACCACGAAGGCGTCCGCCTCGGCCACCGCGGCCTTGAACGCCTTCTCGAGATCGGCGACCTTCTTGTCGTCGCGGCCGGGCTGGCGGCGCGCGGTGTCGTAGGCCGCGTACGCGGTCTCGACCTTCGCGAGCGCCGCCTTCTCGGCCGCGTAGTTGGTGGTGCCGATGACATCGGTCCCCTTGAAGGCCATGTGTTCGAACATGTGGGCGAGCCCGGTGATGCCCAGAACCTCACGATCGCTTCCCGTCATGACGCGGTTCGAGAAGGAAAAGACGGGTGCGCCTTTGGCCTCGACCACGATCACGCGAAGTCCGTTCGCGAGGGTCTTGTAGGTGACCTGTTTCTCGAAGGAGGCCAGGTCCTGAGCGGTGGCGGGCAGGGCGCAGGCCAGCAAAGACGCCAGAAGGGACGACCGGACAGAGAGCTTCATGGGTACCTCCACAAGCCGGGGGCCATAGGGGCGCTTCGCCCGCGCGCCCGGCGAGGGGCCAGCATACAGAAATTTGACTGCGCTCGCGGTCGTCGCGGTCGGAGACGGGCGTTCGCGCTAGGCCCCGGCTTTCGCCGGGGTGACGTGGGTGTCCAACTTGCTTGCTCCCTACTTCGCTGGCGCAGTGGCCTTGGTGATCATGTCGAGGGATTTGGGTTGGGCGGCGTAGGCCTGCTTGAAGACCGCGGCCTTGTCTGCGGGCAGGCGGTAACCCGCGGCGATCAGCTCTTCAAGTCCGTCGTGACCCGAGAACAGACCCATCTCGAAAGCGGTCAGACCGGCCGAGTTCTTGGCCCCGACCTTCGCTCCTGCCTTGATGAGGGCGCCGATGGTCTCCCGATCGCAGCCGCCCATCGCGGCGGCCATGAGAATGGTATTGCCGTGAGTATCCGCGAGATTCACATCCGCGCCGCGGGCGAGCAGGAGCTTCACGATCTCCTTCACCGGGGCCGCGGTCGGTCGCTGAAGCGGTGAACAGGCCCCCGCCCGGAGGAGAAAGCTCATGGGTGAATCGCCATCGTCCGAGGCGCGTCCGTTGGGATCCATGCCGGCGTCGAGGAAGGCCTGCACCTGCTCGGTGTCCCTCTCGGAGAGCGCACCGAAGAACGAGTTGACCTCGAACGTGACCTTCTTCGAGCGAAGGAGCTCGAGTGCTCTCGCCTCGACCTCGGGGTCACGCGGCGCGGTCAGCGCTTTCGCGGCCGCGGGAGCAGCCGTGGCCTTCGCGGGGGCGGCGGCCGACGCGGCCGGGGCGCCCCGCTCGATCAGACTGATGGCGGTTGCCGCCTGGGAGCGCACGTATTCGCTTTGATCCTTTAGAAGCGGGCGTAAGGCGTCGATGGCGCCACGAACGGCGGAGCCGCGACTCTCGAGACCGAAGAGCGCCGCGGTGCGCACACCTTCCGGGTACGTCGGGGCGGTGAGAGGCACAAGGAGGTCGATCGCCGTCTTCGGTTCGAGCTGCAGGCGAGTGAGCGACCGCGCGGCCTTCTCGCGGATGTCCTTTTCCGCATCCTTGTCGATGGCCGCCCGGAGCGCGGCCGTCGCGCGTTCCGCGACCAGGCGCTTCCCCGCGGCGGGTGTCGCCTGATTCCGGTCGCCGATGTCGCCGATGGCCGTCACCGCGGTCTCGCGAAGACTCTTCTCGGTTTCGCCCTGGAGCGCGCGCACCGCCACGTCGATGTGCTCGGAGGCGAGGCCGCGCGCCTCGCCAAGGGCGTAGACCAGCGCGCCCCGAACCGAGGATTCCGGATGTTTCTCGACGCGCACCGCTTCAGGGGCCCAGATCGCCACGTCGGCGGCGCTCTGCGCCGTCCGGCCCATCAGGAACAGGACGCGGGAGAGCACGCGCGGATCGCGAGCCGCGAGCTGCTCGACCAGCAGCTTCGCCCAGCCGTCAGGCCGCGGCTCGTAGAGCGACAGCGCATCGAGGGGGATATCGTTCCGCTGCTTGAAGCCACGAGCGGCGTTGGTGATGGCGGTGATGAGCGATCGATCCTTCGTGTTTTTCACGAGCCGCTTGAGGGCCGTCTCGCCGATCTCGATGTTGTTGCGCGAAGCGTCGCGGGTCTTGTAGTCGGCCGAGGACATCCCGGGAAACTGCGCGTCGATGTAATCGAGGATCGGTTCGACGAGCCGGATGGGCGCGGCATGGCCGATGAGGCTGCGCGCGGCCAGGAACGTTTCCGTCCGATCGCCCGATTCGAGAATCCTCAGCCGTGCCGGGGCGAGGTCTTTCTCGGGCACCTTGAGCGCCCGCTCGAGAGCCTCGGCCGCCTGGGTGACGACCGCGGAACGCGGATCGTCGAGCGCCTTGAGCAGGGCCGATCGCGCAGGCTCGGCGTCCTTACCCCAGCTGCCGAGCGAACTCGCCGACGCCGCCCGCACGCGCTCGTCCACATCACCGAGTCCCTGGATCAGCAACACGGCGCCTTCGGGCCGATTCCAGCCCGAGAGCGATTCAACCGCCTTCAGCCGCTTTTCCGCATCCTTGCTCTTGATGTCCTTCGCCGCGCGTTCGGTGACCTCGCGCCCCATCTTGTCGAGCCGGCCGTCTTGAGGCTCAGCACGAACGAGCGCGTGCGCCGGAGTGGAAACCAGCAGGGCGAGAAGTACGAGCGCAGCCGTGCGCGGATCAGAAACCTTCACATCACACCTCCAAAGTGGATTCGAGCGTCCAGCGGTCAGGAATTTGCGGACAAGGATATTCCGAACGGCCCGCCAACAGACCCATATGATGCGACTTCGCTTCCCCCGCTTGAACAGAAGAGAGGTCCGACATGCCAGTCTCCCGACGACGTGCCCTTGGTCTTGCCGGCGGCGCTGCCGGACTGCATCTGATCCCGGGGGGGACGACCGCGTCTCTGCTCGGATCGGCCGCCGCTCAGGATGCGGCTCCCAACCCCTTCGCGGGCATCGCCAGCGTGATGGACTTCGAACCCCGTGCACGCGAGCGCATCTCCCACATCGCGTACGAGTTCATCAGCGGCGGAGCCGGCGACGAACTCTCACTCAAGTGGAACCGCGAGGCGTACGACCGGATTCGTCTTCGCACGCGCGTTCTCGTCGATGTCTCGAAGCTCGACACCAGGGTGCGGCTCTTCGGGCAGGAACTCGCTCACCCCATCCTGCTCGCCCCGACCGCGTACCACAAGCTGGTTCATCCGGAAGGCGAGGTTGAGACCGCGCGAGGCGCAGGCTCAACGGCCACGACCATGGTTGTCAGCTCGTTCGCGACCACCGCGGTCGAGGACATCGCGCGCGCGGCCACGCAGCCCCTGTGGTTTCAGCTCTACGTTCAGCCCGACCGTGGCTTCACGAAGTCGCTGGTGCAACGGGCGGAGGCCGCCGGGTGCAAAGCCATCTGCGTGACCGTCGACACGCCGCTCGCCGGAGCGCGCAACCGTGAAGAGCGGGCCGCCTTCCGCCTTCCGCCGGGGATGGACATCCCCCATCTCAGAGGCCTGCCCACGGCAGGCGCGCGCAACGCTCCACGGGAGGGCGAGATCTTCAATGCGATCCTCGACCCGACCCTGACCTGGAAAGACATCGAATGGCTGAAGTCATTCGCGAAGGTCCCGTTGCTGCTCAAGGGTGTGCTCGATCCCGACGACGCGGATCAGGCGGCGCGGCTCGGTGTGTCGGGGATCATCGTGTCGAACCACGGGGCGCGGAACCTCGACACGGTTCCGGCCACCATCGACGCGCTTCCGGCTGTGGTCGAGCAGATCGGCGGACGTTTGCCCGTGCTGGTGGACGGCGGCATCCGCCGGGGGACCGATGTTCTGAAAGCGCTCGCCATGGGAGCGAGCGCCGTGCTCATCGGCCGACCCTACCTGTTTGCGCTCGGCGTGGCGGGGGCCGCGGGCGTGTCGCGCTCGGTCACGATTCTTCGTCGGGAACTTCAGATCGCGATGGCACTGACCGGTCGGCGGACGATCGCGGAGA
The DNA here is from genome assembly GCA_964396875.1 of uncultured Acidobacteriota bacterium. Taxonomy (GTDB): domain Bacteria; phylum Acidobacteriota; class Vicinamibacteria; order Fen-336; family JAGNNV01; genus JAGNNV01. The sequence goes on along the minus strand of CAYNHK010000024.1, from coordinate 13,109 downwards.
TCGACAGCAGCGTGCTTTGGGGAGCGTGAATCTGGTGGTCGTCTGGCTGGCCGCCCTGGCCTTCTTCGGTCTTCAGATGGTCTTCGGACCGCGATATCCGGTGTTCAGGGACGAGTTCTATTACCTCGCCTGCGCAGACCACCTGGCGATGGGCTATGTCGACCATCCGCCGCTTTCGATTCTCATCCTCGCGGCCTGGCGCTCGGTGTTCGGAGATTCGATCCACTCGCTTCGAGTCCTGCCCTCGCTGGCGGGTGGCGGGATCGTCCTTCTCGGCAGTGCGCTCGCGGGCGCTTTGGGGGGCGGGGCCTTCGCGCGGGCCATGGCGGCGGTCTCGGTTCTGGCCGCTCCTTCCCTCTTCGGCATCACCGGCTTCTATTCGATGAATGCCTTCGATTTCCTGTTCTGGCTGGGGACGTTTCACCTCGTGCTCAGGCTGAGCCGTCTCGAGCCGTCCGCGGCGACACCCACCTGGATCGCGCTCGGCGCCATCCTCGGTCTCGGCCTTCTCAACAAGATCAGCGTACTGGCGCTGGGCGCAGGGGTTGGCGTGGTTCTGCTGGCCACTCCGCTTCGATCTCACCTGAAGACGCGCGGACCGTGGCTCGCCGCCGCGATCGCGCTCGGTCTGTTCGCTCCGCACATCGTGTGGCAGATCCAGAACGACTGGCCCACCGCCGAGTTCGTGAGCAACGCCGGCCGGAACAAGAACGTCTCTCTCGGGCCGTGGCGGTTTTTCACCGCGCAGATCCTCGACATGGGACCGCTGAACGCGCTGTTCTGGATCCCCGGCCTCGTGTGGCTGCTCGTCTCGCGCCGTGCGCGCGCCGCCCGTGGCGTGGGCATCATCTTCTGCGTCGCCTTCCTCGTGTTCATGAACGGGAAGGCCTACTACCTCGCCCCCGCCATGCTCGCGCTGCTGGCCGCCGGAGCCGTGGTCGCCGAAGGCTGGTTCAGCGGCGAGCGACTCTCGCGTCTTCGTCCGGTTGTGCTGGTAATACTGCTGCTCTCCGCCGCCCTCCCTCTCCCCGTGGTGGTTCCACTTCTCGAAGCCGAGCGCGTGGGCCCCTACCTTCAAGCGATCGGCATTGTGCCGAAGGCAGCGGAGAAGAGCGCCCTCGGCGTTCTTCCGCAGCACATCGCGGACCGGTTCGGCTGGGAGGAGCTCACGGGCATCACCGCGCGTGCGTGGAATTCGCTATCAGAGGACGAGCGCCGCCGCACGATCATCGCGACGAGCAACTATGGCGAGGCGGGCGCCATCAACTACTACGGTCGCTCTCTCGGCCTTCCGCGCGCGGTCAGTCAGCACAACAACTTCTACCTTTGGGGACCGGGGAATCCTCAGGCCACGACCGTGATCGTTGTTGGCGTCTCGCGTCAGGATCTACTCGAGAGCTTCGAAGAAGTCGAGGACGTCGCGGCGCTCACCCACCCGCTCGCCATGCCTTACGAGCGCGAGCACCCGGTGGCGATCTGCCGAGGTCCCAAACGTCCGCTTATGGAACTCTGGAAAGCCGGGAAGAAGTTCATTTAACGACAGCGGATTGGTAGTTGTTAGACGGGATTGCTTCGGGCCACGATCGAACGATGGGCCCTCGCAACGACGGCGTGTGGCGGTCGACGGTCCGCCGTCGGCGGCTCGTAGTGCGAGGCGGGGCCCTCGCAATGACGCGCGTCGATGACCGACGGCGCGCGTCAGTTATGCACGCCCGGCGCTTCGTGGCCGGTGCGGGCCACGTATTCGACGTACGTTCCCGGGTAGATGTGCGGCTCCGTCTCGGTTCCCGACTCGCCGCCGAGTTCGATGACCCGGTTCGACAAACCGCGGAGGAACGCGCGGTCGTGCGAGACGAAGATCATCGTGCCCTCGAAGTCCTTGAGGGCGCCCACCAGCATTTCCTTGGTGGCGAGGTCGAGGTGGTTCGTCGGCTCGTCGAGAACCAGGAAGTTCGGCGGGTTGTGAAGCATTCGCGCCATGACCAGGCGGGACTTCTCGCCCCCGGACAGCGACTTGATCTTCTTCTCGACATCCTCGCCCGAGAACTGAAAGGCGCCGAGGGTGCCGCGCAGGTTCCCGATGCTGTCGTGGGGAAAGTCAGAGACCATCTGCTCCCAGACCGTGAGATCGGGGCTCAGGATGTCGAGGGCCTGCTGGGCGAAGTAGCCGAGGCGAAGGCTGGCGCCGAGGCGCACGGAGCCCGAGTCAGGTTCGATCGCGCCCGCGATCATCTTGAGGAGCGTCGACTTCCCCGCGCCGTTCTTGCCCATGACGCAGTGGCGTTCGCCGCGACGAACGATCATCGAAAAGTCCTTGTGGACAACCCGGGAGCCGTACGCCTTCGAAACACCCTCGAGCACCGCCACCTCGTCGCCTGACCGCGGCGGGGTCTTGAAGGAGAAGTTCACCACCACGCGCTTCTTCGGCGGCTCGACGCGCTCGATCTTGTCGAGGGCCTTGATGCGGCTCTGGACCTGAGCCGCCTTCGCGGCGTGGGCAGCGAAGCGGTCGATGAAACGCTGCTCCTTGGCGAACATCGCCTGCTGGCGCGCGAACTGGGCCTCCTGGTTCGCCTCGCGCAAGGCGCGCTCCCTCTCGTAGAAGTCGTAGTCGCCGGAATAGACGGTGATCTCGCCGCTGTCGATTTCGGCGATCTTCGTGACGATCCGGTTCATGAAGTCGCGGTCGTGAGACGTCATGAGCAGCGCGGCGTCGATCGACTTCAGGAACGATTCGAGCCAGACGATGGACTCGAGATCGAGATGGTTCGTGGGCTCGTCCATGAGGAGGACATCGGGCTTGCCGAGGAGGACCCGGGCCAGCGCCACGCGCATCTTCCAACCGCCGGAGAGAGCGCCTACGTCGCCATCGATCCGTGCGTCATCGAAGCCGAGGCCGTGCAGGACCTCGCGGGCCTGAGCCTCGAGGGCGTAGCCGCCGAGGTGGTCGTACTCCTCCTGAACCGTGCCGAAGCGCTCCAGGATCTTGTCCATCTTGTCGGCTTTGTCGGGGTCGCCCATGTCGTGCTGCAGGGCTTCGAGTTCGTGGTGGAGGTCGCCGAGCCGTCCGCTGCCCGCGATGGCTTCGTCCAGAACGGACCGACCCGACATCTCCTCGACGTCCTGCCGGAAGTAGCCGATCGTCAGTTTCCGAGGCACCGAGACCTCGCCCTCGTCGACCGTCTCTTCGCCGGTGATCAGCCGGAAGAGTGTGGTCTTTCCCGCGCCGTTCGGGCCCACAAGCCCCACCTTTTCACCGGGATTGAGCTGAAAGGAGGCGTCGATGAACAGAACCTGCTTGCCGTACTGCTTCTGAATGCGGGAGAGAGAAATCATGTCGAGCCGCGCAGTCTAGATGACGGTCGGCCTTCGCCGACCGTCATCTAGTTGCGAGGCGGCATCGAAGGGGCTCCGCCGAAGCAACCCCGTCCTTCCACTACCAACGCTTACTTCTCGTCGTCGCCGCGGGTGATGCGGATGCCGCCGTTGACCGTCGACAGCTCCAGCTCGCGGCCGCCGCGGCCGAGCTTGCCCGAAGCCGAGCGGGGGCCCCACTTCTTGAAGACCTCGATCTCCGCAAAGTCGCTGGTGATGCCGCCGTTCACGGTCTTGGCCGAGACATCGGCGTTTACACCCTCCGGCAGGCGAAGGCGAACCGAGCCGTTCACCGTCGAGAGCTTGATGTCGTCCGACGCGTTGGTATCGGACCGGACCTCGGCGCGGATCGAGCCGTTCACCGTGGTCGCCTCAGTAAGGGTTCCCGCGGTGACCTCGATGCTGCCGTTGACCGTCGAAACCGCCGCCTGGCCATCGACTTCCGCGCTGATGCCGCCGTTGACCGTACGGCCCTCGAAGGACAGGTTCCGGGGAATCTGCAGCTCGAACTCGACGTTGACGTCGTTGTTGCGGACGTTCATCCGGGAACCGCCCGGCTTGCAGACGTTCGGGCGAGAGGCATCCTTGCTCGGATAGACCGCGCAGATCGTGACGCCGCCGTCGTGCTGGACCACGTCGATCTTCACCGACTCCGGATCGTTTCTCCGACCGGTGCGGATGGCCACGAGTTCCACCTCGGAACCGCTCGAGGCCACGGCGCGGATCGGACCGTTGATGCCGCGCACCTCGACGGTCTTCCCGGCGGCCAGTTTCCCCGACCACTTGAACGGGGCGGCGGTCCTCTTAGGACCGTTGAACGTCTCGGCCAGACCTTCGCCAAAGCCCTCGAACCAGGACGCAACTTCTTCGCCGAAGGAAGAGTGCTCCTTGTGCTTGGACTTGCCGTCAGCAAGCGCCTGGGGGGCGGCAAGGCCGGCCACGGCCAGCCCGGTCAATAAAGTGAATGCAAGGCGGGAATTCTTCATGGGTTATTGGACCTCTCTCTGGTGTGAGTAGACGAACCGGGCGCTCGAGAGGTTCCGTGGGGCCCCAAATTCAGGCAGAGGATGGGGCATTACAATCGCTATCCAGGCATGACCTCCTCCCGTCTCCAGAACGAGGCCGTCCAGCGTTTCCTGGCCCATGCGCGCGTGAAGACCCCGGTGATCTGCGGACCCATGTACCCGTGCAGCAATCCCGAGCTCGTGGCCGCGGTGTCCGCCGCGGGGGGCCTGGGCGTGGTCCAGCCCATTTCCCTGACCTACGTTCACGGCCACGATTTTCGCGAGGGCCTGCGCCTCATCGTGAAACTGTCGGGCGGCAAACCCATCGGAATGAACGCTCTCATCGAAGCATCGTCCGAGACCTACAAACGTCGCATGGAACAGTGGGTCGACATCGCGCTCGAAGAGGGAGTCCGGTTCTTCGTGACGTCGCTTGGGAACCCGCGTTGGATCGTCGAAAAAGCCCACGCGGCGGGGGCGGTTGTCTATCACGACGCCACCGAACGCCGTTTCGCGGAGAAGGCGATGGACGCGAACGTCGATGGCCTGATCGCGGTCAACAAACACGCGGGTGGCCACCTCGGCGGTCTTGCGAAGACCGAACTCTTCCTGGAGCTCCAGGACTTCGGTGTGCCGGTGATCTGCGCCGGAGGGATCGGCGACGAAAACGAGTTCTTACACGCCCTCGACATCGGCTACGCGGGTGTGCAACTCGGCACCCGCTTCATCGCCACCGACGAATGCAGGGCCCCCCAGGCCTACAAGGATGCGATCGTGCGCGCCACCGCCGATGACATCGTCACCACCGAACGCCTCTCCGGCGTTCCCGTCGCCGTCCTCAACACGCCTTCGGTTCAGCGACTTGGGCAGAAGGCGGGACCGATCGCGCGATGGATGCTCAAGGGCCGCCGGACCAAACACTGGATGCGCACGATCTACGGACTCAAGTCGATCTGGGCCCTGAAGCGCGGTCTGAACCGCGACGCGCCGGAGAAGGACTTCTGGCAGGCGGGAAAGAGCGTCGCCACGATTTCGTCGATCGAACCCGCGGGCGACATCGTCCGCCGTTTTGCGGGAGCGGTTTCCAAAGAGTAAGACCCGACTTTGAGTGGGGGGCCGGCCATGCTCAGTTTCTCCTTAGGCGTTCTCATTGCCGCACAGGCGGCGGCCGTTCAGGGTCCGCCGACCAGGCCCTCTCCACCGCCCGTTCCGGCGAACGAAATCCACGGTGTGGTCCTCCGGCCGGATGGAACGCCCGCTCCCTTTGCGAAGGTCGGCGCAATCGCGCTCTTCGCGGTCGGACAGGCTCCTCAGCCGCCATTCATCGTAACCGCCGACGAAAAGGGCGCCTTCCGGCTGGAGACGAAGGGCATCAAGGAGTTCGGCCTGCGCGCTCACCTCAGACCTTTTGCCGCGGCGGCCGCGCCGCGGGTCTCCGCCGGACGCCGGATCACACTAAAGCTCGAAACCGGCGTCACTATCGAAGGCGACGTGCTCGACGCGACGACGTCGAAGCCCATTGCCGGCGCGGTTGTGGAGGCTTCCGACTGGGATGTCTCGCCCTACGCCGAGGTCGATCCCGAGTTCGGGATGGTTCGGGGCAAGACCGACGCCAAGGGCCACTTCACTCTATCGGGGGTTGCGGGAGGCGGACGTCCTGTCGTTCGCGCCGCGGCGCGCGGTTTCGGATCCGAGCTGACGCCCGTCGTCGCGGGCGGACCCATGAAGTTCCGCCTGTCCCCCGGGCACGATCTTCGCGGAGTCATCGTCGACGCCGCGGATCGACCGGTGGCGAAAGCCAGGATCACGCTGCGCGGCCCTTCGTCGGGCCAGACCGCCACGTCCGACGCGGCGGGCCGATTCGAGATCACCGGCCTCAAGGAGGTTCCCCACGACGCGGTGATCCTTGCCGACGGCTTCGCGCCCCACATCCGGAGCGCCATCGATCCGGAGACCACCTCGCTTCGGGTCACTCTCGACAAAGCGTCGTCGGTGACGGGCCGGATGGTCGACGAGGAGGGCAAGCCCGTCAAGGGCGCGGTCCGGCTGCGCTCCCACGACGGCGTCAACGTCCCCGGGGTTCTCGGCGCGTCGGCTCTGGCCTCGGTGGGCGAGGACGGGAAGTTCTCGATTCGCTCGCTGCGGCCCGGCGCGAATGTCATCCAACTCGCGGGTATGGGTTACACCGCGATCGAGAGGACCGTGGAAATCGCGCAACCGGGCGAAGCGGTGTCCCTCGGCGACGTTGTGTTCGAGGCGGGACTCACCATCCGCGGGCGGGTGGTGGAGGCCGGCGACATCGGCATCGCGGGAGCGCGGGTCACCGCCGCTATTCCGAGAAACACGCCAGGCGCCGATCCCTTGTTCGCCGAGGCGGACCCGGAAGGACGCTTCGTCCTGCGCGGCCTCAAAGAAGACGCGTATCAGGTCGGGGTGATGGCGCAGGGGTTTGCTCCTCTGCAAGTCACCCTCACGGCGTCTGCGGACGAGCAGATTCTCACCATGAAGCGTGCGATCACGCTCAGCGGACGCATCGTGGACCCCGATGGCGTCCCGGTCGGCCGTGTCGGGATCACCGCGCAACGGGGCGACGATCGACGCACCTCTCGCGGCGGGCGAACCGCCGCCGACGGACGGTTCACTCTCGACCTGCCCGAGGCGGGAGACATCACGCTCACGACCTCGGTCGAGGGTTTCGAGGGATCGTTCCGGACGGTTCAGGTGGCGGGTCCCACCGACCTCGGTGATTGGACGTTGTCCCGCGGCCTTCGCGTGCGGGGTGTGGTCGTGGACGGCAAGGGCTCTCCGGTTCCGGGCGCGCGGGTCGAGAATCAGTCGGCGCGGCAATTCCCGATGACCTTCGCGGAAACCGACGAGAAGGGGGCCTTCGAGATGAGAGGGGCCAGCCCGGGGACGATTCGGCTGGTGGCCAGCCATCGCGATCACGCCGCGGCCCGGGTGACCATCGAGGTCGCGGTGGATGAACGCGGCGATCCCGATCCCGTCCGGATCATCCTTACGAAGGGCGGACGAATCGAAGGTGTGGTGCGCCAGCGCGACGGCTCACCGGTGGCTCAGGCGCGGATCGAGTTGTCCCGGTCCGACGGCGCTTCCGTGCCCCGGACCGCCGAGGCTCCGCAGTACCGGGCCATCACTGCGGCCGACGGCACGTTCGCGTTCGCCCTGCAGCCGCCCGGGGCCGGCCGGGTGACCCTGATGTCGGGTCAGGGCGGGCAGTACACAAGCGTCACCAGCGCCGAGGTCAGCATCCTCGAGGGCGAGACCACGCAGGTCTCCCTCACGCTGCGTTCCACCGTGGTCCGAGGGGTGGTCCTTCGGAATGGGAGACCCGGCGCTGGACTTCGAGTCACGGTCTTCGGCGATTTCATGGTGACGAGTGGAGGGCCACAGGACACGGCGAGTCTTTCCGGCGGCATCCCCTGGTCCGTCGCGACGTCGGATGCCGAGGGACGCTTCGCGTTGAGGGTCGCCGGGCCGATCCGCGGTGTGGTGAACGTGAACGACGCCCGCGGCGAGAGTCACCTGAGCCGCCCGGTGGAGGTCCCTGACGTGGAGGAGTTCGAGCTCAATCTCGAGTTCGGCTCCGCCCTCGCCACCGGCCGGGTGATCGACGCCGCGACCGGCCTCGGGATCGCGGAGGCCCGCATCTCCGCGGCGCCCGTCGTGATTCAGCCCAATGTGCGAACCGCGATGCCGACCGCTCGCACGGACCGCTCCGGGGCTTTCGAACTACCCCTCGAGCCCGGTGAGTTCCGCATCAGCGTCAATGCCGACAGCTACCTCGGCGTTCGTGCGCCCTTCACGATTTCGGCGCCGGGGACATCGCTCGGCGACATCGAACTCGAACGCGGGGGCACGCTTCTCGGCCGTGCCGTGCTTCCTTCGGGCCGGCCGGCAGCCGACGCGCAGATCCGCGCCATGGGGGCCGGGACGGGCGCTTTCGCGATGGCGGGGCCCGACGGTTCATTCACTCTCCGCGGGCTGCCCGACGGGCCCTTCAGCATCACCGCCAGCGACCTTCTCGACAACATGACGGTGGTCCGGGTCGAGGCCATCCCTTCGGACGTGATGGAGATTCGGCTGATACGGGCGGCGCAGATCAGCGTCACCATCGCCGGCGACGTAGAGGCGCGGGCGGGAGCCTCGGTTGCGATAAGTCAGGTCAATGGGGACCCTTACTCGGGATCGCGCCTGGTCAGAACGGATCCACGCGGGATCGCAACGCTGGTGGCGCCCGCCGGCCTCCTGACGCTGACTGCCCGAACCGCGACCCACGACGGTTCGACGATCGTCCAGGCCTCACCCGGCGAGGCGCTTACCGTGACCATCGAACTCGTGCCCCGGAAAACGCCGGTTCCGAAATAGCGTCCCGTCCCATGACAGGGCGGCGGGCGCCTCTCACCTATGCTGGCTTCCCCCATGAGCGAAGCGATTCTCAAGACGCGCGGTTTTTCGAGGCTGGAATCCGGCCATCCCTGGATCTTCAAGTCGGACGTCGAGCCGGTCGAGGCGGAGAACGGCGCCATCGTCGATGTGGTCGCGAAGGGCCGGTTCCTCGGCCAGGCTTTTTATTCGGAGCATTCGGAGATCACGCTGCGCATGCTCTCGCGGGGCGCGCTCGCGGAAACCTGGCTCGCCGATCGGATCGGCGCCGCCATTCACTTTCGGGAGGAGACGCTCGGCCTGCGAAGCGGCGCCTGTCGGCTGATCCACGGCGAGTCTGATGGTCTGCCCGGCCTCATCGTCGATCGGTATGGCGACGTTCTGGTGCTGCAGGTTCTCGCGGCCGCGATGGAGTCGCGCACCGGCGAAATCGTCGACGCCTTGATCGCGCGCCTGAAGCCGCGAGGCATCCTCGCCCGCAACGACGTGAAGGTGCGGGAGCGGGAAGGGCTTCCGCGCGAAGTGAAGACGCTGTGGGGCGATGTGCCGGCGTCGGTGGAGATCAATGAAGGGCCTGTGCGCCTCACCGTCGATGTGGTCAACGGACAAAAGACGGGGACGTTTCTCGACCAGTCGGCGAATCACATCCTGTTCGGGAAGCTCGCGCGGGGTCGCGTGCTCGACGCCTTCTGCCACGATGGCGGCTTCGGTCTTCAGGCCGCGCTCAATCCCGCGACCGGTGAAGTCAGGGCGGTCGACATCTCCGCGGAAGCACTGACTCGCGCGCGGGCGAATGCGGCTCAGAACTCCCTGCGGCTCCAGACGATCGAGGCGAACGTCTTCGACTTCCTCACCGACGAGGTCGCCGCCGGATCGCGCTACGACACCATCGCTTTGGACCCGCCGGCATTCGCGAAGACCAAGGGCGCGCGCGAAGCGGCGTGGCGCGGCTACAAGGAGATCAACCGGCGCGCGCTCCAGCTCCTCGAACCGGCCGGCCTCCTCCTCACGTGTTCATGTTCGTACCACGTGAGCGAGGACGACTTCGAAGCGGTGGTCGCGGACGCCGCCGCCGACTCGGGCATCACCGCCCAGATCATCGAACGCCGCTCCCAGGCCGCGGACCATCCAGTGCGCCTGGGAATGCCGGAGACGAGGTACTTAAAGGCGCTGGTGGTGCGCAAGCTGGAGTAGCAGCGTGCGGAACCTCAGCCTAAGCCGCCCATTGGGTACTCACGTCCCCCCCGCGAAAGCGGGGGCCTAGCGCGACAGCCCGTTCACGACCGCGACGTCCGTTACCTCACCACCATCGCTTTCATCGTCATCGGATCGCGTAACGGAAGCTCCGTTACCTTCCCACCGGCGAGTTTATCGACCGTGACATCGTGTTTGCCGTCGCCCTTCGCGATCTCGGCCTGATTGCCGACCACGAGGGTAATCATCTTCTCGGGCACGAGGTAGGTCTTCGCCACCCGCTGAATGTCGGCGGCGGTCACGGCCTGGATCCGATCGCGGTAGGTCGACCAGAAAAGCGGATCACGCTTCGTGTACTCGTCGGAAGCGAAGACGCCCGCCTGCTGAGCCTTCGACTCGAAGCTGCTCGGGAAGGTCTGGATCAGACTGTTCTTGATGGTCAAAAGTTCCTCGTCGGTGACCGGCGTCTCGCGGATCTTCTTGATCTCTTCGAAAACGAGCTGAAGCGCGTAGGCCACGGTCGAACTCTTCGACTGGAACGACGCACGGAAGCGGCCGGGGTAGTAGGTTCCGAAGCCGATGCCGCTGCCCGCAGAGTACGCAAGTCCCTCATCTGAGCGAACTCGCTTGGTGATCCGCGCCGTGAAGCCGCTGCCTCCGAGGATCTCGTTCATCACTTCGAGCGCGTAGATGTCAGGCGAAGTCCGCAGCACGCTCGGGATGCCCACCGAAACGCGACCCTGGTTCACATCCTTATTGATGCGATAGAAGCCGGGAGCGGCGGGCTTGATCCCAGGTGGAATCAAACCCACCACACGGCTCGGGGAGGGCCAGTTGGCGAACGCGGCTTCGAGCTTCTTCACCATCTCGGCCTTCGTGAAGGCGCCTGAAACCGCCAGGATCATGTTCTTCGGGTAGTAGTACATGTCATGGAACGCCTTCAAGTCCGCGGCGCTGATCGAGTTGATCGAAGCCTCGGTGCTGAAACGATTGCTGAGGTGCTGTTCGCCGTAGAGGAGCACCGAGAACTCGCGCGCCTCGATGCCTTCCGACTCGTCGTTGCGCTTCTTCATGTCCTGAAGGATCTGGTCCTTCGCGAGTTTCAGGCGGTCCTCCTGGAAACGCGGCTCCCGCAGCATCTCGATGAAGAGCTTCAAGGAGTCGTCGAGGTTGTCGGCGAGGCAGTTGAGCGAGGCCCCCGCCGAAGTGTCGCCCATCGAGCTGCCGATCTGCGCGGCCAGGAAGTCCGCCCGTTCGTCGAACTGTTCGGCGGTGAGCGACTTCGTGCCGCCGGCTCTCATCTGTGAACCGGTCAGGCGAGCCAGGCCTTCTTTGCCCGCGGGTTCGAGCCAGGCGCCCGCGCGTACCGTCGCCTGGATGTTGATCAACGGCAGGGCGCGGTCTTCGATGACGTAGGCGACGATTCCGTTGTTGAGGACCACGCGATGGTCCTTTGCCGAGGGCGGCGTGTAGGTGAGGGGCGCGTATGTGAGCTTCTCGGGGTGCTCAACGAAGGTTTGAGCGGAAACGAGAGAAGCAGCGAGAACGGCGGGAAGGCTCAGAGCCACGATTCCATGGAATTTCATGACTACTTCTTCCCTTCCTTCTCGAGTTCGGCGAGACGTTCCTCGCCCTTCTTCAGCAGCACATCGAAGAGCGGCTTCATCTGCGGCGGCACTTGAGAGGCCTGCCCGCGCATCTGGTCGAGCTGCGCCTTGATTTTCGCCGCGTCCTTTTCGCCCTTGAGCCGGGCCACCGCCTGCTTCGCCATGCCGCGCGCCTGTTCAGGCAGCGCGGCGATGTCGGGATCCTCTGGCTCCGCCGCCGCGGCGGGGTCCGCCGCCTTGCGTGTGAACACACCCACCGCTCGCGTCTCCTTCGTGAAGTACTGCTTCGCCACGCGCTGAATGTCGGCCGCAGTCACGGCGTCCACGTCCTCCGACTGCGTGTTGATCCTCTTCCAGTCACCCTGGCCCTCGTTCTGGAGGAGCTGGAACATGATGAAGGTGGCGTTCGAGAGGCGGCGGTAGGCGTTGGCCTTCGCCTGGTTCTTGACCTTCTGGAGTTCCTGATCGGGCACGAGTTCGGTCTTCAGTTTGTCGAGCACTTCATACAGGGCCGCTTCGACGGTGGCCGGCTCCTGTCCATCCTTCACCGTGACCTCGGCGCCGAGATACCCGCCGTACTTCTGACCGTTCACATAGGCGACCGCATTGTTGGCGATCTTCTTGTCGAGGACCAGGGCCTTGGTGAGGCGGCCGGTGCGTCCCGACAGAACGTCGGTCATGAGATCGAGGGCCGCGTAGTCCTTGTGAACCACGGGAACGCCCTGCCACCAGACGCGCACGGTGGGCGACGTTTCCGCCTCGGCATGGAAGCGCTTCTCGCCCAGCGACTTCGGTTCGAGGGTGACCACTTCAGGCGCCACCGGTGCGCGCTTCAGGCGGCCGAAGTAGCGCTCGAGAAGAGGCTTCACATCCGCGGTCTTGAAGTCGCCGACCAGGACGCCGGTGATGTTGTTGGGCGCGTAGTAGGTGGCGAAGTAGTCCTTCGCCTGCTGCAGCGTGTACATGGGCAGGTCCGAGGCCCAGCCCACCACGGGCCAGCCGTAAGGATGCGCGTCCCAGAACATCGCGGAGAACTGTTCGTCGAACTTCCCGAGGGGCGTCGATTCAGTGCGCAGTCGGCGCTCTTCGAAGACCACGTCGCGCTCGGAATAGAACTCGCGGAAGACCGGGTTCAAGAGCCGGTCCGACTCCATCCACGCCCAAAGCTCCAGCTTGTTCTTCGGGAGGCGCATGAAGTAGATGGTCGAGTCCTCGTTTGTCGTCGCGTTCAGAAACTCGCCGCCGTTCTTGGTGTAGATCTGGTCCATCTGATCCTTGATGATGTTCTCGCGCTGCTGCAGCACCAGCGCGTCGAACTTCGCCTCGAGTTCCTTGTATCGCGCGGTCTTGGCCCCGGGGTCGTCCATGCTCGCGATTTCGCCGCGACGCAGCCGGTCGCGCATCTTCGCCATCTCGTCGCGCATGTCGTTGCGCACCTGCTCCTGCTCGTCGATGAGCTTGAGGTCGAGAGCGATGTCCTTGGTGCCGATGACGTTTGTGCCCTTGAACATCATGTGTTCGAAGA
>CAYNHK010000023.1:0-30417 GCA_964396875.1 uncultured Acidobacteriota bacterium | reverse complement strand
GCCTCCTCGAGGAGGAAGCGTCGGACATCCTCATTGGTCTTGATTTCCGAGCCGTTCGCGGCTTTCTTTCCGAACGGATGAACTCGGGCGCTCACGTAGATCGCCCCCGTCGGCTCGATGCTGTCCACGGAATGCCCCTGGGCCTTGAACTTCTGGAAGCCCTGGTGAAGAGCATTGAGCCGTCGGGTGAGTGCCGGCTTCAAAACCGCGTGGTACTTCGTGATGGCGTCATCGTCGTCGAGCATCGCCGCCGAGGCCGTCTGCTCAGGCTTCGGCGCCCAGCCGCCCATGTGCATGAGCATCGTGTTCATCTTCGCGATCACGTCGGTGGGCCCAAACGCCCACCCCACGCGCAGACCGGTCGCGGCGAAGCCCTTCGAGATGCCATCGATGAAGATCGTGTACTTCGCCATCTCGGGCACCAGAGCCACCGGCGTGACGTGCTCGACGCCGAACGACAACATCCAGTAGATGTGGTCGTACATGAGGTAGATCGGACGCCGGCCCGCCTTCTCCCGCGCGTCGTTTTCACGAACGATGTCCTCGGAGAGCTTGAGCACCGCGGCGCGCGGCGTGACCGTACCCGCGGGGTTGAGCGGCGTGTTGACGATGATGAGGCTCGCCTTCTTGATGGCGGCATCAAGCGCGCCGGGGCGCGGCTGAAAGGCATCCTCGGGGGAACAGATCACCGCGTCGCCGTTGGCGTTCAGGATCTCGGCGTAGAAGGGATAGTTCCAGCACGGGACGGGATACGAAACCGTGTCGCCGGGTTCGACCACCACGCGGAAAAGCGCGTAGATGAGCGGCCGTGCGCCCGCCGCGACCAGGATGGAGTCGATCGGATACTGAAGGCCGAGGTGACGCGCGTAAAAACGCTGAACCGACTCGCGCAGCTTCGGAATGCCGTTGGAAGGCGGATAGTTCGTAGCGCCGTCGTCGAGCGCTTTCTTCGCGGCATCCCGGAGCTTCTCGGGAATCGGGAAGTACTTCGGATCGAAGTCGCCCACCGTGAGATCGCAGACATCCTTCCCCTCGGCCACCATCGCGCGGATCTCCCCCGCCACTTTCAGGATCGTCGACGGCTGCAGCTTGTCTGCCAGGCTCGCCATGCGGGGGCCGCTTCCGGAGAAACGGGCGAGGGATTCGATACTGGGGGTCAGGAGGGCTTCGCTCATGCGGCGATTTTAGTCCCGGGCCTCGGGCGGGGGGCGCTTACTGCAGAAACCGGCTCAACAGACCGTGGAAGTGGTGGAGGCCGTTCTCGCGGGCCACGGAGTAGCGGCCCGACTGATAGGTGTTCGAACGCAGACCACGCTGGACCGCTTCGCAGATCTCGATGTCTTCCTGCTGGACCTCGTCGCTGAACTCGAGGGAACGCGCGAGTTCCTCCTCGAGACCCGGCCGGTGTTCGTCGGACACGAACCATTCGAAACGCGTGAGGGTGCGGTCGTGCCCAAGGGGCAGGATGACGTTGGTCTGCAGGTTGTCCGGATAGAGGTTCAACATCAGGTTCGGAAAGAGCCAGTAGTAGAGCGCCTCGGGCTCGACTTCAGGTTTCAGATTGCGGCGGTAGAGAGACTCCTCGTTGGCGCGGCGGCGGATCGGCGCGTGTTGCTTGGACGAGTACTCGGCGGTCTCCACGCGGTACGCGGCATAGTCGAGTTCACGAAAGAGGCCGGGATGCACGAGGGGGATGTGATAACCCTCGAGATAGTTGTCGACGTACACCTTCCAGTTGCACTGGACCTCGTGGTCGATCTTCTTGTACAGACGCAGGTGGTCGAAGGAGAGATGGTTCGTCTGGGCGGGTATGTCGCCAAGGACTTCCCTCAAACCCGGTCCCGCGGGAGAGAGGTTCACGAAGACAAAAGCCGCCCATGTGTCGACCCGCACCGGGGGCAGTCGAACGTCCTTCTTTTCGAAGCAGGCCACGCCCTCGAACTCCGGCGTGGTGAGAAGCGCGCCGTCCATTCCATACGTCCACCCGTGATACGCGCACTGAAGAGACTTCCGGTTTCCCCCGCCACGGGCGACCGGACCCGCGCGGTGCCGGCAGACGTTCGAGAAGGCGCGGACGATGCCGTCCCCGCCGCGAGCCACCACCAGGGGTTCCTCGGAGACCGTGCAGGTGAAGTAATCGCCGGGCTCGCGGACCTGATCGGTATGGCCCACGAGTTGCCAGGTCGAGCCGAAGATCGCCTTCTTTTCGTGATCGAGGGCCGCGGGGTCGAGGTACCACGACGCGGGGGGCGTCGAGGCGCCGGACAGATCCGGGTTGAATGCGTAGCGCTCGATCGTCATGACGTGTGAATTGTCTCTCCGATCCGACTCGGCCGAAGGAATGAAAGAGAGAGGCAGAAGAAGACGAAAAGCGTGGGCTCCAGAAAGAACCGATAGCGCATGTTTTCGCCGCTTTCGAAGACGATCGTCACCGCGGCCACGTAGAGCGCGGGCAGGGCGAGGCCGAGGCCGTATCGAAGCGCGCGGGTGCGGTCGGCCGGCGGCAGCTTTCTGCATCGCGCGAACCAGACCGCGAGCGAAAGAACCAGGAGAATCACAAAGCTCCCGCCGGAGAGGAGGAACTCGAAGGGCCGCCGCCAGAAGAGCCGGTCGACGATGACATGCGCAGAATGTCGACTGGTGGGCCGCAGATAGAACCCAAGGTTCGTCTTGAGAACTTCCACGACGCGCGCGGGCGTAAGGCGCCGCAGCAGCGCCTTGTACTCCTGCATCTGGGAAAACGACCTCTTGAGGAACGCCTCCTGGTTGTAGTTGTACTCACCGTTCAGTTTCTCGGCCCGGCGCAGGACAAAGGCGTTGAAACGATCGGTGGTCTTCGGCAGATCCACTTTCGTATTGCCGTGACAGTATTCGGAGAGGCCCTTGCAGAAGCTGTCGGGACCGAAGGACGACGTGGTGGTGAGGCCGAAGAGAACGTACTGCTTGGCGAGGAACAGCGTCATCACGACACCGATCGGCAGCAGGACGCGCACGGCTCGGGGCCGCGGCACACCCATGAACCAGAAGCTCAGGCCCAGGACAACCAGGAAAGGCCACTGAAACACCGAGCGGGTGAAGAACAACAGAATCGAAACCGCCACGAGTTCGAGGGAGACCGCTTCGCCTCGGCCGAACCTCCACAGGCTCCAGAAGAACCAGAGGATCAGCGTCGCGGAGAGCAGTGTGCTGTCGAGAAAGGTCGCATAGAAGATCGGTCCGGGAAGAAGAAGGAAGGTGGCGACCCCGATCGTCGCCGGGCGAGCGCCTCTTACCCTGTTCAACCACGCGTAGACCAGGACGGCGGTCGCCGCGTAGACGAACATCCACGCGTTGTAGAGCTTGGCGTCCACACTCCGTATCAGGGCCTCGCCGTGGGAGTTTGGATGGACCGCGGCGAAAACGGCGCGGATCGCGTCGAAAAGCGGCGGCTGGATGTGGTTGTACCAGAGCGATTTGAAGGGCTCGACCCGCAGGTCGCCGACACTCACCGTCTGCATCATGTACTCCGACGTCCAGGCGTGGAAATACAGATGCTCCGCGGCTTCGTTCCGAAAACGCTCCTCGATCAGGAAGATCCAGAGCAGCGCCGTGACGAAGACGGCGAGACGCGGAAAGCGGCGCAGACGTTCGATCACGCGGGAGGACTCCCAGGGACCCACGCCGGACACGAGGTTTCACGCACCGCCTCGTACAGTCTGTCGCTCTCGTAGACGCCGATCTCTTTGAAGCACCGGCATTCGCGGAAACGCTGGATCAGCGGATCGAGTCCACCCCGCCTTCCGGCAGGGAGGATGAGATAACGCATCCGGGTTTCGTTCAGGAGGAAATGCGCGGCTTTGGTTTCATCGATCGGCTGATAGGAGTCGGTGAGCCAGTGGTTCTGAATCGTGGTCTCGAGATGATTGGTGAGTTCGGGGATGAAGGCGCCACCGCCGTTTAGGGTTTCGAAGTCGCGTCGCGCCGCCCAGATCAGGGGAGACGCCTCATAGGGAGGAACCTCGAGCACGGGACCCGCCGGCAGCTTCAAGACGGACTCGTAAACCGGCGGAACACCGGGCGCCACTTGGAAGAAGTCGTTCGGCGGGGTCAACGTTTCCGCGGCTCCGATGGCCAGAATCACAAACGCCGCCCCGCGACGGGACTTCTCGAGCCGGGAGAGACCGGTGGCGGCGAGGACGGACAGCAGCATCACGCCAACCGCGGTGAGGGTCTCCGGGTGTCGCATGCTCGCGAAGGGCGGCACGGTCGCAATGAGGCGATACAGAAAGCCGGGCTCGCCGAGGCCGAGCCAGAAGAGCACAAGAACGCTCAGGCCCATCGTCCGCTCCAATTTCTCACCGCGCCACAACGCGAACGCCGACAGGCCGAAGACTGCGAGCCCCGGGAAGAGCGGCTCTCCGGTCGCCGGATTCCACAGACGATGAAGGAGAGTTCGTGAACCCGTATCCGCCAGTGTCCATGAACCCTTCGCAACTTCGCGACTCGTGCGGACGAGACTTTCCTCGGCATGGAGACCGGCGTACGCGACGAGGTACGGGGCGAGAAGAACTGCGGCGAAGAGAACGGCGATCGCACCCCACTTGAGGCCATTCATCGAAGGCCGGCGGGCGAAGAAGATCACCGCGATCACACTCGCGGCGACTCCGTAGTAGCCCGAAGAGGAAGCGACAAGAGCGAAGGACGCTCCGGCAATGGCGGCGAAACCGGGAGATCCGCGAGTGAGCAACCGGTCGAGGGCGAGGAGGAAGATCGGCAGCCAGCCCACCGAGAGCAGATTGAGGTGAACGTAGTGCAGCGATTGGTGCGACCCCATCACCGCGGTGATGCCTGCGAAGAGCCCGGCAAGGGTCGACTGGGTCCAGGAGCGGGCGAGAAGACAAAACGACCAGCCTGAAAACGCCAGGGCGAGCCAGGTGGCCAGATTGAATCGAACCAGCGGCTCGTCCACGACAGGCGCCAAGGGCGCCATCAGGACTACGGTGCCCATCGACAAGTCGCTTCGCAACACCGCGTTTTTCGCGGGGTGAAACATCTTCCCCTCGAAACGATCCCCGGACAGGCCGTGATCGAGCAGCCAGTTCAGGATGTAGAGATGGTGCGGCGGATCGCTGCCCGCGGGAATCGAATCGCTCAGTTGGAACGGCAGCGGCCGCAGGACGAAACCGGCCGCGAGCACGAAGAACGCGAACAGTGTGAGTTCGCGGAGGAGAACCTTCACGGCGCCTTTTGGACCGGGCGCCTCGTGGTCTTGACCTCGAGGGTCTCGCCGCGTGGGAAACACAGCTTGCGGAAGTTGCACCGCCTGCAGATGCGCGGACGGTCGATTCGGGGAAAGTCCTCGATTCTCGCGGCGTTCGCATCCGGGTCGTTGAGCAGCGCGCGCATGGTCTTGGCCGAACGTGTGACGAAACCGCGGGCGGTGTCGAGGACGGGTTGCGTCACATCCTTCCGCACGTAGCGCGGCCAGATCAGGTACGCGAGTTCGGTGGAGATTTCCGTGGCGGACTTCGCCCAGCCGCGCTCGGCGGCGTAAAGGGCGTAACCCGCGATCTGGACATCGTTGAACTTCCCGGCCCGACGGCCGGTTTTCCAGTCGACGATGCGCACGCGGTCGCGTTCATCGCGAAAGGCCAGGTCCATTCGGAGGAAAACCGGCACGTCGCCGACATGGAACGAGACGAGCTCTTCCATCGAGAGCCAGGCGGAACGGGAGACCTTGAAGGCTTCGCGCAGCAGGGGCGACTTGAAAAAGTTCCGCAGGGACCGCATGACGATCCCCACAAGGATCTTCTTATCCTCCTGCTCGATCGGCTGGGTGTACTCGTGTTCGAACAGTCGGAAACCGTTCGTCCCGTTCTCGCTTTCCTTCCACTCCTTGAGCATGCGCTCGTGGACCACCGCGCGGATCAGGGCCTCCTGCACCGCGGGCTCGGGGACCTGGTCGTTCGTGCGCAGGAAGTCCTCGATGGTTTCGTGCACCACTGAACCCGCCCACAGGGCCAGGGCGGAGAGCTGCTTGAGGCGCTGGACCTCGGGATCCTCGAGGATGCCGTAGTACGAGTAGTAGTACTTCCGCGGGCAGGTCGCAAACGTGTCGTGACGCGAGGCCGACCACGCGAAGGCGCGCGCGTCGCGCACGCCCTCCGCGGTCTTCTCCGTGAACGCCGGAGCGGGTGCTGGAACCGAGGTCACACCGCCACCTGCCGGCCAAGAGACGTGAAGAGGACGAAACGCCGCGACTGGTGCGACTCGGACGCGAGAGCGAGGCCGCGCGCGTATCGCCGGAGCTGTGCCGCGTGGTGCGAGGCCTGGGCCAGCACCTGATCTTCGGCGATCGCTTCGGTCTTGTAGTCCACCACCACCCAGCCTTTCTCGTCTTCGAAAGCGAGGTCGCAGACACCCTCGAGAAGGCGATCTTCGTCGATGTAGCTGATCGGGACCTCGCGGAAGACCCGCGCCGCCCGCGCGGCCTCGCGCATGATGGGAAGCGAAAGGGCGGCCTCGGCCTGGGCCTCGGCCCGGGCCACCGCTTCCTTGGTGAGCGGGAAGCCGGGGGCGAGTGCCGGTGCTATGCGTCTCACCGATTCGGGTCTGGAAAAGTCAGCGAGTTCGAGGAGACGGTGAACGAAGGCGCCGAAAACCCGGCCCACGAACTCCGGCGGCTCGACCGCGGGAGGCGATTCCCTGGCCGCATCTTCGCGAACGGGTACGGGCGGGACGGTCATCTCCGACGCCGCCACGATGAGGGCCTTGCGCCGCGCGGCGAAACCGTCAAGTCCCTGCGGTGCTTCGTCGTCCGGTCCGGGGGGGCGACTTTCCGCCGGCTCCTCGGGAAGATGAACCGCCCCCGCGTCGAGATTGACGATATCGGGGTTCGGGGTCGCCGCATCCTTCGCGATGTCGTGCCAGAAGTCGCCGACCCGTTCGGTGGGCGGCGGTATCGGAACCACGAGCCAGTCCTTGGCGCGGGTGCACGCGACGTAGCGAAGGCGGTGCGTCTCTTCGCGCAGGCGCGCCTCTTCCCGAAGCGCCAGCACATCCCAGTCGGGGGGCTGGCAATCCTTCACGAAACCGAGGGCGATCTTGCCCTCTTCGCGCAGGGGAACGGTGTCGACCCGCGGCGAGAAACGGTCGAGGCAGTCGTAGAGGATCACGACGGGCGCCTCGAGACCCTTGGCTTTGTGAATGGTCATGACCCGGACAGTGTGGGGGTCGCCGGGACGCGAGGACGGCAGATCCGGTTCTTCTCCCGCGCCATCGAGGCGGTTCGCGAGAAGCAGATTGAAACCTCGCAGGGTGAGAAGGCCCAGCGCCTCGGCCTGCCGTGCGAGATGGGCCACTTTTCGAAGGTTCGAGATACGCGGCTGAGCGCGCGCCGTCGACCCCCGTTCAGCCGCGTGCAGAGCCGCGAAGATCGATGTTTCATCGAAGAGTTTCTCGATGAGCGCCGCCGGAGGCAGTCGTGTGCGGTCGTCGTGAAGCCGCCTCAGGAGCTCGAGGGCGCGGCTCACTTCGTTGGCCTGGTTGTACGGATCGGTCGTGGAAACACCGGCGCCGAGGATCGAAAGCTCGCGTCCCGCGAAACGCCACTCGGCAATCGCCCGATCGGAGACGCCGAAGAACGAGGACCGCAGGGCGGCCACCAGACTCGTGGCGTCGGATGGGTCATCGATGGCGCGCAGGACCGCGTGCGTCTCGACCACTTCCGATCGGACGAAAAACGAACGTCCCCCGTCGACCACGAAGGGAACACCTGCGCGCTCGAGCGCCTGTTCGAGAGGACGTATCTGAGTGAGCCTTCGAGCGAGGATCAAGACGTCGCCCGCCCGGCTGGGTCGAGTGGCGCCGCCGTCGCGGACCTTGAATGTGCCCGTCTGTACCGCGGCAGCCACAAAACCCGCGATCGCACTCGCCTCGGCCTCGAGAACATGAGAGTCCGCCTCTTGCGGGACCTCGAACTTCAATGCGAGAAGACTCGGCTCGTCGGGGATATTCGGACTCGGCACGAGTGCCTCGTAGTCGGGCTGGCCGTACTGGCTCTTCTTGATCGACGAGGCGAAGAAGCGATTCACGAAACGGAGAATCGCGGGCGTGGATCGAAAATTCTGAGTGAGCGAAACCAGTTCGACGCCCGGACGCGTCTTCGCGGCCTCGCATGCCGCGGCGAAGATCGAGGCGTCAGCGCGGCGAAACCGGTAGATCGACTGCTTCGGGTCGCCCACCACGACATAGGACGCCGGGCCGAGTTTGAGATCCTCGACCACACCTCCCGAAAAGCCCGCGAGCGTCTCGATGATCTCGACTTGAAGCGGATCGGTGTCCTGATATTCGTCGACGATGATCGCCCGGAACTTCCTCCGGAAATAGGCGCGAAGCGACGCGTTCTGGCGCAAGGCATCGGCGGCCTTGACGAGCAGATCGACATAGTCGAGAACACCCGCCTCGTTCTTCCGCCGCTCGTAGATCGACTGCACCCCCAGAAGGGCGAGGACGAGGCCGCTGTAGAAGGAGGTGTTCTTCTCTTTCTCCCAGGCAGCCCCACGCTCCGCGATTTCGAGGGTGATGGCGCGGCACTCATCAAAGGCCTCGTCGGCTTTCCACATGCGCTTGTTGCCAAGACCCTTGCGGACGCGCAGTGAACGCAGGGCCACAATGAGGTCGGGATCGGCAAGGCCCGCGGTCTTCGCGATTTCGGCATGGAGCGAGCGCACCGCGGCCACCAGGGTGTCGGCTTCGGGTTTGCCCTGGATGAGTTCATGGGCGCGCGCGATCTTCGCCATGAACCACTCGCGCACCGGCTTGGGATCGATCCCCACGGGCGCGATGTGCGGTTTCAGATCGCGCTGGGCGACGAGGCGACGCGCGAGCTTGCGCAGGGTCATGGGGTCGCCCATGGGTGACGTCTTCTCGAGCGGGATCCTGGAGAGGATCACCGCCTCTAGGAGATCGTCCTGACCGGTCAGGCGATCCTGGAGCCACTCCTCCCAGGCCTCTTCGAAGATGAAGTCGGAGAGAGCCTCATCGGCGACACGGAAGCCCGGAGTCACGCCGGCTTCGATCGGCCGCTCCTGCAGCATCGCGGTGCACAGGGCGTGGATGGTCGACACCTGCGCGCGTTCGATCGAGGCCAGGCCCTCGCTCGCCCGCGCCACCACCTCCGCGTCCACCGCCTCGGCCCGGGCCTTCTCGAGGGCGTCCCGCAGACGTAGTTTGAGCGTGGTCGCGGCATTCTCCGTGAAAGTCACCGCGGCGATCTGGTCGAGCTTGAGATGGCCGGAGAGGACGATCGCGACCATCCGGTCCACGAGGAGCGTGGTCTTCCCTGTCCCCGCACCCGCGGAGATCACGAAACTCGTTTGGAGCTCGGAGCGGACCCTTTGCCGGACCGCTTCGTCGTGAGGAATGAGACCGGTCATGCGAATTGTTTGAGCTCCCCGACCTTGCGGGCCAGCGGATCATGGAGGCGACGCCTTCGCTTGCGGCCCTCGAGCACCGGGTTCGGCCCGCAGACGGGAGAGAAGTCGCAGAACGTACAGGCGGAAGGCTCCTGCATGAAGACACCGTGGCCCATGAGGTCGGCGATGCGGAGCAGGAGCGCGCGGAAAGTGGCGGACGTGGCTTTCGCGGGAGAAAACGCCACCTGGCGTCCCGCGTTCACGTAGTCGAGGAACGCTTCGACCACTTTCTCGCCGGGAAAAATCTCCTGGGCGGCGAGGATGTAGAAGGGAATCTGGAGCTGACGGCCGCCTTTGAAGAGAGAAGCGTCGTTGTCCAGCGGCGCCTTGCCCGTCTTGTAGTCGCGAAGCACGAGACCGCCGCCGTCCTCGGCCGCGATGCGATCTATGCGATCGATCTGACCCGAGATCTTGAGAACGGTGCCGTCGTCGAGGGCGATCTCCACCGGCAGGTCGCGGTGCGGCTCGTTCGTGTTCGACCGACGGTACGGCATGCCGAAGGACACCTCGAAGTGCGCGGGTGTCGTCTTCTTCGTCCGGTAGGTTTCAGCCTCTCGGGCGAGCCAGTCGGTCAGGAGATTCAGGAAGACCTTCTTCTCCGCGCGCCAGAGAAGGACAAGGCGCGGAGGCGACCCTTCGACCCAGGCCTCGAGCCGTTCATCTCCAAGAGCGAGGAGGCGCGCTCGTTCTTCCTCGCTGTTACGAATCGGAAGCGCGCCTTGATCGCGGCGTTCGCGCAGGAAGAGTTCGGCGACCTCGTGGAACAGGGTTCCTTTCTCGAGGGGGTCGAGTTTGCGGCGCTCCTCCGGCTCGATCGCGGGTTCGAGTTTGAGCACGTACCGGAGGAAGTATCTGAAGCCACAGTCGCCGAAGGCTGCGATGCGGCTGGCCGAAATCGCCTGACCACTCTTGACCGGATCGAGACGGGGATCGGAATCCTCGCCCTCCCGACCCACCAGGCCGTCGTAGGGCGAAAGACGCTTCGCGGACCTCCCGCGCGAGAGTTCATGCGCGGCGCGAAGGAAGGGCCGTTCGGATTCGAGCCACGCGATCGCTTGAAGCCCGTGGCGAGCGACCACCTCGGTGTCGCGCTCCCCGAGGTCAATGCTCAGGTCCATGTCGGACCGGCCTTCCCCGTCCTCGGTCAGGATCCGCTGAAGATCGTCAGCGTTCACGGCCGTACCCTTGAACGCCTGAAGCGCCGCCATGAGAAAGAGGGAAGGAAGACGCTCGCGGCCCGTCTGCTCATCGGCCCGCGGGTAGGACAGGATCAGTGTCTGTTCGGCCTGGCGGAGAGTCCTCGCGAACATCCGTCGTACCTGGCCGACCCGCGTTTCCGTGGTCGGCAGAGCGCTCGGGCCCCGGCCCTCGGGGGGTGCTACGTCATCGTCGAAGAGACTCATCTGGGTCACGGCTTTGGGCGGCGCAACGGCCGCGACCTCGTCCGTGAGCGCCTTGCGCTCGGGATCGAGGAGGAAGGGATCCGGCCTGAAGACGCCGGGAAACCGGCCTTCCACGAGTCCAAGCAGAGCGAGGAAGCGGAAGCGGCCACCCGAGAGCGCCTCGGGGGAACCCACGTGCACGCCGATCCGCGACCGTTCTTCGAGCGGCCGGCGCTTCCGATCGAACTGCGCCTCGACCACGGACAGGACGCGGTCGAACGTGATCGCGGTCGATACAGCGGCGAGGCTCGCGATTTCCTCGAGCGTCTCGCGCACCAATTCGTGTTCGGTGCGTTCGATCTCATTCGACGGGCGAATCCACTCGTCGCAGAGGACGAGAAGTTTGCTGGACCATTGATCGAGCGGGAGTTTCTCGCTCGTGAAGGCGAGGCTCGTGTGGAGCTTCTCGACGAGAACGAGAAGGGCCTCGGCGGCTTTGACCCTGCCCCGGCCACGGGAGGATTTCGACTCTTCCTTGATGAAGTGACTGAGAGCTTTCCGGAAGCGGTCGATCCCCGAGACGACCTTCAGTTCCCGGGTGATCTGGTCGAGGACGGAAGGGTGCGGCGGGTCAGGGTCGCCGGTTCGCTCGGCCAGGGGAACGGGTGCGAAGGTCAGGAACTCCAGCAGAGCGCCGCGATCGAAGTCGCGGGAACCGAGTAGGAGAAGGAACGATCGCGCGATGCGGCCGGTAGAGAGGGGCAGCGAAGGGTGCAGCTTGAACGGGATCTTCGCGCGAGAGAAGAGGTCGACGAGGATGGGCGCGTAGACATCCGCCTGGGGCAGCGCGATCGCCATCTCGTCGAAGGGAGTTCCTTCACGCGCGGCCTTGAGGACGAGGCGCGCGATCGACCTCACCTCGCCAGCTTCGCCAGGAGCGGTGAGCCAGACGATCGGGGAAGCGCCGGTGTGCTCCTTGGGCTTGCCGACCGGCGCCTTGAAGAGCGCGTCCGTCATCCGCGTGATTTCGCCGTGCGCCGCGTGCGCCACTGGCGCGAACACCGTCTCACTCCACAAGGCGGTGGGAATGCGCGCCTCGTTGGCGAGACCGGGAAAGCCGCCTCTTTCGGCGGTGTCGCCGTCGTCGATTCTCCTGGCTCCGAAACGAGCCGCGAGGGATTTCAGGAAAGCGAACTCGTCGGGACGCGGCTCGAGATCGGGCGAGAGAAGAATGGTGGTTCCGGCGAGAAATCCGGCTTCCGCCTTTTCGGCCTCGGCGTAAAGGCGGGTCTCGTCGAAGAACTTCGTCTCGATTTCGGCGTGGAAACGTTCGTAGATCTTCGCGACCGCGAGGAGCCTCGAGCGGTCCTCGGGGCTTTCGCTCCGCTCGGCCAGACGGCGCACCGCGCTCGGGCGGATCGAAGCGGCCCGAAGGTCGTCGAGCGTGCGCGCGAGGACGCGCGCCACCGGAGCTTCGGGAAGGCCGGGTTTGAGGAGTTCGGGATGAGCGGCCAGCAGTTTCGCGGCCAGAAGCGCGCCGTGACCGCTTTGCCAGGCCAGAAGACCCTGAGCGTGGCTCGAAGCATCAGCCATTTTCTCGGCAAGGTCCCTCGGCCGCATCGCGGAAACCGCGGCCATCGCACCCTTCTCCCGGACCAGGCGGCGAAGGAGGATCTGGCCCGCCGACACCGAGGGGACGAGAAGCAAAGTGGGTGAAAGCGGCATGCGGATTGGTTTTTCGATGATACGACCTTGGGCGGCGGCCTCGGGTCCGCTCGCGCGTGGTCGGTTCAGTGTCTCGATCGTCGGGAGTGCGACCTCGCTAGCAGTCGTTTGCGGACCGCACCGACCAGATAGAGGCTGCCGGCCACGACCACGGTTTCGCCCGGACGCGCGACGCGTGCGGCCCGAGCCACGGCACGGCTTATCGAGGCTTCCTCGAGCGCCGACACCCCGAGTTTTCGCCCGACTTCGAACAGATACCCGGTGGTGGCCGCCCGCTTCATGCGAACCCGGGTGGCGATCACGCGTCGGGCCAACGGGAAGAGTTCGCTCGCCATCTCGTCGACGTGTTTGTCCCGCATCGCCCCGAAGACGAGAACATGAGGCGTTCCCTCTTCCTCGAGATAGGCGGCGAGCGCCTTGGCCCCTGCGGGGTTGTGGGCGCCGTCGAGCAGGAAGGGCGGACGGCCTTCGAATCGTTCAAGGCGGCCGGGCCACTGGGCTCGACTCATCCCCTGAACGGCCCGGTTGAGATCGAGGGAGATGCCGGCTTGAGTGAGGGCCTCGAGCGAACGGATCGCCACCACCAGATTCGTACGCTGGTGCGCGCCGGGCAAGGCCCTCACCGCGGCATACGCTCCCACGGGCGTGCGCACATCGAGCGCTCCATCTGCGTCGTCATCGGCAAGAGTGACGCCCTTGTGCGAGGGAACGACGGTGGCGCCAAGGGCGCGTGCGATCCCAACGATGGTTCTTTCGGCTTCCCGGGGCATGGGTCCCATCACGACCTTTCGACCGCGCCGCACGACGCCCGCCTTTTCGCGGGCGATGGCCGTGAGGGTGCGGCCGAGGAACTCCTCGTGATCGAAATCAATGCTGACGATCGTGGAAACGAGAGGTGAGGCCACGTTGGTGGCGTCGAGCCGCCCGCCCAGACCCACTTCGAGGACGGCAATGTCCACCCGGTTCTCGCGAAAGAAGAGGAAGGCCACCGCGGTGAGGATCTCGAAGTGGTTCGGATGCGCGGGGAGGATGCGGCTTTCAATCAGCTTCTCCGAGGTGTCGCGCACTTCAAGGACGAGACGCTCGAAGGCGGCGGATCCGATATTCCGCCCGGAGACGGTGATCCGTTCGCGGATATCGATCAGATGGGGAGACGTGTAGCGGCCGACCTTGAGCGAAGCCGCGCGAAGGCCCTCGTCCAGATAGGCGCTCACCGACCCCTTCCCGTTTGTCCCCGCGATGAGCACGCTCTTGAACGAGCGCTCCGGGTGCTTGAGCCCTTTCATGAGGGCGCGCATGGTGCGCAGGTCGAACTTCGTGCCGAGCCAGGACCTGGATCGAAGGTATTCGCGGGCAGTCAAGGGGCGTGGAGCCTAGCAGTCCGACCACGAACGCGGCACTCCTGCGCCGTCTGTACCGCCTCCGACTGACATCCCATGTGGAAAAGTGGATGAATTTGTGGAAAACAGGGGATCTCATGTTCGCGGGCAGTTTCGAGTGTCGGATGGACCGCCAGGGGCGGGTCGCGGTTCCCCCCGCATTCCGGCGGGACATCGAAGATTCGGGCGACTCCTGCGTTCTGACCTTCTTCGACGAGGCGATCGCCGGCTACCCGCGTGGAACCTGGCTGGCGCTCGAGAAACAGGTGCTCTCCTTGCCCGCATTTTCGAAAAAGGCCCGCGCTTTGTCGCGAGTCCTCGCCTCCCGGGCTCACGAATCGCGGCTCGATACGCAGGGGCGGATCCTGGTGCCGCCGACTCTGCGGCGGATGGCCGGCCTTGAGCGGGATCTGATCGTGATCGGAGCGATGGACCGTTTTGAGATCTGGCCGCGCGACAAGTGGAACACCTTTGCCGGCGACGCGGAGGCCCTTCTGGATGCCGCATCCACAGAACTGAGCTTCGGCCTTCCCCGCCCTTCCACAACCCAAGCCTAGGCGGCGGCTCGCTTTCGCGAGTCTTCGGTTGACAGTTCGATGACCCTGGCCTAGAGTCGCTGTGGAAAATATTGGCCAAAAGTGGTCAGTATGGGCGAGGACATGCTGCGCGGTAACCATCCTGCACGAATAGACGACAAGGGCCGTCTCAAAATTCCTTCGGCGTTTCTAGGCGCCCTGACGGAGTCGTCTCGCGATTTTTTCGTCACCTCGATTTCCGGCGAGTTCGTGAGGATCTATCCGCTGCATGCCTGGACCGAGATCGAAAAGCGGCTCGCGGCGATGCCGCAGGCCCATCCCGCTCGACAGCGTTTTCTGGAGCGGGTGAACTTCTTCGGCCAGGTCGCCCAGGTGGACGCTCAGGGTCGCGTGCTCATCCCCCAGATCCTGCGAAAAATGGCGTCGATGGAGGGCGATGTCGCCGTCCTCGGTCAGCAGAACCACGTCGCGGTGTGGAACACGAAGCGGCTCGAAGAGCGACTTTTCGAAAAGGAACCGTTCACAGAACTGGACGCGAAGCAGCTCGCGGAGTTCGGGATCTGATGTGGACCCCGCTCACCTTGTCGACATGCGGGACGGCGCGCGTCATGTCCCGGTGCTCCTTAAAGAGATCCTCTCGTTCGCACCGGCATCGACAAAGCGCCTCCTCGACGCCACCCTCGGCCTTGGAGGCCATTCTCACGCCCTCCTCGAAACCCATCCGGAAGCCGCACTTCTCGCCTTCGATCGCGATGATCAGGCGCTTCAAATCGCGTCTCGCCGGCTGGCGCCATTTGCTGAAAGGCTGGAGCTTCGGCACGGCGACTTCCGGGACGGCCTTGGCGGCATCGCGGCAGAGAGCCTCTGCTATGCGATTGCTGACCTCGGCGTCAGTTCGCTCCAACTCGATTCAAAGGATCGCGGCTTCAGCTTCAGGTTCGACGCGCCCCTCGACATGCGGATGGATCCTCGCAGCGGTCGGAGCGCTTCCGACATCCTCAACACCGCTTCGGAGAAGGAACTCGAGCACATCCTCACCGAGTTCGGCGAGGAGCCAAAAGCCCGCGCCATCGCGCGCTCCATCGTCATGGAGCGCAGGAACACGCGCAATTGGACGACCAGCGCTTTTTCGAGCCTCATCCGGCGCGACGCCCGCGGGCGGCCCGGGCTCGACCCTTCGACCCGCGCTTTCCAGGCGCTTCGCATCGCCACGAACGCGGAACTTCAGGGTCTCGACGCTGGTCTCGAACGCCTCGCGGCTTTGCTCCGGCCGGGAGGCCGTCTGGCCGTCATCGCCTTCCACAGCCTGGAAGACCGCATCGTGAAGAACGTGTTCCGGTCTCTCAAGCAGTCTCGAGGCTTCGAGGTGCTGACGCCCAAACCCGTGGTTCCTTCGGCCGATGAGTCGCGGGCCAATCCGCGCGCGCGCTCCGCCAAGCTCCGCGTGGTCGAGAAGCGCGAGAGCGCCTCCGAGGTGCTGCGATGAAGGTCGATCGCATCCACGCCGTCCATGTCGAGGACTCGATCGACAATCGCCGGGTCGTCCGCACGCGCGACGACAAGATGTCCAAGGACCTCTTGTGGATCGGCGGCGTGGTCCTGATTCTCATCGGTCTCTTCGTGGCCTACGGCTGGCCCCGCGCCGCTCTCCGAGACACCGGTTCGACTGCGGGCAAACTCCAGCGGGAGCAGGACCGTCTGCGGGAGGAGAACCGCGAGTTGCGCCTCGAAAAGGCGGCGCTGCAGGACCTGAAGCGGGTTCAGACCATCGCCACCACATCTCTCGGACTTCAGTCGCCTTCTCCCCGGAACGTGGTGGTGGTGGAGCGGCCCCAGAATCTCCCTAAAGACTCGCGGCTCGCGGCCAAGGATGTCGCGGAGGGAACGAAGCAATGAGGTTCGAGGCCGCGCCCAACCCCGCTCCGCTTCCCCCGGGTGGCCCCGTCGCGCGTAATCACGACCTCCGTCTGTATGTCGTCGCTATCTGCGGCACGGTCTGGGCGCTTGCGATCGTGGCCCAGCTCTTCCACCTCCAGATCCTGCGGCACGGCCTGCTGCTCAAGGAAGCGGGACGTCAATCCGATCGAACGATCACGGTGAAGGCGCGGCGCGGCGGAATCGTGGACCGCAACGAACGACCCTTCGCCATCTCGGTGGACGCGCCGAGCATCTACGCCGACCCTTCCGTGATCCGCGATCCCAAGGGCGCCGCTTCGAGTCTCGGCCGCGCCCTCGGCTATTCGAGCGCGGAACAAAAAGACCTCCTCGCTCTTCTCCGTCAGGATCGCTCCTTCGTCTGGATCAAACGCCAGGTGGACCCGGCGATCGCCCGCGCGGTGCGCGAACTCCGTCTCGAGGGCATCGGCTTTGAAACCGAAAGCCGCCGCTACTATCCGAAACGCAATCTCCTCGCTCCGGTCCTCGGCTATGTCGGTCTCGACTCCCAGGGAATGGCCGGCCTCGAATACGCCTTCGATGAAGACCTCCGGGGCCGTGAGGCCCGGGTCACGGTGCGGCTCGACGCCCGCAGGCGTCCGCGCGGTGAGATCGAGAGGCCGCCGACCGAAGGTCGACGGGTGGTTCTCACCATCGATGAGCGGATCCAGCACGTGACCGAGATGGCGCTTGGCGAAGCCATCCGCAACACCGGCTCGATCTCCGGAGTGGCGGTGGTGATGGATCCGCGCACCGGCGAGGTCCTCGCCATGTCGAGTCTTCCCTCCTTCAATCCGAACCGCTTCGGGAGCTTCCCCGAACGGGATCGCGTGAACCGCGCCGTAGCCGATGCCTACGAGCCGGGGAGCATCTTCAAGATCATCACGGCCGCCGCGGGCTTTCAGGAGGGTGTGGTGTCTCCGCTCGAGATCATCGACTGCGGGAACGGCTTCATCGAGATCAACGGAATCAGGATCAACGATCACGCGGTCTTTTCATCTCTCACCTTCAAGGACGTGATCGCGAAGTCGAGCGACATCGGGGTGATCCGCGTGGCCCAGAGGGTGGGTACGGACAAGTTCTATGAGTCGATGCGGAACTTCGGCTTCGGCGCGCGCACGGGTATCGGCCTCCCCGGTGAAACCGCGGGCATTCTGAGAGCCCCGAAAGCGTGGAGTTCGCTTTCCCTCGCGTCCCTGTCCTTCGGTCAGGAAATCGGCGTCACCGCGGTCCAGATGGCGAGCGCCGCCTCCGTCATCGCAAACGGCGGCTACTGGATGAAGCCCTACATCGTGAAGCGCATCGAAGAACCCTGGGGCGAGGTGGTGAAGGAGTTCGCCCCGGTCGCGGAAAGGAAAGTCATCGAGCCCGAAATCGCGGATCGCGTGATGGCTCTCCTGCGAGAGGTGGTGGTCTCGGGCACAGGAAAGAAGGCGCAGGTCGAGGGTTTCGAGGTGGCGGGAAAAACCGGCACCGCCCAGAAGGTCGATGCATTCGGCCGGTACTCGATGATCGACCATGTCGCTTCTTTCGTGGGGTACGTGCCGGCGTCGCGCCCTTCTCTCGTGGTTCTGGTTTCGCTCGACACTCCAAAGGGTCAATTCAACGAGGGCGGCGATGTGGCCGCCCCTCTCTTCTCGCGGATCGCCACCGAGGCGGTTCGCCTGCTGGCCATAGCACCCGACGACCCCACCCGGAATATCCGTCTCGTCACCTACTCGCCGGACACGCTCCCCAGGACGAACGCTTCGGCGGAGCGGCTCAAGACGCCGCCGCCGGTGATCGACGATCCGCGCATCATGCCCGACCTTCGCGGGCTGTCTCTGCGCGAAGCCGCGCTCCTCTCGGCTCGGCACGGACTCACCGTCGAAATCCATGGCAGCGGTGTGGTCTCCGGACAAACGCCTCTTCCCGGCACGCCGATCGAACCTGGAATGAGCTGCTCGCTCGACCTTCGCCCCTCGTCCACCCGGATGTACCCAGCTCCCGCCCCCGAAGCAGGTGCGACGCTCACGAGCGCCAGGCCGAATCCGTGAAGCTGGGCGATCTCGCGAGAGCTCATGAAGGAGCACGGCTCCATGGGCCGGACGATCTTGAAATCCTCGGCCTGTCCTACGATTCCCGGCCGGTCCAGCGCGGTCATCTCTTCGCGGCGCTCCACGGAGCCAGACAGGACGGCCTCGAATTCGTGAAGTCGGCCAGACGAAAGGGAGCGGTCGCGATCCTGTCCGATCGGACGCCGCCTGTGGACATCCCCTGGATCGAGGTTCAAAACTCTCGCGCGGCCCTGGCCGATCTCGCGGCCGCCTATTTCGATCGGCCGGCCGAGAAGCTGCGCCTCGCCGGAGTCACGGGGACGAATGGCAAGACCACGACGGCTTTTCTGATCGACGCGGCTCTGCGCGAGAACTCGAAAACCACCGGGCTTATGGGAACGGTGGAGACCCGGATCGCGGGCCGGCCCAAGAGCGCCTCGCTCACCACACCGGAGTCGCTCGACCTGCAGGCCCTCCTGCGCGAAATGGTGAACGAGGGCGTCACTCACGCGACCCTCGAGGTTTCTTCGCACGCCCTGGTGCAGGAGCGGGTACGCGGCCTGGCGTTCCGCGCCGCGGTGTTCACGAACCTCACCCGGGATCATCTGGATTTTCACGGCGGCTTCGAACCGTACTTCGAGGCGAAGAAGCTCCTGTTCACGAAACATCTGCACCCGGAGGGTCAGATGATCGTGAACCTCGACGACGACCACGGTGCGATCCTGGCCGGCCTGTTCCGGGGCCCGCGATGCCGGACTTTCGGGATGAGCCAGCAGGCCCAGATCCGACCGGAGGAACTCGAGATCTCGCTCGAGGGTGTTCGCTTCAGGTGCATCACCCCCGAAGGCGAAGCGCTCGTGCAGTCGCCGCTCGTGGGCTTCTTCAACGTCAGCAATCTGCTCGGAGCCATCGGCGCCCTGATCGCGCTCGGCCTCTCGCCCGCACAGGCGGCGCGCGGAGTCTCGAGCCTCGACGGCGTTCCCGGCCGTATGGAGCGCGTGAATGCGGGCCAGCCGTTCGCGGTGATCGTCGACTATGCGCACACCGACGATGCGCTGCGAAATCTCCTCGACACACTGCGGTCTCTTCGTCCCGAGCGCATCATCACCGTCTTCGGTTGCGGCGGCGACCGCGACCGCTCGAAGCGACCGCTCATGGGTTCGGTGGCCGCGCAGAGATCGGATCTGGTCATCGCGACTTCCGACAATCCGCGCTCCGAGCCCCCCCAGGGCATCCTCGACGAGATCGCCCAGGGCTTCAAGAACCACACCACGCCCTTCAAGCTCATCGCCGACCGGCGCGAGGCGATTGCGATCGCGCTCAACGCGGCGCGGCCCGGGGACATCGTGGCCATCGCCGGAAAAGGCCACGAAGGCACCCAGACGATCCGGGACAAGAAGCTCCCGTTCGACGATCGCCTGGTGGCCCGGGAGATTCTGAGACAACAGGGTCAAGGAGGAGCTGCACTTGCGCATCCTTGAAACCCTGTCGTGGGCCGAGATCGGCAAAGCCCTTGGGGGCCGTCTCACCGGGGCCGAGCCGGCGCCGGCCCGCGGCGCATCGATCGACACCCGGACCCTGGAGCAAGGCGACATCTTCTTCGCGCTCAAGGGGGAGAACTCGGATGGGCACGCTCACCTCCGTTCCGCCTTCGAGAAGGGCGCGGCGTGCGCAGTGATCCAGGACGCGGCACGCGCGGATGAAGCCCCGTTCGCCCTCCTCGTGGAAGACACCGAACACGCGCTCTTCGAACTCGGCCGGCTCATCCGCGCGAAGACCTCCATTCCATTCGTCGCCATCACCGGGTCGGCGGGCAAGACCACCGCGAAGGACTTCACCGCCGCGATCCTCCTGGCAAGGGGACCGGTTCTCGCCACGCGGGGAAATCTGAACAATCACCTCGGCGTGCCGCTGACCCTCTCGCGTCTCGAGACCAGTCACTGGGCAGCGGTGATCGAGTGTGGAATGTCGCGGGCGGGCGAATTGTCGCGTCTCTCCAGGCTGCTGCGTCCCAAGGTCGCGGTCATCACCAATGTGGCTGCCGCGCATCTCGAATTCTTCGAATCGGTGGCGCAGATCGCCGAGGCGAAAGCGGAGATCTTCGAGGCGCTCGAACCTGGCGACACCGCGGTGGCGCCAGCGGGCGAGCTGCTTCTGTCGAACCGCGCCCAGGCGACCCCGGGTTCGGCTCGCCTTTTCGGCGAGGGCGAACACACCTCCTGCCGCGCGCTCGACGTCTCGATGTCGCTCGAGGGTTCGCGTTTCACGCTTGAGTGCGGCGACGCGCGTGTCGCAATGAGGCTTCCCGTCCCCGGACCCCACGCGATCTCGAATCTGCTGGCCGCGACCGTGGTGGCGACGTCGCTCGGGCTTTCTCTCGAAACCGTTGCCACCGCGGCGAAGGAACTCAAACCCGCGGGGAACCGGGGGGCGGTACGTCGGCTCAGCGACGACATCCTGCTCATCGACGACAGCTACAACTCGAATCCCAGAGCGCTTCTTTCCGCTATCGACACACTCGCCCTCGCCCGGGATCGACGCCGGGTCGCGTGTCTTGGGGAGATGCGCGAACTTGGGCCGCAAGGCCCGCAACTGCATCGCGAGGCGGGTGCGGCCATTGGCGCGCGCGTCGACATGCTTCTCGGGGTTGGCGCGCTCGCGCGCGAAATCCTCGAGGGCGCTGCCACGCTGCCCGACGATGCGAAGAGAGCCTTCGAGACTTCCGCCGACCTCGCGGCCGAAATCAATGATCTCGTGCGAACTCACGACGCGGTGCTCGTCAAAGGTTCGCGCGGCGTGCGCATGGAGCGTGTCGTCGAAGCCCTGACCGCCGCCCATCCGATGGGGGTGGCCTGATGTTGTACCACCTCCTCTTCGAGCTGCGCGATCAGATCGGCGCTTTCAACGTGGTCCGCTACATCACGTTCCGAACCGCGATGGCGACGCTCTCCGCCCTGCTCATCGTCTTGATCTTCGGACCCTGGACGATCGAGAGACTGCGCCGGCTGAAGTTCGGCCAGCAGATCCGGAGTGACGGGCCGGAGAGTCACAAGGCCAAGGCCGGCACACCAACCATGGGCGGCATCCTCATCGTGGCGGGAACGCTCATCCCTACGCTCTTGTGGGGCGATCTCTCCAACCGGAATATCTGGGTCCTGATCTTCGCGATGCTTGCGTTTGGCGGCATCGGTTTCGCCGACGACTACATCAAGATCGTTAAGAAGCGGAGCCTCGGCCTCACCGCGAAACAAAAACTCGGGTGGCAATTCACGGTGGCGCTCACCATCGGCGCCGGTCTGTATCTGGGCTCGCTTGCGGACCCGGACAGTTTTTCGACCCGTGTCGTCTTCCCCTTCTTCAAACGGCTGCAGCCCGAACTGGGGCTCCTCTACCTCGCGTTCGCGGCCATTCTGCTCGTGGGCTACACGAACGCGGTGAATCTGACGGATGGCCTGGACGGTCTCGCCATCGGCGCCACCCTCATTTCCTCGGCCGCGCTGACCGGCCTCGCCTACGTCACCGGGCACCGCATCTTCGCGACCTATCTCGACCTGCTCTACCAGCCCTCCGCCGGTGAAGTGACGGTTTTCTGCGGTGCCCTCACCGGAGCGGCCATGGGTTTCTTGTGGTGGAACTGTTATCCCGCCCAGGTCTTCATGGGCGACGTGGGTTCGCTCGCCTTGGGAGGGGCGCTCGGAACCGTGGCGATCCTCATCAAGCAGGAGTTGCTCCTGATTCCGATTGGCGGTCTGTTCGTCATCGAAGCCCTCTCCGTGATCGGGCAGGTGGCTTCCTTCAAATTCACGGGCAAACGGATCTTCCGCATGGCCCCGCTGCATCATCACTTCGAGTTGATCGGCTGGAAGGAAACCCAGGTCGTCACCCGTTTCTGGATCGTGGCCTTCATCTTCGCCCTCATGAGCCTGGCCACGGTGAAACTGCGATGAACTGGAACGGCCTCCGCGTCGCGGTCGTCGGCCTCGCCCGCTCGGGTGTGGCCGCCTGCCTCTTTCTTCACCGGCGCGGCGCGCGCGTGGTGGGCATCGACCGAAGGCCCGCCCACGATCTCGGGAACGTGCCGAACGAACTCCAGGCCGCGGGTATCGAGATGTCGCTCGGCGCTCATCCGGACCTTCATGCATTCGACGTGATCGTTCTCTCGCCGGGCGTCGATCCCGCGCAGGAAGGTATCGCGCAGGCGCGAGCCAGAGGTGCCGTCGTCCTCCCGGAGCTCGAGGTCGGCGCGCTTGAAGTCACGGGCCGGATCGTCTGCATCACGGGAACCAAGGGCAAGAGCACCACCACCACCGCACTCGCCGCCATGCTGCGGGAGGCGGGGCTCGATGCGCGCGCGGTCGGAAACATCGGTTCGCCCATCACCGCCCATGTCGAAGGTTCGGACGAGCGGACGATCTTCGTGACCGAGGCCTCGAGTTTTCAGCTCGAAACCACCCAGGCCTTCAGGCCCCACTGCGCGATCTTCCTGAACCTCTTCGCCGACCATCTGGACCGCCACCCGACGATGGAGTCCTACGCCGAGGCGAAGGCGCGGATCTTCGTGAACCAGACCGCCCAGGACACCGCGATCGTGAATGGCGAGGACTCTGCCGTGCTCGGCCTCGCCGCGCGCACCAGGGCTACGGTTATCCCGTTCAGGCCTCGCACCGCAGCGCCGCCAGACGCCCGCGGGCCTTTGGCGACCTTCGAGAATGACCAGGCGGTATTTCGAAACCAGGAAACGACACCGCTGTTCTGGATCGACGATGTGCAGATTCCCGGCGTGGCGGTCCGCGCCAATCTGCTGGCCGCCGCAACCGCCGCGCACCACCTGGGCGTCGCGAGCGAAGTCATCCGCGGGACCGTGCGGGGCTTCAAAGGTGTGCCTCATACCTTCGAGAAGCTCGGCATCGTGAATGGCGTCGCCT
Organism: uncultured Acidobacteriota bacterium; assembly: GCA_964396875.1. GTDB lineage: Bacteria > Acidobacteriota > Vicinamibacteria > Fen-336 > JAGNNV01 > JAGNNV01. Next base: position 7,044 of record CAYNHK010000023.1, on the reverse strand, counting down.
TCTTCAACGATTCCAAGGCGACCACACTCGAATCGGTAGATGCGGCTCTGCGTTCTTTCGATTCGCCGGTCATCGTCATTCTCGGAGGGCGGCTCAAGGCGGGCGCCTTCACCGCCCTCAAGGACGCCGCCACGAAACACGCTCGCTCCGTCTACGCCATTGGCGAGAGCCGAGGCCTCATCCACCAGGCGCTCGATGGCGTCTTGCCGGTCCACGACGCGTCGAACATGGACGAGGCGGTGACGCGGGCTTTTGACGAAGCGAAGCCCGGAGACACCGTCCTGCTCTCTCCCGGCTGTTCGTCCTTCGACATGTTCCGGGACTACGCCGAACGCGGCGAGGCGTTCCGTCGCGCGTTCGAGCGCCTTTCTCTTGAGGGAGCCGCCTGATGGCCAAACGACTCGCCACCGATCGTGTCCTGCTCGGCGTCGCGGTGATTCTCTTCGGCGCCGGTCTGCTCATGCTGTGGAGCGCTTCGCAGCCCTTCTCCGATGGCGCGCGGGTGAGCGGCGAGGCCATCATGGCGCGGCAACTCTTCTTCGCGGTCCTCGGGGTGGCGGCGATGCTCGCCAGTCTGCGTTTCGACTACAGGATCCTCCGATCCCGTACCGCGGCCTTCTCCATACTCGGCCTCGCCATGCTGCTGCTTCTCGCCGCGCTGGCCTCGCCTTCGGTGAACGAGACCAACCGATGGATCCGCCTCGGGGGAATCTCCTTCCAGCCCTCCGAGTTCGCGAAACTCGCGATCGTGATCTTTCTGGCCTCCGAATTCGAGCGGCGGGCCCGGAGTCTTTCCACGTTCAAGGACCTTCTCGCCCCCGGCTCCGGTGTGGCACTCGTGGCCCTGCTCGTGTACCTCGAACCTGACTTCGGCTCGGCCATCCACATCGTTCTGGTCGCAAGTGCCATGGCCTTCCTCGCGGGCGTGCCCTTCCGGCTCTTCGTCCTCGGCGGCGCCGTGATGCTGCCCGTGCTGATGCTGGGCATCACCTCCGCGTCTTACCGACTCGACCGCATCTTCGCCTTCCTCGATCCCTGGGCGCAGCGGCAGGGCACGGGCTACCAGTTGATCCAGAGCGTGATCGCGGTGGGCAGCGGCGGACCCTTCGGGCGCGGTTTCATGAAGGGAGAACAAAAGGCTTCGTTCCTTCCCTACCCATATTCGGACTTCATCTTCGGCGTGGTCGGCGAGGAACTCGGCTTCATCGGCGCTTTCATCATTGTCGGCCTGTTCCTGGTCTTTCTCTGGCGGGGGCTGCGGACCGCGCAGCGCGCGCCCGACATGTTCGGGAGACTGCTCGCCGCCGGCCTGTCCATGACGATCGTGTCCCAGGCCTTCATCAACATGGGCGTGGTGCTCGGCCTCACTCCGACCAAGGGCATCCCTCTTCCCTTTTTCTCGGCCGGCGGCACGTCGCTCGTGTTGTGCCTGCTTTCGGTCGGCATCGTCTTGAACGTCTCTCAGCACACGGATTGACGGAGCCCGCGGCATTGAATCCACTCATCCTCATCGCAGCCGGCGGGACCGGCGGTCACATCTTCCCCGGCCTCGCCGTGGCCGAAGAGATGGCCGCTCGCTCCGCGGCAGTGCGGGTGGAGTTCGTGGGATCGACCGCACCCCTCGGCCTGGAGCGGAGAATCGTGCCGGGTGCGAATCTCAAGCTGCATCTGCTCCCCGTCCTGCCCCTCAACACTCCGTCTCTCCTCGCGCGGCTCCGCGGTGTGGCCCTGCTCCCCTGGGGAATGCTGCGGGCCGTTCTTCTCTTGATGAAGACCCGGCCGAGCGCCGTTCTTGGCATCGGCGGCTATGCGTCGGGACCGCTCGTCCTGATGGCGAGCCTTCTCCGGATCCCCACGCTCCTGCTCGAACCCAACGCGATTCCAGGCTTCACCAACCGGCGCCTGAAACCCTTCGTTCGAAAGGCGGCCTGCGCTTTCGAGTCGACCCTGTCGCACTTCGACGGAAAGGGCGTTCTCACCGGAAATCCCGTGCGCGCTTCGTTCAAGTCCCTTCCCGAAAAGGCGCACACGCCACCTCTGCGCCTCCTGTGTTTCGGAGGGTCTCAAGGCTCGCGCATCCTTTCCGAGGGACTCATCAAAGCTCTTCCCACGCTTCCCGATGATGCGGCTCTCACCATCGTTCATCAGACCGGGCCGGCGCAGTTCGATCACGTCCAGGGCGCCTACCGAGCCGCGGGACGCAAGGCCGAAGTGACGGCCTTCATCGACAACATGTGGGAAGCGTTCGCCGCCGCGGACCTCGTCTTGTGCCGCGCCGGAGCCACGACGCTCGCCGAACTCACGGTCGCCGGGAAGGCCGCGATCCTGGTGCCGCTGCGCTCGGCCGCCGAGGACCATCAGACCTGGAATGCGAAGGCGATGGTGGCGTCTGGGGCCGCGGTCATGGTTGCGGAGACGGAACTCGACACGCTCGGCGCGGTGATTTCCGACCTCGTCGCACACCCCGAGCGTCTTCGCTCGCTCGAACAGGGAGCCAGGGCCCTTGGCCGCCCGGATGCGGCGGCCCGCGTCGCCGACCTTCTTGTACCGATGGTGCGTGCCGCATGATGGACACTCTCGCTCTCCTTCAGGGCCCGTTCCACCTGGTCGGCATCGGCGGCTCGGGGATGAGTCCGCTCGCCGAGCTCCTGCGCGCGCAAGGCCACGCGGTATCGGGTTCCGACGCCAAGTCGTCCGACGCGACCACAAGACTCGCGGCGATGGGCATCAAGACGTACATCGGTCATGACGCAAAGAACGTCGCGCACGCGCGCTGCCTCATTCTCTCGTCGGCCATCCGCGACACCAACCCCGAAGTGATCGAGGCCCGGCGGCTCGGGCTGCGGACGATTCATCGCGGCGATCTGCTCGACGCTGTGATGGCTCCCTTCAAACATCGGATCGCCATCTCGGGTTCCCACGGCAAGACCACAACCACGGCGATGGTGGCCGGGATCCTTCAGAGCGCGGGCTTCGATCCCTCGGCACTCGTCGGCGGGAAACTCCGCGGACTCGACTCGGGCGCGCGGGTCGGCGATGGGGAAACCTTCGTGGCCGAGGCCGACGAATCGGATCGCTCGTTTCTCAAGCTCCACCCGACCCACTGCCTGATCACCAACGTGGATCGCGAACACCTCGACACCTACGTCGATCTCGATGACGTCCGGGCGGCGTTTTCCGCTTTCGCCGCGAGCGTGCCCGCGTGGGGAACCGCGATCCTGTGCGCGGACGATCCGGTGACCGAAGGCATCTCGAAACAGATGGGAGGCCGCGCGCTCACCTACGGCTTCTCTCCTTCGGCCGGGGTCAGCGGGCGAACCACGATGAACCCCGAGGGTTTTCCCACCGTGACCGGTCACGGACCGCTTGGGGAGTTTTCGTTCACGCTCGGCGTGGGCGGGGAGATGAACGCGTTGAACGCGCTCGGCGCCATGGCCCTCGCCCAGAGCCTCGGGATTTCTCCCGCCCTCGCCGCACGCGCGCTCCAGAGCTTTGAGGGCGTGGCGCGGCGGCTCGAATGGAAGGGCCACCGGAACGGGGTCGACGTGTGGGACGACTACGGACACCACCCGACCGAAATCGCAGCAACGCTCAAGGCTCTGCGCGCGCGAAACGCGGGACGCCGGCTCGTGACCCTCTTCCAGCCGCATCGCGTGACCCGCACCAAATCCTTGTGGAACGAGTTCACCGACGCCTTCGTGTTGAGCGACGAACTCTGGCTGTCGAACATCTATGCCGCCGGCGAGCCCGCGGAAGCGGGCATCACCGCGGAAAGACTCGTGGAGGCGATCGCTGCGAAGGGCCAGGCCGCACGATTCGCGGGAAGCCTGGACGATGCGCCGTCGAGCGTCTTCAAGGGCCTGCGCGCGGGAGATGTCTTCCTCACTCTGGGCGCCGGCAACGTCGTGGAAGTGGGCGAGGCCTTCCTCAAGGAAGCGGGGGCCACGCGATGAGTCAGGCCCGCGGTCTGTCTATTGGTCCGCCTCCCCGGGAGATGCCGCTCCAGAGCATGTCGGGAGATGGCCCCTTCTTCCGGCCGGCCCGGCTCTCGAAACCGCGCCGCGAAAAACGCTCAGGGTTCAAGCGCGCGTTCGTCCTCATCCAGGTCAGCGCCGCGTTGTGCGCGGCGGTCGTGGGTGTGTTCCTCTTCACCGAACGCTTCGCGATCCCCAACCGGTTCCGCATCGCCAGCATCGAGGTCAAGGGCAATCACTTCCTGTCGGAAGGGGAGGTTCGCGAAATGCTTGGGCCCGCCATGGGCGAGAGCCTTGTCGGGGCTAACCTCGAGGGACTCCGCGCAAACCTCGCCGCCTCCCCCTGGGTCGGCGGCGCGGTGGTGCGGCGAAAACTCCCGGACACGCTCCTCGTGGACGTGACCGAGCGCTTCCCGATCGCTTTCGCGGAGACCGATCAGCTCTATGTCATGGACGCCTCGGGAGAGCTGATCGATCTTCTCGGTCCCCGCACCGCGGGTTTCGACCTGCCCATCATCCGCGGCCTGGGTGGCGTGTCGCTGGATGTCCGGCGCGACCGCGCCCGGAGGGCGAATGTTCTGCTCGAAGACCTCGGTGACCTATCGGTCGAGATCTCTGAAATATCGGTGGATCGTTCGGGCGACCTCATGGTCGTTCTCCGGGGCGACGGCACCGTGCTCAAGCTCGCCGAACCGCCTTACCGGAAGCGCGTCCTGTCCTTCCTCGCCCTTCGCCAGAAGCTCCGGGAACGCTGCCCGGACGCCGAATACTTCGATCTGCGATTCAAAGACCGGATCTACGCCAAACCCGCCTCGCGGGACGAAAAAGCCGACCTCAGCGCGGAAGCGTTGAACCCGCCCCCAGATACCAGAGAATAAGGAACCGATAAACCATGGCTCGTAAGAACGACCGGTACATCACGGGACTCGACATCGGCACCCACAAGGTCTGCGCGATCATCGCGGAGGCGATGGACGACCGCCGCCTCAACGTGGTGGGGGCCGCGCACACCGAATCGAAGGGCGTGCGCAAGGGGGTTGTCATCAACCTCGACGCCACCGTGGAATCGATCAAGAAGGTGATCGAACAGGCCGAGCTCATGGCCGGGGTCGAGGTCCAGCAGGCCTGCGTGAGCATCGCGGGAACCCACATCAAGAGCGTCAACTCGCGCGGCGTCATCGCGGTCTCCGCGCGCAACCGCGTGATCGAGAAAGAAGACATCCGGCGCGTGATCGATGCCGCAAAGGCGGTGTCGATTCCGCCCGATCGTCAGATCCTCCACGTGCTGGCCCAGGAATACGTGGTCGACGATCAGGAAGGCATCGGCGATCCCTCGGGCATGAGCGGCGCGCGCCTCGAAGCCAACGTGCACGTGGTCACGGCGTCGTCCACGTCCACCCAGAACACGATCTCGTGCCTGCACCGGGCCGGCCTCGAGGTCGAGAGCACGGTTCTCGCCCAGCTCGCGGCGGCCGAGGCCTGCGTCACCCAGGACGAGAAGGAACTGGGCGTAGCGGTCGTTGACATCGGCAGCGGCACCGTCGACATCGCCATCTTCGAGAAGGGTTCCTTGTGGCACACCGCGGTTCTCCCCATCGGCGGCGAGCACTTCACGAACGATGTCGCGGTGGCGCTGCGCACCGGTGTGACCGAAGCCGAGCGGGTGAAGAAGAAGCACGGCTGCGCTCTCGTCTCCCTCGTGCCTGAAGAAGACATGATCGAGGTGCAGAGCGTCGGCACGAAGAAGGCGCGGATCATGGGCCGCCAGCTTCTGGCTGAAGTTCTGCAGGCCCGCACCGAAGAGGTGTGCCAGCTCGTACTCGCGGAGATTCGGAAGTCGGGCTTCGACCAGTCGCTCAACGGCGGGATCGTCCTCACCGGCGGCGGCGCGATGCTCGAGGGCATGGTCGAGATCGGCGAGCAGATCTTCGATCTGCCCGTCCGCCTGGGCACGCCGTCCGGGATCACCGGCCTCGTGGACGTGGTCTCCTCACCCGCTCACGCGACCGCGGTGGGCCTGGTCCTGCGCAGCCATCGCGCGCGGCTCGGCGAAGGCCGCCTGCTCCAGGAGATGAGAGGAACGGGCACGTTTGGGCGACTGACCGGAAGGATCCGGGACATGTTCTCGGGTCTGTTCTGATGGGGATGATGTGGAAGGCTTGACGCGCGCTCCGAGGAGACGTGAGAAGGGTCACGAGGGTCTGGTGGCAACAGGGAAAAAAGGGCTTCCCTTTCGGGATTTAGCCTTAAACTTGGGAATCGGCTTTACCTCCGCGAAAAGAGTGAGTTCCGGGGTTCAAGGCATCTGGGAGGCTTGATGAGCGCACAAGAAAAAATCTCGCGCATCGTTCTCGCCGAAGATGAGGCCAGGGGCGCCTCGATCAAGGTGGTGGGCGTCGGCGGTGGCGGCGGCAACGCCATCACGCGCATGATGGAAGCGGGCCTTCACGGTGTGGAGTTCATCGCGGTCAACACCGACCTCCAGGCTCTGAAGTCGAATCGCGCGCCCGTGAAGATTCAGATCGGCGGGAAACTCACCAAGGGTCTCGGCGCAGGCGCCAATCCCGACATCGGCCGTCAGGCCGCGGTCGACGACACCGAAAAACTCGCGGACGCTCTTGAAGGCGCCGACATGGTCTTCATCGCGGCGGGCCTCGGCGGCGGCACCGGCACCGGTGCAGCGCCCGTGGTCGCTTCCATCACCAGCCAGCTCGGCGGCGGCGAAAACAATCTTCTGACCGTGGCCGTCGTCACGCTTCCCTTCAAGCTCGAGGGCAAGCGGCGCATGGACCAGGCCCTCGACGGCCTCGCGAAACTCCGCGAATCGGTCGACTCCGTGATCGTGATTCCAAACGATCGCCTCCGCGAGACCGTGGCCCGCCAGACCCCGATTTCCGAAGCCTTCCGGATGGCCGACGACGTGGTTCGCCAGGCGGTGCAGGGCATCTCCGACATCATCACCATCCCCGGTCTCGTAAATCTGGACTTCGCCGATGTGCGCGCGGTCATGAAGAACATGGGCGCCGCGGTCATGGGCACCGGCATCGCCGAGGGCGACAAGCGCGCCATC
>CAYNHK010000022.1:0-31360 GCA_964396875.1 uncultured Acidobacteriota bacterium | reverse complement strand
GCGACTCCGGAATCGCCGCGCAGTTGATGGCGACGAATGGCCCCTTGGCTCGAGTGGAGAGCTGGTGAACCGAACGCGCGAGGAGTTCCTTTCCCGTTCCGCTTTCGCCGAGGATCAAAACCGTGGTGTCGGAGGGAGCCACCCGCTGCACCTGCAGGAGGGCGTCCTTCAGGCCTTCGCTCGTGCCCACGAGGCGCGGAAGCGACATCCGCTCCTGAAGCTCCTCCTCGAGGAGGAACGCGCGGCGCTTGAGACGGCGCCGGTCCAGGGCGCGGTCGACGAGGAGCACGAGATGGTCGGTGTCGACCGGCTTGGTGAGGAAATCCGAGGCGCCCTCGCGGATCGCTTTCACCGCATCCTCGATGGAGCCGAACGCGGTCATGACGATCACGTCGGTTTCGGGACCCGCCTTGAGGGCGGCCTGGAGGACGTCGAAGCCGCTGCCCGCCGGAAGCTTGAGGTCGGTGAGCACCACGCCGAACGTCGTCCGGGCCAGAGCTCTTTTGGCCTCGTAGGTGTCCGCACTCGCCTCGACGGTCAGACCGTGACCGCGCAAAGTCTCGGCGAGGGCGTTTCGAAGGGAGTCCTTGTCTTCGACGATGAGGACGTCTATCAAGGGAGGGAAGGAAGAGGACGGTCTAGCGCAGCCAGCCGGAGGGCACACCGGCGCGGCGCGCCTCGTCTTCGAGCGCGGTGATGTTGGCTCGAGCGGCGGCAACGGCGGCCTTCAAAACCTCGATCTGCTTGTTCATTTCCGCGAGCCTCGCGTCACGCTTCTGACGGCGCATGGGATCCTGGGCATCGGCGGCGGATAGCGGAGCCACGTCCGACCGGAACGCGGCCTCGGCGCGCTGGGCGTCCTCCAGGGCTTTCTGGGCGGAGGCGAGCGCAGTCCTCAGTTCGGCCGCGCGCGCTTTCCAGGTCGTCCGCTCATCGGTGGACGACTGCGGCGAAGGAGTGTCGGCGGCCTCGGGGGCGGGGGCCGCGAGTTCAGTCACATTGACGTTGCCGGCCCGGGCCGCGGCGTCCTCTTCGGTGAGCACCTTTCCCGGAGCGGCGATCTTCGCTCGGCGCTGCTTTTCCTTCTTCGCCACCGTAGCCAGGCTCTGCCCCGCGCTTGGGACGGACAGCAGGCTGCCGACCACGCTCAGGGCCACGAACAGGATCGAGCCTAGGGCGGGTCGGCGGGAGAAGACGATCTTCATCGCGAAGTGAGCTGGCCGATCCGTTCCGTGAAGCTGCGCACATCGTTTGCGCCCGGCGAGAGGCGGACGTATTCGCGATACGAGGCAACCGCCTCGGCGACGCGGCCGAGACGGTCGTAGACCCTGCCCTTTTCACGGTGCAGGAGGCCGGCATCGGCGGAGGTGGCAAGGCCCTCATCGAGAACCGCGATGGCCTCGCTCGGCCGGTTCCGCCGCATCAGAAGGTCGGACAGAAGTGCGCGAGAGAGATGGGCCTGGGGCATCGCGGCAAGGATGTCGCGATACTGCTGCGTGGCCCCCTCCAGATCGCCCGTGGCGTCCAGGGCGCGGGCGAGGTTCTGCTTCGGGACGAGGTCGGCCGGCTGCAGCGACACGATCCTCTCGAGGTACGGACGCGCCTTCGCGAAGTCATTGGCCTGGATGAGGAGATTGGCAATTTCCTTCAGGTTGGCCACGTTGTTGCCATCCAGTTGAAGGGCCGCCTCGTAGACCTCGATGGCCTCGGTGGAGCGACCTGCCCGGTAGAGGGCCTTCGCCCAGTCACTGGTATAGCGAACATTGATGGAGTCGAGACCCGCCGCCGCCTCGTATTCAATAAGAGCTTCCGACATCGCGCCCGATTTCTCCAGCGCCTCGGCGAGACCAAGGCGATAGTCCGCCTTGTTGGCGGCCGCGACCGCTTCGCGCAAGAGTCTTATCGCTTCCGGGAAGTTACCGGCGCGCAGGGCGGTCATACCCGCGCTGTATTCGGCCGATCCCGGCTCCCTCGTTGCCGCGACAATCGGCGGGACGGAGGCCTGCCTGACGGGCCCGGCGGCTGGAGCCGTGTTTTGGGTGGCCTCGGCTTCCTGGACCACACGCCAGGCCCCGAAGGCAACGCCGAGGGTCAAAAGGACCAGGATGAAGGGAACGAGCGGGCTTTGCCCCTCGTCGCCATCGCGCGAGACGACGATGCCGGGTTTGCCTTTCTTTCCCGCGGCGGCCGGAGAAGAGGCCGGATCGCCGGCCTTTACGCCTTCAAGCGGCTCGCCGCATTTGACGCAGAACTCCTTGTCGAGCCGGTTCCTGGTCGAACACTGGGGGCACGTTCGGAAGTTAGGCTTCATGTCAGACCGAAGCGTAATCCCGAACGCACCCTTTTGGAAAGTCCTGCGGCAGAATCCGAACGACCCTTAAGGCTCCGTCCGGCAGACCGACGAACCGATCCTGTAGGAAACCGTGGTCGAGGAGAGTTCTCTGTAGGGCTTAGTCCCCGGGACCAGACCCACCGTCACAGTGCTGCTCGAGGTCGAGATGGGCACGGTCGGCTGGCCCGGTCCGGGCGCCGGGGGCGGGTTCTGGGCATTCAAACCCGTGTCCACAACGAGAGTCCCTTCGCCGGAGACCCTCAGGCCGACGATCGGTTGATCTGGAATCAACATGAAAGGATCGTTGCCTGGGATACCATCGAGGTCGAATGCCGCCTCAGGGGACCCGGGTGTTGTCGTGAGACCCCTGAATGCGTACAGGATGCTGTCAAAGACCGAAACGCAGGCTCCGGTGAACCTCACACCTGCGTAGAAGATCACAGGCGTGTTCTCGTCGATGAAGCCGCCGGCGGGCTGGACATTCCCTCGGTAGCCGGTTGGGAAATCCTGCACGAAGAGGTCGCTTCGGGTTCCGTTGGAATCCCTCCACGCATACGACTTGAAGGGCTTGGCGGCCTGCGGCGTGACCCGTCGATCGCGGCCCGATTCGGCATAGACCAGAACATCGCCTTGGACAGTGGGGTCGGCGATGACCGTGACTGCGGTTGCGAAGGGCTGGTTCCTGTCGCCTGCGGGCGCCTCGAAGAACGGAAGGGGCGCGACTGCGGGAGTCCTGGCGTTATAGCGCCAGATACGGCTGTGGAGGTCCCCGAAGTACACGGTCTTGACCTTCACAGTCATCGGATTCCCCAGGAAGAAGAAGCTGGCCGGGGAGGCGCCGGTCACGGGATCCTCAGCGTAGTAGACCGCCGGCGCCACGAGGAAGTTCGTAAGGGGCGGATCCTGAGGGGCGGGTGGGACGGCCACCGGGGGCGCCGCCGGAGAGCCGTTCGCGATCTCGAAGTTGCGGACAATGTCGCCGTTGAGGGCATCGATCACGAAGAACGTCTTCCCTTCCGGGGCGGGATTGTCCGAATAGCCGGAACCCATGAAGAGAACAAAGTCCGTTCCCGAGGGTTTTCTGGCGGTTCCATAGTCCGCAGCGGTCACGTATCCAACCGACGGAACCGACCAGGTCTCGCCCATCTTCAGGTAGTTCGAATAGTCGCTCGCAGAGAAGTTCACGACCCCGCCCGCCCCGGTGAGCCGGCCGTTGTTCGTATCTGGATTTCCGCGGCTCCACACGATGATCGGGGCCTCGGTCTCGACGGACAGGCGCGTGAAGGGTCCGGGCGCCGTGACGTCGATCGCGGTCACGTATTTCCCTCCCTGACCACGGCCGAAATACAGCAGGGTGCGCCACACACCGTTGAACGAAGTGCCCTGGTACGTGGCGCCCCCCGGAACGAACACATCGGTGAAGCGCACGGGCGCGGCGAGCAGGTACTGCTTGTTCTCGCGACTCTGGATCCGGGTCAGCGCGGGCAGTTTGGAGAGCTGGTCGAACGGGACGAAGGCCCACAGTTCTTCACCACCGCTTTCCCGCGGCGTGCCATCGAGCGTGTTCTCGCAGTCGAGCGACGTGCCGCCCAGACCGGACGAGCTGTCGGGCGTCGGGCAGGGGCCGCCCCGGATCGCGTGCAGCGCCTGGTTGGTGACATGGTAGACGACGCTCATCGAGGGCTTCAGTTCCAGGCTCTCGGCCGCGGCGTCCTGGACGGAAGCGGATGCATCATCCTCGAGACGATCAGGGTTGCGAAGTCCCAGACCGCGGACGACCTGGCTGGGTGTCGTGACCACCGGGGCGCCCGTGGATAACGTCCTGACACCGTCCCGGTAGTACTTGTATTCCTCGAAGCCCAGCCCGCCCGTCGTGGGACCAGGGAACAGAGGCGGCGTCACCACGCCGGGTGCGGCCAGCGTGGACTCAGCCATGACCCAGGGACGAATCACGTAAAGCAGTTCGTCCGCATTTCCGCCTGACGATGCCCGAAGCGGAACGCCGTTGGCCGACTGCAGCTGGGCTCCCGCAATGTAGGCGAGGGTGATCTCCCGGGCTTCCCGCTTCGTGCGGGCCAGCGCCACGCCCGTGGTGCCGGAGGTGCAGTCGGAGTGAATGTCTGCCGCGACCGTGCCCTGACAGGCCCCGGGAACAAGGGCCTGAAGCTGCGCGATGGTGAGGCCGTCAAATCCCATGGCGCTGTCCAGGATTCCATTCACCGGAGAAGCGCCGGTGCCGGTGGCGGTGGGGGCCACGAATTGGTTGCTGGCGGCCCCTGTCGTGGGCGGCCACAGCGGAACCCTGGTCCAGGCGAGTGAGGCCGACGCCCCCAGGAGGTTGGCCGGGTTGTAGAAACTGTTTACGCCGTTCTGCGTGGTCGTGAAGATCCGTCGTTTGATCTTCGCCGAGGAGTTCGCGACGTCCAGGGGGTTGTCATTGGTGGCGTCGCCATAGAGCTGGGCGAACGTATAGCAGCCGGCGCCCGGGGTGGTGCAGGTGCTGGCGGGGGCGGGGCCCATTCCCGTCGAATGGAGAAGGCGGTTGTTGAGTTTGTCGCCGGCGTCCCACATCTCCACGGAAGTGTCATCGGTGAGATCCGCGGGGGTGCCCGCATCGCCACGGCGGAAGGCCTTCAGATGGCCCATGTATCCAGGAAGCTCAAAAGTCGACTGCAGGAGAATCGGAATCGACCCCGCGTACCGTTCTTGGGGATCAAAGGGATCAATCGCCGGAGAGGCGAAGGCGCCGAACTCGTAGACGCTCTCCGTGACGGACTGCTGATCCGAGAACTCGCCCGTGGCTACGCTGGTGTTGATCGCGGCGTTCAGGGCGTTGACGAGGTCACTGAGGTTGTTGGCGATGAACGCGGTGCGGCACGGAGCAAGAGGCGTAGCGCCGAACCCGGGATACAGTGGCTGACAGGTGCTGTTCGCCGGGTTGCGGCCGGTGCCGGCGCGGGAGATCGCGTCCACGTTGGCGGGCGTGCCGCCCGCGAACGTGATGGTGATGAGTTCGATGCGGTTCGCGACCGACCACTGCTGCGCGGTGATGCCCTTAGAAGCCAGGCAGGCGGCGTTACAGGCCGGAAGCGCGGGGAGTGTGTTCGACCACAGGGCGTACGCGGCGTTTGGCGCGTTGCCGCCGCAGGACTCGTCACCGTCTGAAAGCAGAATCACGAACTGCTTTTGTTTGCCCTGGGCGTTCAGCGGTCGCTTGGCGGTTCCCCCCGCCGGCAGGACCGTGTTCCGGAAGTAGGTGAGGGCAAACGCCATCGACGCGGCCAGGGGCGTTCCGTTGCCTTGCCGGATGCCGGGATTGACGAAGGGCGGGGTGATCGGCGGCGTGACATCGAGGCTGAAGGGAGGCGTCTCCAGGATATTCGGCTTGCGGTTCGAAAGGTTGGTGAGCGCGGGAACGTCACGGGGAGCGCCCGCGACGCCGTTGTACTGAAGCTCCATGCGCATGTAGGAGTTGATCTGCTCGGAGTTGTCGACGCCGCAGTCGGCCACGTCGACGTTCAAACCGCTCTGACCGCACTGGCTGGTGTCGGCGCCGTTCACGTTGACGAAGTCGAAGTTGGTTCCGGTCACCCAGTAGGTCGTGATCTGGTTGGTCGTGGCGTTCTCGAGCTGGAAGCAGGCGCGCGCCTGCGTGCCGTTGGCGAAGGGAAGCACGTCGTCGCCCAGCAGGCCCGGGGGCGGGTTGGGACAGGTGATGTCGGTTGAGGACACCAGAGCGCCGTTGGTCCGGGCAGCGCCCGAGGCGAGGGCCGGTGTAACGCGGTACCGCTTTCCGTTCCGCATGAGCCTCGTCTTGATGTAGTCGCGGCAATGCGTGCCGAAGACGTGGGTGATCGGGGCGTTCGGGACGCCGCCGTTCGCCACCTGGTTGGTGGCCTGGGCGGTGCAACCCGTGGGATAGGCCGAGGTGCTGGCGCTGCTGTTGGAACTGAGGCCCACGAAGATCTCCGTCTTCTGGGCGGCGGTGCAGGCCCCGAGGGCGCCCGTGCACGTGTCCGTGTCGTAGTTCGCGAAGGTGCCGCTCACCGCGTTGAAGTAGTTCCTCCACACGGACGCGGAGGGATCCTGAGTCACATAGACAAGACCCTGCGAGCCGTCAATGATGTGTTCGGTGAAGTCAGGATGGAACGTGGCCAGGCCGAAGTTGGCCTTGCCGGCGTTTGTGCTGATGACTTCGCGAACCGCGCGCTTGGTCTGGTAGAAGCGCGAGGCGGGGTCGTCGCCGCCGACGATGCGGTTCTGATCCTGCGGCGTTCCGGCCATCGAACCCGAGGTGTCGACGATGAACAGGATGTTGTTCTTCACCGCGGTGTCCAGGATCTCGAGGGGGTCGATGCCCCCGTTCGCGGCGGAAGCCGAGAAGGCGCGATCGCCGAGGTTCGCGAGGAGGGCGAGGCCGAGACCGAGGCCAAGGCCAAGGGTACGGCCAAGGCGATGGCGGGAATCGAGTGTCTGACTTGTCATGATGTTTTCCATTGTTGGTTGCCCGTTCCCTTACTGCACGCCCGTGATCGCGACGCAACCGCCAAGGTTGTTTCCCGAAGCGGCGCCGCCGGCCTGGCCCGCACGACCGCCACAGCCTGACTGATCCATGATGACGGCGCCGGAACGGCTGAGGAGCGTCTCGATCGTATAGACCGCGCGGTTGCTGGCGGCAAAGTTCGTGAGGTTGGTGGCGCCTACATAGGGCGCAGTTCCCTCGGAAACAAGGATGAGGACGGTGTCCGGATCGTCAGGGTCGTTGTAGTCCTGAAGCGACGTCCCGTCGCCCAATTCAGTGCCGGCGTCCGGACCGTCCACCCAGGCGACGGGGCGGCGCACCCACAAGGTGAACGAGCCGTTGAGCGTGGCTCCGCCGATCTGGGATCGAAATTCCTCCGCCCCCGAGGCGGCGCCCGTGTCGATGACGACGCCGTAGCCCATTCCGTAGCCTCGCTCATCACACTTCCAGTTTTCGAAGTTGCGCGTCCCTCGGTTCCCCGCAGGGACGGCCAGGAAGGGAGCGCTCTCGCTGGCGCCGTCCCACGCCCCACCCGTGTCAACCGCACGGGCCGGCGGGAGAATGGCCGTCCATGAGGGCATAGCCATCAGGATGCTCCGCCCGTACTCGATGCCGGCCTCGGCGTTGTACCGCGCGGATTCACTCCAACGCTGGTTGGTGGAGATCTGAAGCTCCACACCCGTGCTGTTCGAAAGAGCCAGCCCCATGGTGGTGAGCAGGACCAGGGCCAGGAGGGCAAGGATGAGGGCGAATCCCTGTTGATGAGCGTTGCTTCGTCGTGGCATGTTCTTCGGTTCCTAGGTAGAAAGGCGGATCGACTACGAGTGCTGAATGTCCTTATTGCCAGCGTTTGTTCGGATCGAGTTCCTGCATCAGCGAGATCTGCGCGGCTCGTGGCGAGATGCTGGTCACCAAACTTCCGCGAACGGCGGTCACGCCGTTTCCGGCCGCGACGGTCTGGCCTTGGAGCTGGTTCTCGCCGACCGTTCGCGCCCAAAGTGTGACCTCGACTTCACGGACGATGTTGTCGAAGGGCGCGGCGGAGGTCGGCAGGATCTGGGGCGCGTTGTTCTGCCAGCCCGCAAAAGTCCGGTAGCGGATCTGCATGTCTTCAATGCCTCGAGCGACCAGCTGCCACGCGGCCCCGGGGGGGTTCGAGAACGTCGGCTGATTGGTGTTGCCGGCGGTCCCGCTCCAGCCGCCGCTTGCGGACCGGAACAGAGCCGGAACGCCATCGGTGTCGTTTCCCAGCTGGTAGCGAATCCGGTCCATCTGGGCAAGAAGGACCGGCGGCACGTTAGGCGGCGTGCCATTCGCGCCGGGGCAATTCCCCGGCACGACCGCAAGGTCGAGGCTGCAGGTGATGTTCTGCACGCCGTCCATCTGAGACCCCGGTGGCTGCTGGCCGGGAGGGAAGTTCAGCATCGCGTTGCCGCCGCCGTGCTGGTTGTGACCCCATCCCCACTTCGCGTTGCCATCCGGGTAGATGGCCAGAACCCAGCCCGGCTCCGGATAGCACGCGGGGAACGCGTTCGCCGCGATCAGGTTGGCCCCGTTCACGTTGGTTATGCGGACCTGAGGACAATCCTGGGCCTGCATGCGGATCTCGAGAAAGTCGGAAAGGCCGCCGCCCAGGTTGGGATCACCCACGACGCGCACGCCCAGCATGCCGGGATTGGCGGGATTGGCGGTGGTGTCGCCGCCGTTGAGGTTTTCGCCAAAAGCCTGAACAAAGTTCCCGAGGCCCAAACCGGCGGCCCTCACATCCTCCTGAATTCGAGTCATCGCGATACGAATCTGCTGCTGTCGATCCATCAGCACGGGCTCCCTGCGAAATGATCCCTGACCCGAGGCCATGAGACCCCACATCGACCCGGTGATCACGAGAGTCACCACGAGGGCGACCATCAACTCGAGCAGAGTGAAGCCTTGTTCCTTCAAGCTCGCCTGCGACCGGAGATTTGTCTTCATGTTGGTTTCCTTCCGGGCGAACATCAAGGGTTACAGCCCGCGGCGGCCCCGAAGGTACAGGACCGGATCGTGGTCAGGTCGGCCATCGCGTGCCGCGCCCGGAAACCACGAGGTTCGGTGCGAACCTGGAGAAAGCGGAGATTCGTACCGAGCGTCTGGATGAGCCAGCGTGTTTCCATTCGGCCCACTCCCTCGACGTCGGTGAACGAGCAGTTAACCGGCGCGCCGGGATCACAGGGAATATTGAGATTGTCCGGGTCGGTGTCCACGAGCGCCGAGAAGGGCGTGGCCCGCAGCACCTCGAGTTGCTGGGCCGCGATCAGGGTTGCCCCGGTGGCCCGATTGGCGACGTTGTTGGACGAAGTCGCCGTGATCATGAGGTTGAAGATCGAAGCGAGACCGAACATCAGGATCAGCATGGCGATCAGGGCTTCGGAGAGTGTGAAGCCGGCCTCGCGGTTTCGGGGGGCTTGAGGGGCGCCGGGCTTCATGGTGTTTGAGTTGCTGGACATGTGGTTTTCCATGACGCTATTGGGCCCGGAGGACACGGCCGCCGCCCGAAATGAGCAACCAGCGCCGCAGGTCGGTCTGCCGGTCGATCAGGCAGATGCCGCGATCGCCCGCCGCCGGAGAGTGAATGAAGTTCGTGGTGGCGCTTCCGCCGGCGAGAAGCAGGGCGGGATTGGGGGCGACGCCGGGCAGAGACGCCACGCCATAACGGTCGAAACGAATGGCCGCCTGGCTGACCGCGTATCCCGGAATGCCGGGGCAGTCCGCGGCATTTGCCGCGAACTCGACTCGATTGGGGAGTTCGTAGCGTGTGTTCAGGACCTCGTTGGGAGCGTTGAAGTCGATTGGTTGTCGGGTGAACCCGACGTTGCCCGCGGTCACCCCCGTGATGGTGTCCTCGACGTGAACCCAGAACGTGTTGTTGTCCTGAATCAGGAAGGTGACCCCCATCTGGGTGTTGCGCATGATCGCCATGTTGCGGGCTCGCTGGAGGGCGCCCGCGACAAGGTCCTGACCGGTCCGGATCCGGCTGGCTCGAACGTAGCCCGCGATATTCGGCAGGGCAATGGCAGCGGAGAGACCGATGATCCCGACCACCACCAGGATCTCCACCAGGGTGAAGCCGCGCGCGCGCGCTTGTTTCGGAAGAAGGGATACGGTCATGACAGCCTCCTATTTGCAAACCACGTTCCAACGCCACTCTGTTTACGTAACTTCAATACTAGCAGCACGATTTCGGGTTCAGGGGGAGCCGCCGGCGGTTGCGGCGGTGTTTGGCTCGTTACCACTTGTAGCGTTCTGTCTGGACTTTGGCCACCGGCATACCGCCTGGGTTCCCCGCCTCCCGTGGCGGGGAGCGAGGTCAAGAGTGCCCTGATGAAGGGTCAGAATCTTCAGGACCAGAGGCAGACCCAGACCGAGGCCACCCGCGCGCGCGGACTCGAAAGGACGTAGCGCCTTCTTCACGTCGGCGATGCCGGGGCCGGCGTCCTCGACGATCACGAACGCATGCGTCGCATCCGCGCCGAGCTTCACGTCCACGACACCTCCGTCGGAGGTGGCCTGGCAGGCGTTTCGAATCACGTTCTCGATCGCACGCTCGAGCAGATCCTCATCGCCACGAACCCGCGTCCCTTCACCCTCGATCCGAATCTCGACCCCTCGGTGGACCCCTTCGCGCGCGACCACCCGCGCCACCATGCGGCCGAGGTCGAACTCGACATCCTGCACCTTCTCGGTCCGGATGAAATCGAGAAAGCGATCCATCACCGACTGAAGCGTCCGGACTTCATCCGCAATGGCCGAGGCGGACCCGCGCACGCGTTCGTCGTCGGACTTCTCGAGCATCTTCGCCTGGGCGGCGATGGCCCCCATCGAGTTGCGAACCTCGTGCACGATGCCCGCGGTCAGTTCCCCGGCGCGGGCCATGGTCTCGCGGTCGCGAAGGATGGAGGCAAGGGCGTTCTTTTCGCGGTCGAAGGCGGCGAGCCTCTCATCGTCCCGCAGACGCATACGCGACATCGCCTCTTCGTAGGCGCGCAGGGCCGGCATGCCGGTGTCCTCGGGAGGCGTGTCGCGGCCGAGAACCACGAGCACGAGGCCGGCCAGGGCGGTTACGAGGATGAGGGCGTGCTGCGCGATCACATTGCGTTCGGTGGCGAGACGCGAATCGGCGGCGGTTTCAGTGAGGTGGATCAGGACCTTGTCGCGATCGCCCTGGACCAGGCCGTAGACGCCGAGGCGCGGGTCGGTGACGCGGGAGGCAACCACCAGCTCGCCTGCTTCGAGACGTTGCCGCGAAAGGGCATCGAGGTCCGAGGTTTTCAGGTCCTCGATGATGAGTCGGTCGAACGGCTCGATCCAGGGCGCCACCAGGACCTCGCCCGGTGTCCCGCCCCGGGTGCGGACCCAGTCGGCGATCCGCGGCATCAGCATCATGGCGCGATCGAGCGCGACGCTCGTTCGCTGCGACTGGTGATCGCCAAGGCCCTGGAGGAGCACGGTCAAGGAGACCAGTTCAGCCGCGACCAGGAGGGCCCCGGCGAGGAGCAGGATCAGCCGTGGGGATCGCACGCGGGTCAGAACCTGTAGAAGGAGGCGTACCAGAGCAGGATGGCGTCTCCGCGGAAGAGAACGAAGATCGCTGAAGCCGCGAGAAACGTGCCGAAAGGCAGTTTGAACTTGCCAATGGAAATCGGCTCCTCGGGGGTGGCGAGGCGCTCGTCGGGGGTTTCCAGCCCGGGCTCAGCGGCGGCGGGCGGAGCGGTCGCGGGATCAACCGGGTTGGTCACGGCCGCGACTGCATCCCCGGCCACCGGATCGACGGGTATCGGATCGCCCTGGAGCGCCCGAAGCCTGAAGGCCTGGACCAGACCGTAGACCATCCCGGAGAGACTCGCGAGAAAAACCGTCAGCATCAGGCGCTGGACGCCGAGGAAGGCGCCCATCATCGCCGCGAGTTTCCAGTCGCCCTGGCCGAGTCCCTCGATGCCGCGGAGGCGCGCGTACCCTTCGGCCACCACGAAGAACGCCACATACCCGAAGCCGGCGGCGAGGCCGGATTCACGCCAGTCGACAAGCGCCCCGGGGAGGAGGGAGCCGGCGATTCCGACGAGGATGCCCGGAAGGGTGATCACGTCGGGAAGGATCTGGTGATCCCAGTCGATGAGCGCGAGGATCACGAGCGACGAGAAGAAGACGAGAAGAAGAAGCGTGAAGGGAAAAGGCCCGAACTTCCAGACGATCAGTCCAAACCCCAGACCGTGGAGCGCTTCGACGAGCGGGTACCGCGGCGAAATGGGCTCTCGGCACTGCGCGCATCGCCCCCGCAGGAACAACCACGAGATCACCGGCACGTTCTGCCACGGCCGGATCGCGTTTCGGCACTTCGGGCATCTCGACGCCGGGAAGACGATCGACTCCCCCAGAGGGAGCCGGTGGATCACCACGTTGGCGAAGCTGCCCACGATGAGTCCAAAAAGCAGGGCGATGGAGGCCGCGAGAATGGCGGGCGACAGAACGAAGCCGGGCATGTTGAGGAACGGAGCTTAGCGTTAGGTTGACCTTCCGTCCCGAATACTCGAAGCTCCCCGTTTCATGTTCAGCACCGCCGCGAAGGTCCGGATCGCCGGGATGCTCTATCGCTTCGTGCGACTCGTCCGGACCCCCACCGGCGCACCGGACCGGGTGCGCGTGAAGCGTCGCGGCATCCATTGGGATCTGGATCTGCGTGAGGGGATCGATCTCACCATCTACCTGCGGGGAGCGTTCGAACGCGACACTCTCCGGGCGCTCGAATCGCTGGTCCGGCGGGGCGACACCGTCCTCGACATCGGCGCCAACGTGGGCGCCCATACCCTTCATCTCGCCCGCCTGGTCGGGGCGGAGGGACGGGTGATCGCCTTCGAGCCCACGGATTTCGCGGTCGCGAAGCTGCGGGCCAACCTCGAGGCGAACCCTGAACTCGCGCCCAGGGTTTCGCTGCATCAGGCGTTCCTGGTGGCCGACAGTTCGGGTGGGCCCGTGGCGCCGGTCCCGGCGAGCTGGCCCGTCGATGGGACCAGGGCCGACGACGCGGTGACGGCAAGCCGCTCGATGAGTGCTTCGGGAGCGCGGGCGATGACTCTCGATTCGGTCATGGCCGCATCCGGAGATCCGGTGGTTCACCTCATCAAGATGGATGTGGACGGACACGAGCTCGAAGTGCTGGCCGGAGCCCGGGGCCTGCTCGAGAGGCATTCGCCGGTTCTCGTAATGGAACTCGCTCCCTTTGTATTCCATCCCGAGAGTAAGTTCGACGCCATGGTCGAGCTCCTGAGCGGGCTCGGTTACCGCTTCCGCCCCTTGGGATCGACCCGTGAACTCGAGCGAGAGCCTCGAGCCCTGAAGCGCGGGATCCCGAAGGGGGGTTCCGTCAACGTGGTGGCCACGCGCATCGGACAAGCGCCCGGGCGCTCCGGACATTCCGCATGAGCGAACCGGTGACGCCGGCCGAGAGAACCCCGCTCTTTCCGATCGCTCTGGTCTGCGTGGGGGTGTCCACGCTCTACGTGCTGTCCATGTTGGCGGTCACCGACAGCCACTTCGTTCCCCAGGTTTCAGACCTTTACCTCATCGCGCAGTACGCGAAGGGCTTCGCGGAGGGACATCCCTTCCAATACAACCCCGGCGAGAGCCCGACGACGGGGGCCACCAGTCTCCTCCACACATTGTTCCTCGGCCTCGCTCACTTCATCGGTTTCCGGGGAGAGGGTCTCATCGCTTTCGCGATTCTTTCCGGCGCGGTCTTCGGCCTCCTCACCGCAATCCAGACCTACGGCGCCGGCCTGCTGTCTTCGGGCTCTTCACGGGTCGCGTTGTTCGGCGCCCTGCTGGTGATACTGAACGGGCCCCTGGCGTGGTCCTTCCACTACGGGGCGGACATAGCACTCACCTTGTTTCTCGCCGCGTGGCTCTTCAAAGCCTGGCTGATGGATCAGGATCCCGAGGACGGACCCTCCAGAGGTTTCGTGCTGCCTGCGGCCCTTCTGGCCCTGACCCGGCCCGAGGCGGCGGCTTTCGTAGCCCTCCTCGCCGCCTGGAGGATCTGGGACTGGCATCGCCGAAGCGGGAAATGGAGGGCTCGGGCGATCTGGTTCCTCCCTGTCGTTCTCGCCCTCCTGGTCCCCCTGGCTTTCCGCCTCCTCACGGGTTCCGCCGCGAACACCTCGTTCTCCCACAAACTTCTCTCCGCGAACTGGGGAGCCTTCTCGGCCGCGGTGTTCTCCATCGAGTATTGGAGCGATCTTTTGCGCGGGGTGCTGCTTGGCTTCTACCCGGCCTCGCAGAGACTGGGCCTCGGGGCCGGGAACGCGCCCTACTTCGCGGCGCCCTTCCTTCTCGTCTTCGTGTTCATAGCGCTCCTCCGGCCAACCCGGGAAATGAAGAGGGCCGGCGCTTTCCTCACCGCCGCCCTGGCCACCGCCGTGCTCGTGACCCCTTCGATTCACATCGGGGTCCATTCGAATCGCTACCTTCTCTTCACGCTGCCCCCACTGCTCGTGCTGTTCTCGGTCGGGGTCGCACACGCGGCGGACTCGCTGGATGCGGCCGTCGGCCTGCAGGCGGGCGTCGCTTTCCGGAGGCTTCGGGCGCTCGCCCTCGTCTTCGCGGTCCTCAGCGTGGCGCGATTTGCCCTGGTGTACGCCGACTCCGCCAACTCGATCTATCGGAAGGACGAGGCGATCTTCGCCTTCATCAACAGCCGGCTGCCGGAAAACGCCACGTTCCTCAGCAACGGGACGGCGATCGAGTATCGAACGGGCAGGCGCAGCGTCAATCTCAGCGGCGTGGTGAGCCCGGGCTTCGCGGAGATTCTGCCCGCCGAAACGGAAGCGGCATCCTTCGATCTTCTGAGCCGTCAAGGCTTCGGCGCAATGCCCCCCTACTTCATCGCGTTTGACGCGTACGTCGGCTCCTCCCCGCTCGGGAGCGCTCTGGTGGGCGGGCCGCCGGTCTTCATCACTTCGAGCCTCGAGTCTTCCGAACTTGCCGTTTACCCGACCCGGACCGACCTCGTCGGCAAACAGAACAGACTTGTCCGCCTGGAGATGCCGGGCGATCTCAAGCTCGTCGATTCGCTGAACGTGGGAGATCCGCTCGACGAGCGCGCGCACAACTACCGTTGGCGGTCGTCGGCAGGGCCCCGGGTTCTCTTCGCGACGTTGAAACTCGACAAGTACCTCGGGGAAGGTCGCGGAACCGGGACGGAAGTCGCGGATGGGGGTCGCGTCATCATGGGCCATGAAGAGTTGAGCGTCGCGACTCCGATCGTGAACGCCGACCTCTGGGTGACCGTGCGCACGAACCCAGAGCCGTCCGCGCGTCTGCGCCATCCCGAAGGTGAGCGCCGCCTGGACCTGACCATCGGGGAAAGCGGACTTCGCTTCTCGACTTCCCTTGGGAAGACGGAGTGGATTCGCACGCCGCTTCAACCCGGCTGGAACGAAACTCAGTACCGGATTCCGGCCGCGCTTCTCGAAGGAAGACAAACGCGCATACGCATAGAGGGGCGCTACGCCGCCTACGGATACTGGTTCTATCAGGCGATGCCGGGCGCCCGGGAAGGCGGAGGCGAGTGAGTCCCCTTTCGGCCCTTCGTTACGGACGAGCGGCTTGTTTTTGAGGAAGATCCGCGCCGTCAAGATTGGGACGCCAGAGAGGCGATGCCTTTGACACCGCGACGCGCCCATCCACGAGACCGAGCTCGTTTCCAAGTTGGTCCCGGGGAGCTTCACGGAGCAGGCCGGCCGCGATCAGATCCCTCCAGGACGCCGGCACGGAACCCGTCTGTTCCCGGTAGCGATCCACGACCTTTTGAGCCGCCGCCACGAGAGCGAGCGCATCCAGGCGCATAAGACTCCGCTGGGCGTTCTCACGAACGAACTGCAGGTCGGAAGAGGCGAGCGAGCGCCAGATCTCGCGGGCGCCATCCACGTTCCCTGCTTTCGTAGCGAGGTCCGCAGAGAGGCTTGAAAGCCAAGCCGGTGCGCCGGGCAAGGACGCCGAGGCTCTCAATTGGGCGACGGCGCCGGCGCTATCACCCAGGTACTCGAAGCGAAACAACGCGGCATCGCGATGGAGGAACCAGTTATCCGGGATGGCCCCAATACCCCTTTCCAGGAGACGCACCGCGGTCTCGGGCCGGTTGAGGCCGACGGGCGGCGGCTCCGCCAGAAAAACCGCCCCGAACTGGTATGAAACGGCGAAGCGAGGATCAAGCGTGACAACGTTTTCGATCAGGGGTTCGACCAGATCGAACTCCTTGATCGCCGCGAAGGCCCTTTGCCCGCCGTAGTATTGAACGGCCTGAAGCCAGTACAGATCGGCGCCGGCGAGTTCAAACCCGGCGAAGAGATGCCGCAGACGAGGCCCGGACCACGCGGCGAGGCGCGATTTTTCGTAGTCGAGGCCCCTGTACCTGACCTCCATCGTCCTTTGTGACAAGACCATTCCCGTCACCGCGATCACGAGGGCCACGATCGACTTCAACGCAGATCCCGCCTTTCGAAACGAAGAACGGTGATGGACAAGGCGATGCCAACGTAGCAGGCGGCGTAGGCGGCCACGGTGGCCAGGTGTTCCAGAGTGACCATCTCGCCGTAGATCGCCAGCGCCTTGAAATCCATATAGCGGTAGTTCGGAAGCGCCAGATACAGCGCGTCCCACAAGAGCTGGGGAGTGTCGGGGGCAATCTCACGGGCATTCCGGATGATGTCGGACCATCGCCCGGCGATATAGCAGGAGAGGGACCCGGCCATCGCGATGGTGGGCGAGGTGAAAACCGAGAACATCAGAGCGATCGCAGCCGCGAGGAGCGCCTGAAAGCCGATCCCGAGGACCGCGGCGCAGAGTCTCAAATCCATGGGCGCTCGAATGAAAGCGAGCGCTGCCCAAAGGACGAGGAAGAGTCCGACCAGATTCACCGCCTGAGCGACCGCCATCCCTGTGAACTTTCCGACGACGAATGACGCTCGGCTGGCGGGTCGCGAGAGCACGAAATAGAACGAACGCTGTTCCACTTCACGAGCGATGACGCTGCTCCCGCCCACAAGCGCGAAGAAGACGGCGATCACTTCCATCACCGCGAGACCGAGGTCCTTGACGATCTTGACGTCTTGTCCGACGCTCAGATCACGCCCGAGGATCGCCATGACGAAAGCGATGGCGAGGAAGATGGCAAGGCCTGCCAGGACGCGCTGCCTGAGCGATTCCCAGAATCCGAGCCAGACGCATCCCCAGAATGCCCGGAGGTTCACTTTCATGACGAGGCATCGCCTCCTGAAAGGGGTGTCGACATGGAGAGCTTTCGGGCGAAAAGCTGATCGAGGGACTCTCGCTGCGCCTGAACGCTGACCACACTGCCCCCCTTCGCCTCGAAGTCCGCGATCGACCTCCCCAGATCCTTGCGATGAACGACCGCGCGATAGTAGCCGGAGCCATGAAGCGGCGTGGCATTGGGAGCGTCGAGGAAAACGGCGGGCGGCCCGGCGAGGGTTATCTCGAACTGCTCCGCTCGAGCCCCAAGAAGATCGTCCAGCGACCCTTCAGCCAGAAGGCGACCGTTCGCGATCAGCCCGACTCGATCGCACAGGGCCTCGGCGTCTTGCAGGACGTGGGTGGAAAAGAGGATCGTCCGCCCCCCGCTGCGCAGCTCCTGTACCAGGTCTCGGATCAGGGCGCGGCCAATCGGGTCCAGACCCGACATGGGTTCATCCAGGACGAGCAACTGCGGTTCGCCCACGAGACAAAGGGCCACCGCCAGCCGCTGCCTCATTCCTTTTGAAAGATACCGGACGACTCTTCGAGCGCTGCTCTGAATGTCCATCCGCTCCAGCCAATGGCGGGCACGGCGAGCGGCGACATCCCCGGGCAGGCCAAGAAGGCGACCCGCGTTTTCGAGAGACTCGAGGGGAGTCAGAAACTCGTGAAGAAACGGCTGTTCCGGCAGATACGCCGCATGGTTCTTCCACTCGAGAGAGTGAGGTGACGAACCCAGGACACGCACAGAACCTGAATCGGCATGGGTGAAGCCGAAAATCAACGAGAACGCGGTTGTTTTTCCGGCGCCGTTTGGCCCGAGCAGGCCGAAGGTCTCACCGGATTGGACTCGAAGAGTGAGGCCCTGGAGGGCGAACCTGCGACTGAGATGAAGAAACCCGATCGGGTGACTTTTTCTTACTTCGATGAACTCGATCGCACTGGGCATGGGGTTAATGAGAACGGAGCCCAACGATGGGGCACATCACTTAGGGAAACCAAGCAACCGGAACTCAGAATCGCCAACGAAAGAAGGCTGGACCTCGTGAAACACGAGGTCCAGCCCAAGACCGACAGACTATGTGAAGTTACTGAATGACGGTGCAGGCAGCAGCCAGGGCCGCGCCAGTGTACGCCGGCGCCGTGCCGTCGGGCGTGACGCAGATGCGACCGCTGTGATCGCCCGCAAACCCGCGCACGCCGGTCTGGTTGACGGTTATCGGAGTGGCCTGATAGAGGTACCCGGAGACCTGGCCGGCAAGGCCCGAAACGGCGCCCGCGAGGAAGGAACGGGTATAGCCGCTCTTGTTGCTAAGGTTGGACAGGCTGGCGTCAAGGAACGTCGGCGCGTTGGCGGGATAGTTCGCAATGCACGCCGCGTCGGAGGGACTGGTCAGGCAGCTCATCAGGCCATAGTTGCCGTTCGCCGAAGACGCGAAGGCGGCCTGAGCAGAGCTAACCGCGCGGATGTCGCCGATCGTGCCGGCTTCGTTGGCGGAAACGCGGGCGCGAAGGAGCGAGGGGATCGCGATGGCGGCGATGATGCCGATAATCGCAACGACGATCAGGAGCTCGATGAGCGTGAAGCCTTTTTGGTTCTTTTTCATTTTGTGTTCTTTCGAGGTGGGTTGGTTTGGTTTGGCCAGGAGATCCGGCCGGTCGACGCTACAGAACTGCAGAAAACGTGCCATTTCGAAGTCGTCTAAGTCATTGATTCCGTAGTATATGCCTGCGGGACTGCGGGACAAACTTTTGTATTCTTCGGACAAATTTTGTCCGCGACTCACTCCGGGCTCGTCTTTGCCAGCAGATACTTGAGCGACCGCTCCGAGAGGCCGAGAAGGCGTGCGGCATCGGGCCGGCGGCCTTCCGAGATCTCCATGGCGCGTCGGACGAGGTGGCTCTCGGTGCGCTTCAGGTAGTCCGGCATGGAAAAGCCTTCGTGCGGATCCGGAATGGACTCGTCGCGGAAGCTCGACGCGAGCGAGAGGTCCTCGGCTCCGACACTCTCTCCCGACGCCAGTGTCAGCGATCGCTCCACGACGTTCTCCAGTTCGCGCACGTTGCCGGGCCAGGAGTGTCGCATGAAGGCGGACATCGCCGCGGGGGAAAACGTCCTCTTCGGCACGCCGCCCCGACGGAACAGACGCGTCGAGAACTCGGCCACCAGGGAAGGGATGTCCTCGAGCCGCTCGCGCAGAGGAGGAATGGGGACCTGAATCACGTCGATCCGATAGTAGAGATCCTCCCGGAACGTTCCTTCGCGCACCATCTGCATCAGGTCCCGATGGGTGGCCGCGATGATTCGCACGTCGACCGGAGTCTCGTCGGCGCCGCCCACACGGCGCACACGCCGCTCCTGGATGACTCGAAGAAGTTTGACCTGCATGCTGAGCGGCATCTCGCCGATCTCATCGAGAAGCAGTGTGCCCTGGTTCGCCTGCTCGATCACCCCGGCCCTGGCCTGACGGGCATCGGTGAACGCGCCCTTGACGTGGCCGAACATCTCGCTTTCGAGAAGCGACTCGGCGATGGCCCCGCAGTTGATGGCGACAAAAGGCCGGTTCCTGCGGGGTGAGAGATCGTGGATCGCCCGGGCCACGAGTTCCTTGCCCGTGCCGCTTTCTCCGACGATGAGGACCGTCGACGAGGAGCCCGCGACCGCGCGGACCCGCGCCACCACCGCACGCATGGCCGCGGACTTCCCCACAAGCCCCTGAATACCCGCGCGCGCGCCGACCTGGGCGCGAAGCTCGCGATTCTCCCGGCGGAGTTTTTCCCCCTCGATGGCCTGGCGGACGCGGATGCGAAGCTCGTCGAGATCGAAGGGCTTGGTGAGGTAGTCGTGGGCGCCGAGCTTCATGGCGGCGACGGCGGTATCGGCCGAGCCGTGGGCGGTGAGGACCACCACCGCGGTTTCCGGAGAAACCTCCTTCGCGTAGCGCAGGATCGAAAGTCCGTCGCCATCGGGTAACTGGAGATCCGTGAGCACAAGGTCCCAGGCCTGCGCCAGCTGGGCGATGCCTTCGGCGTGGGTCGCGGCCGTGCCGACTTCGAAACCGGCACGGGAAAGGCCGAGTTTGAGAACATCACGCAGGGAGGGCTCGTCGTCGATGACCAGGACCCGGCCTTCCGACCCGGGCGGCGCCGCTTCGCTCATGCCACCGCTCCGGTCTTCTCGCTCACCATCACGGATGCCGCCTCGACGAGCAAGCGGACCCTGACCCGCGTGCCGCGCCCCGGCTCGGAGGAGATCAGAAGGTCGCCGCCACGAGCCCGCACCAGTCGATGGGCGATGGCGAGGCCAAGCCCGGTTCCCATGGCCTTGCTGGTCCTCAAGGGCTCAAAGAGGTGAGCGAGTTGCCGGCGGTCCATTCCC
This sequence comes from uncultured Acidobacteriota bacterium, assembly GCA_964396875.1. Taxonomy (GTDB): domain Bacteria; phylum Acidobacteriota; class Vicinamibacteria; order Fen-336; family JAGNNV01; genus JAGNNV01. Next base: position 10,849 of record CAYNHK010000022.1, on the reverse strand, counting down.
TGGCCTTCGTCCGCGACCTCGATTTCGGCGACATCCTCGGCCTTGCGCAGGGTGAAGGTGAGGCGGCCCCCTTGCGGCATGGCTTCCAGTCCGTTCCTGGCCAGGTTCCAGAGAACCTGCATCAGTTCTTCCTCGGCGATGGCAACCCGCAGACTCTCAGAAAGGACTGAGACGCTGACGTGATGGTTGGGCTTCCTCTCCGGGGAGATTTCCATGAGACGAACCGCATCCAATACCACCGCCTTGAGATCGCAGTAGACCACGGTGTTCTGCGTCTTCACATCGCGAAGGTAGGAAGTCACGGTGACGGCCAGTCGATCGGCCTCTTTGGCGATGATGCGGAGCAGGCTCTTCTGGTCCTCGGCGACCGAGGAACCTTCTGAAAGCAGTTTCGTCGCGGCGCTGATGGCTCCGAGCGGATTGCGAATCTCGTGGGCGAGCTGCGCGGCGGTGCTCCCCGCGATCGCCAGCTTCTCGTTGAGCAGGGCCTCGGCCTCGAGACGTCGCACCTCGGTCAGATCGCGAATGACGATGAGACGGCCACCCGACGTCGCCCCCGACAACTCCGAGATCCACAGGCCGAGAATCCTATGTTCGCCGTCGGGGCGCTGGTGATCCAGCTCGAGCGTTGTCTCCGCGTCGGGTTGAGAACGCTGGCGGATCTCGGGGAAGTGAAAGATCTCGTCGACCGATCGCCCCTGCAGGCTGCCCCGAGGCAAACCCAGCGTCTCGGCCACGCTCTCGTTCGCGAAGGAAACCCGACCCGAACTGTCGGTGACGACGAGACCGCTGTGGATGTTCTCGACGACGAGCCGGTTGAAGTCCTGAAGGGTGGCGACTTCGCCCGCCGCCGCGTCGAGGCTCTCGCCCGCCCGTTTGAGGGCCTTGGTGAGGAACTGACCGAGGGCGGCCACCGGAAAAGACGAAAGCGCCATCCCGACGAGCACGCGGAGCAGATCTCGAATGTCTCCGCGCGCGATCTGCCCGACCGCCTCATCGGGAATGACTCCGGCCCGGACCAGAAGCAGCACGCCGGCAAAAAGGCCGTTGGCCACCGACGCCACCAGGAAACCTCGACCGAGCAGAACGCTCCCGCACAAGACGCTCAGGGGATAAAGGATGGAGAAGCCGGTCCGTCCGGTTCCGGTGAGATACACGAAAGCGGTAATGACGATGAGGTCGCCCATGATCTGCACGAGCGCCTGCGTCCGGTAGGGGGCCACCGCGAGAAGGATGGCGTAGCCGAGATTCAGGGCGAAGGTCGCGGAGATCAGGAGGAAGATCGGCACCGGCAGGGTGCCTTCACGGACCGACTCGATGTACCCGGCCACGAACAACAGAACTGTGACGATGACCAGGCGGAAGCCGATCAAGGCCCCGAGCGAAAAGGGCGCTTCCTGCGACGAGGGGTGGTCGCGTAGACCGGCCATCAGTTCCGCCTTCCCGAAGGCGGGCCGGGGCCCTTGCGGGGCGCCCCGACCAACCTCTTAGGACAGCTGCGAGATGAGGGAGAAGAGCGGCAGGTACATCGCGATGACGATGCCGCCGACCGTGCAGCCGAGGAAGAGGATCATGACGGGCTCCATCAGGGTCAGCATGTTCGCAACCGCCTGGTCGACCTCGTCCTCGTAAAAGTCGGCGACCTTCGAGAGCATTGCGTCGAGAGCGCCCGTCTGCTCGCCGACGCTGATCATCTGAACGACCATGCCCGGGAAGATCTTGGTTTCCTTGAGCGGCTGGGCGATGGTCAGACCTCCCTCAACCGACTTCCGCACGGACATCAGCGCGTCTTCGACTACGGCGTTGCCGGCGGTGCGGGCCGTGATCTCGATGCCGTCGAGAATCGGAACGCCCGAGGCGATGAGGGTTGACAGGGTCCGGCAGAACTTCGACACCGCGATCTTCCGGAACAAGTCTCCGAAGATCGGCAGTTTCAAGAGCATCCCGTCGACGACCCGCCGACCGCTGTACGTCGCGTAGTACTGGCGGAACGCGTACTGAATCAGGAACGCGCCGATCACCAGGAACGGCATGAGGCGGACGAGCAGGTTGGAAGCGGTAATGACGATCTTGGTGGGGAGAGGCAGTTCGGCCCCGAGACCGGCGAACATGGCGGCGAAGGTCGGGATGACCTTCCACAAGATGACGCCGATGACCAGAACCGCGATGCTGATGACCGCCACCGGGTACATCATGGCGCCCTTGATCTGGGCCTGAAGCTTGACCGACTTCTCGATGTAGGTCGCGAGCCGCTTGAGGATGGTGTCGAGAATACCGCCCGCTTCGCCGGCCGCGATCATGTTGCAGAACAGGTCGTCGAAGACCTGGGGATGCTTGCGCATGGAGTCGGCGAGGTTCAATCCGCTCTCAACGTCCTGGCGGGTGGCGATGATGACCTTCGCGAAGTGCGGGTTCTCCTGCTGCGAGCCGAGGATTTCCAGACACTGCACCAGGGGAAGCCCGGCGTCGATCATGACCGAGAACTGACGCACGAAGATCGAGAGGAGCTTGGCGGGAACGGATTTGCCGGTAGCCTTCGGGCCGCCCTTCTTCTTCTCCGCGATGGAGGCGATGGTGACGCCTTCCTTGCGCAGACCGGCGGTCACCTCGTCGGGATTGGCGCCGACCCGTTCTCCAGAGTAGGGCTTTCCATCCCGGAACTTGCCTTTGACTATGTAGGTCGGCATCCAGTGTCTCCTTTAGTCCTTGAGGTCGGAATCAACGTGCGGGGGGACGCGGGGGCATCCCGGGCCGCTGCGGGCCGCCCGGCGCCGCGTTGGTGCCTACGCCGCGATTGATCATGTCCTGAAGCTCATCGGGCAGTGAACTTCGTTGAATCGCAGTCTGAAGATTGATCTGCTTCGTCTGGTACAGCTGGGCGAGGCTCTGGTTGAAGGTCTGCATGCCGAACTTGTCCTGCCCGGTCTGCATCGTCGAGTAGATCTGGTGGATCTTGTCTTCGCGGATCAGGTTCCGGATCGCGGGATTTGGAACCAGGATCTCCATCGCCAGCGCCCGGCCCTTGCCCGAGATCTTCGGCAGCAGCGCCTGACAGAGGATGCCTTCGATGGTGAGCGCGAGTTGGGCGCGCACCTGGCCCTGCTGGTGCGCCGGGAAGACGTCGATGACGCGGTTGATGGTCTGCGCCGCCGAGTTCGTGTGGAGGGTGCCGAAGGTGAGGTGGCCGGTTTCCGCGATGCGCAAGGCCGATTCGATCGTCTCGAGGTCGCGCATTTCGCCGACCAGGACCACGTCGGGATCTTCGCGGAGGGCGGCGCGCAGGGCGTTGCTGAACGATGCGGTGTCCTGGTGGACTTCGCGCTGATTGACCAGGCAATTCTTGTGCTGGTGCACGAACTCGATCGGATCCTCGATGGTGAGGATGTGATCGTGCCGGTCCATATTGATCTTGTCGATCATGGCGGCGAGGGTCGTGGACTTGCCCGAACCCGTGGGGCCGGTGACGAGCACGAGACCGCGAGGCTTTTCGGAGATCTGAGCCACCACCGCCGGCAACGCGAGCTGGTTGAAGGACTTGATCTCGACGGGAATGGTTCTGTAGACCGCACCCACCGCGCCGCGCTGGAAGAAGTTGTTGGCGCGGAAGCGGGCGAGGCCCTTGATGCCGAAGCTGAAGTCGAGTTCGAGGTTCTCTTCGAAGCGGTGCTTCTGTGCGTCCGTCAGGACGCTGTAAGCGAGCGTCTTCGTGTCTGACTGGGACATCGGCGAATAACCCTCGAGCGGATGAAGGTGACCGTCGACCCGGATCTGAGGGGCGGAGTTCGTGGTGATGTGGAGGTCGGATCCTCCGCGCTCGACCATCGTCTTGAGCAGGTGGTGCAGCGAAAGCGGTGGGGCGTCGGCCACTAAGAATCCTCCTAATATCGTTGCTGACACGCGGGATTGTAAGCGTGTTTTACGGAAGCATACCGCTTTCCAGAAAATCCTTCCCGACAGGGGCAATCAGACCCCGATCTTGCGGTACAGTCACCGCCAACGGTTTTCAATCTCATCTGCCCAAGCCGCTTTGGATACTGATCTTTCGACAATTGCGCCTGGGCTCAAACTGGCCTCACCAGGGTTCTGGCGGGCCGAGGGCACGGAGGCCGTCAGCTATCCCTCGGACGGCAATGCGCAGTGCCTCGCCGTCGAAGACGACTCGTTCTGGTTTCGCCACCGAAACGCAGTGATCGTCGACCTCGTGGCGGCCTTTCCGCCCGAGGGCCCGATATTGGACGTGGGGGCCGGCAATGGCTACGTCGCCCGGGGATTGGAGAGCGCCGGGCACTCCTGCATCGCCCTTGAACCCAGCGCGAGCGGCGCCGCGAACGCAATCAGGCGGGGCCTGCGCACCGTGGTTTGCTCGACCGTCGAGTCGGCCCGATTTCGCTCCGGTTCGGTTTCGGCCGTGGGTCTGTTCGACGTCCTGGAGCACGTCCAGCACGATCGTGCCTTCCTCGCCCACCTGCACGACATCCTCAAGCCCGGCGGTCGCATCTACGTGACCGTTCCGGCCTTCATGGGGCTATGGTCCACCGACGACGACTACGCGCAGCACCAACGTCGGTACTCGATTGCGAGCCTTCGGCGTTCGTTGAGCGAAGCCGATTTCCCGGTCGATTACATGTCCTACTATTTCGTCCCCCTCACGGTTCCGGTCTTTCTCTTCCGGACAATCCCAAGTCGCCTGGGGTTCCGAAGGAAAACCACGAGCGAGCCGGGCGTCAAGGAGCACTCTTTGGGCGGAGGCCCGCTTCGTTTTCTTGCCGACCGGGTGCTGCAGATCGAACGTGAGCGCCTGAAAAGGAAGACGGTGCTGCCCTTCGGGGCAAGTTGCATCGCCGTCGCGCGACGCGCTTGACCGCATCCGACTTCAAGGATCAACCGGGGACAGTGCTACGATTTTCGTCCCCTTGGGCGTGGGCCCGGGACCTCCACGCCGGCGAATCATGGACGAACCCAAGCTAAGCGTCGTTCTGGCCTGCTACAACGAGGAGGAAACCCTCGAGGCCAGCTTCCATGAGCTTCGGCAGACGTTGCTCCTCCTCGATCGAACTTTCGAAATCCTGTTCGTCGACGATGTCAGTCGGGACGGCACGCGGCGGTTGATCGAGAAGCTCGTGGCCCAGAACCGGGACATGGATCTGCGGGTTTTGCTCCATGACGTCAATAAGGGTCGCGGCGCCACGGTCACGGACGGCTTCCGCGCCGCTCGCGGCGCCATCGCTGGTTACCTCGACATCGACCTGGAAGTGCACTGTCGGTACATCCCGTCGCTGGTTCAAGCGATTGAGAGCGGAGCCGACGTGGCCACGGTCAGGCGGATCTATGCGTTTCAACTCCGCGCCCTCGACCGCTATTTCATGAGCCGCGGGTACTCGTGGCTGGTGAGGCAATTTCTGGGGACGGCCCTGCGCGACACCGAGACGGGCTTCAAATTCTTTCGGCGCGAGCGCCTGTTGCCGATCATTGACCGCATCGAAGATCCCAGGTGGTTCTGGGACACCGAATTCATGATCCGGGCAGAGAGGGCCGGGCTTCAGATAAGGGAGATCCCCGGGGCCTACGTTCGGCGCGACGACAAGACCTCGACCGTTCGCGGCCTTCGGGACTCGGCAAGCTACTTCGCCAGACTGATGCGGTTCCACGCCTCGCTTCGGAGAGGCGAAAGAAAGCCACTCAGGGAAGCGGAAGGTCCAGACCGCTCGTGATCGGAGTGCCGAATCTCGCGATGGTTCGGTCGTGAGCGAACCAAACCGAAAAAGAGACGGCCTGTGGCCGGCCGCCGCGGCGGCGATCATCGGCTTCATTCCGTTCATAAGGCTGTTCCTCGAGAGAGACAGCCTCTACTTTCGGGACCTCTCGGCGTACTTCATACCCGGGAGAAAGTTCATCCTCGAGGGATTGGGGCGTGGTGAACTGCGATTCTGGAACCCGCTCACCCACGAAGGCACACCCCTGCTTCTGTCTTCCTTCGGGTACCTCCCCGACCTCTTGCAGTTGCTCATACCGAATGAGTTCGGGATCTCCCTCTTCCTGGCTCTTCACATTCCGATGGCGGCCGTTTCCTTCACACTTCTGGCGCGTGAGCTCCGGATCGGTCCGCTGGGGGCGGTTGCCGGGGCGAGTGTCTACGCCCTTGGGGGCTTCTCCCTGTCCAGCCTCAATCTCTATGTCTATACCCAGGCCATTGCCTGGGCTCCTCTTTTTGTCATGGCCTTTCGCCGACTGCTCGAACGGGGAGGATCACGCGAGTTGGCCCTTGCGGCCATCACTCTCTCGATACTGGTCAGCACCACCGGCCTCGAGATCGTGATTCAGACCTGCATTCTTGCGGTGCTGCTCACACCTCCCGACAGCCGGTTGCGGCTCTTGCGGGCGGCCGCGGCGGCCGGGCTGGCCCTGGCGCTTTCGGCAGCGGTCGTGGCGCCCCTGCTTTCAGCCTCTGCCGGCAGTGAGCGGACCTCAGGCTTTCCCACTTCGGTGATGCTGGGCCACTCGATCCACCCCCTGACTCTCTTTCAAGTATTCATCGCGGGCTTCTACGGGGAGACTTCGAACATAACCGGCCTCTGGTGGGGGGAGAACTTCTTCCCCCTGGGTTTTCCATACATATTGAGTCTCTATCTCGGACCCACCGTCGTGGCTCTGGCCCTTGTCGGAATCACCGTGAAGCGCCCACTCCGCCGACGATTGGGGCTGCTGGCTCTGATCGCGATTCTTGTTGGCCTGGGCCGCTACGCCGGGTGGGAGAGCGTTGTCGAATTGTCTCCGGGCCTTCGCTTTCTCAGATATCCCGTGAAGGCGTTCTTCACGGTTCAGTTCTGCGTTGCGCTCCTGACGTCTCTTGCCGCAGACGCGCTCGTGAACGCTGCACCGGGTTACCTGACCCGACTTTGTCGGGTGAGTATCGGTCTCGGTGGCGCCTTCGCCGCGCTCCCTCTCCTGCCGTGGATCGCTCCGCAATGGACAAGCTGGTTCCTGAATGGCTTCCTGCCTCCTCAAACCCTGGCCGCTCATCGCGGGCAGATCGGGGCTTTCATTACGAACGATGCCGCCACCGGCGGCGCGGTGGCCATCATCGCGGGCGTGCTCTGCTGGTTGGCCGGGCGAAACCTCTTGACCAGCCGCCGGGCCGCGGTAGCAGTCGTTGCTCTTGTGGCGGCGGATCTGGTCCGGGCAGGAGCCGGCCTGAACCCTGGGGTGACAACTGATTTCTACCAGGTGTCTCCGGAGATGCATCAGGAAATGGATCTCGTCCGCCACTCAGGCGGTCGCGTCTACACCTGCGATATCGAGAAGAGCGCGAGCTATTGGAACGCGCGGTTCAACCGTGGCGCGCACCATGAGACCCTCACCATGGCCGCCCTGCAGGAGACGATGACGCCCGATTTTCACCTCCCCTTCGGAGTGAGGACCGCTCTGAGCCCGGATCGCACCAGTCTGGTGGCCACCCGACGCGTGCTGACCGAGGACCTCTCCGACTGCTCAAAGTTCCCGCCGATGCTGCCGCTGTTGCGCAGCGCCGGCGTGACTCGAGTCGTCAGCCTGGAGTTGCTCGATGACCCGGCTCTGCGACTGCTGACCGAGATTGCCCCGACCCGAATCGCTCCTCTCAGGATCAGGGTCTATGAGTTGGCGGGCAGCTTGCCCCGGTTCAGCGAACCTGTGACGATCCTCCACGAGAACTCGGACACCCTTGAGATCGAGGTCGTCGTGGACGTGCCCACGGGTCTGATCGTCCGAGAGCCCATGAGCAAAGGCTGGAGGGCCACGGTCAACGGGGTCGAACTCCCCGTGCTTTCAACACCCGAGGGTCACCGGGAAGTCCCGCTCGCGAAGGGACGAAGCCATATCCGCATGTGGTACGACCCTCCCGGGTTGGTCGCGGGAATCGGCATCTCACTCGTAGCCGGCCTTGTCTGCCTGATTTGCCTCTTCCTGCGCTTCTGATGACATTGTGGCGCGGCATGCCGACACGTCCCGCTGGCATGGACCTGCCGCGTGACCTGAAGGGACTTGCCCTTTCGGCCGGGTTCGCATTGGTGCTGTACTGGCCGGCAGTCGCCGGCCTGGGCTTCTTTTTCGAACGGGATGTCTGGGTCTACTGGCTGCCTCACGTCGAATGGGCCACCGGAACGCTGGCCAGTGGCCGGCTGCCTCAATGGAATCCCTTCGTTGCCTTCGGCTCGCCATTCCTGGCCGACCCGAGTTTTCAGTTCTTCTACCCGCCTTCGATCCTCAACTGGATCCTCCCGGCGAATGTGGCCTACACGGTACTTGTCGTCGGACACACCCTCTTTGGCAGCCTGGGCACCTTTCAACTCCTCAGGCGCCGACTGCGCTCGGTGTCCAGCGCGCTGGTCGGCGTCGTGGTGTTCATTGCCGCGGGACCCGTCGTTTCGTCCGCCAATCTCTGGCATCACTTCTCATCGGTCATGTATATGCCGTGGGTTCTCGACGCGTTCCTGCGGCTCCGAAGCGGGCGAGGAGGCGTGAAGAGGCTCGCCTGCCTGGCGGCCCTCCAGGCCCTCGCGGGGTCCGCCGACGTCTGTCTGATGACGGGCCTGGGAATGGCTCTCCTGTTGCCGGCCCGGTGGAGCCGGTTATGGCCGTTGCTGCTCAGATTGTCGACGGCGCTGGGGCTGTGTTTGCTCTTGGCCGCGATTCAATGGCTCCCGACCGCGATACTGGCGGGACAGACTTCGCGCAAGAGCCTCGACCCCGCAGGCCGCATGCACTGGTCGGTCACGGGCGTTTCACTCGTGGATCTGGCTATCCCCCTCAGCGGACTTGCCCATTCCCCCGGGGCGGACCCCGAGGATCTCGAGGAGCGCCAGCGCCTGATTCAATTCATGTATATGGGCGCCTCGACTCTCCCCCTTCTTGTGCTTGGAATCAGACGTGCGCCGCGGTTGGGGCTGCTGCTTGCGCTGACCATCGCCCTGAGCATGGGGCGCCATACACCCCTCGCGGGTCTCCTCGCAGACGCTCCCTTGATTTCCTCCTTTCGGTTCCCCTCAAAAATTCTGTGGTTCGTGTCCGGGTGTTGGGCGATACTGGCAGCCATCGGGAGCAGGGACCTCACCCGACGGGCGCCTCAAACGAGCCTGCCCGGAACTCTGCTGGGCGGCACACTCGTGGGGCTGGCCCTGACCTTGTGGGGCGCGTCCATGGCCTGGGCCGGGGACAGCTTGTGGGAGCGAGCCCTGGGCCTCGCCCCGTTGGCGCCGCTTGCCCTCGGCAGCCTGCTCCTGGTGGTATCCCGCGCGCAGCGAACCGATATCTGGGTCCCCCTCATTGTGGTTCTCGATCTCCTGGGCGCGGGCCAGGCCATGAACTCCTATTCGTCGGAGGAGATGTTCAGGATTCGACCGAGCCTGGTTGACGAGTTGCGTCGACAGGAAGCCTCCAGGATCTACGTGTTTCAGAGGTCCCGCTCGCCCACCCTCGCGTGGAAGACTCCGGCGGACTGGTCGGAGAAGGAGGCTTTCTATTTCGGCCTGGGTCAATTCCTGCTTCCGCCTCAGTCGGTAAGGTGGGGACTGAGGGGAAGTTTCGACGGAGATTTCACCGGGTTGGCCAGGCCCGATTACTCGGCCATGACGGCCATCGCCTCACGCGCCCAAACCACAAACGAGGGATGGCTCCGACTCGCCGGAGTTACCCACGCCATTCGCTATGCCGGACCAGTCCCGGCCGAGTTCCCGGTCGTTGCGAGCGTCAGCACGTTTCACGAAAGAGCTGTGGAAGTCCTCAAAGTGCCCGACCCCCTGCCCATGACTTACGTGGTCCACCGGGTGGTAAGCGAGGAATCACAAGATGCTGCCCTCCGAACGATGGGAAGCTCGACCTTCAATCGAGAGCAGGAGATTGTCAGAATCGGAGCGCAGACTTCATCCCGCTGGCCTCAGGCGTCGGCGGCCGCGGTGTCCGAGTCGAAAATCGAAAGTGATACCGGCGGCTCAGTACTGGTCCGAGCCAGGTTGTCCGAGCCCGGGACCCTCGTGGTTCTGAACGCGTATTCCGAAGGATGGCACGCGCGCGTCGACGGGAAGCCCCGCGATGTTCAGCCGGCAAACCTGATCTTTCAGTCGGTGGATCTGGAGGCCGGCGAACATGTGGTTCAGTTCGACTATCAAACTCCGGGCTTGATGGTCGGGTTCTGGCTCTCCGCCCTGGCCTGGAGTTGGATAGTGCTCAGCGGCCGGAAGGCAGGAGGCTCTCCGCCCCGAGCTAGAGAACAGTCTCCCGAAGGACCTCTTCAATTGTCGTGATCCCCTGCTTGATCTTCTCGAGGCCGCTCATGCGAAGAGTGAGCATGCCCTCTTCGATCGCCTTCTTGCGAAGCTCGACCGAGTTCGCGCCCATCATGATCAGCTCGCGGACCGCGTCGTTGATTTCCAGCACTTCATACAGGCCGACGCGGCCCTTGTAGCCGGTGCCGTTGCAGGTGGAGCAGCCGCGGCCCTTGAACATCGGGAACGAGCCCACCGCGTCGGTTTCGAAGCCCACGTCGAGGAGCACCTTCGCGGGTACGTCCCGGACTTCCTCCTTGCATTGCGAGCAGATCCGGCGGATGAGTCTCTGCGCCTGGATGAGGTTGACCGCGGTACCGACGATGAAGGGCTCAATGCCCATGTTCACCATACGGGAGACGGTGGAGGGAGCGTCGTTGGTGTGGAGAGTCGAGAGCACGAGATGGCCGGTGAGGGCCGCCTTGGTGGAGATTTCCGCGGTCTCGTAGTCGCGAATCTCACCCACCAGAATGATGTTCGGATCCTGCCGGAGGAAGGACCGCAGGGCGGCCGCGAAATTGAGGCCGATGTTGTCGCGGATCTGGACCTGG
>CAYNHK010000021.1:0-32176 GCA_964396875.1 uncultured Acidobacteriota bacterium | reverse complement strand
GGCGTTGATGGGTGTTCCTATGGGCGTTTCGAGTGCCGCGAAGTTTAGCTCAAACGCGGTGGTTTTGCCGCGTGGTCAGTCGCGGCTCAGATCGGGACGCCGGGTCCGCGTGGCGAGTGCGGCTTCCTGTCGCCGCCATTTGAGGATGGCGGCGTGGTCGCCTGAGAGCAGGACGTCTGGAACCTTGAGACCGCGGAAATCCGCGGGCCGGGTGTAGTGAGGATGATCGAGAAGGTCGTTCTCGAAGCTGTCCTGCTCGCTCGACTCGGCATCCCCGAGAGCGCCCGGAATGAGGCGAACGCTGGCTTCGATCACCGCGAGGGCGGGGACTTCGCCCCCCATCAGGACGAAATCGCCGAGGCTCAGCTCTTCGGTGGCGAGACCGGTGCGGACTCGTTCATCGATGCCTTCGTAGCGGCCGCACAGGAGAACCAGCCTTTCGAGTTTCGAGTAGTCGCGCGCCTTCTTGTGGGTGAACTTCTCCCCGCGGGGCGAGAGGAGGACGATCGGCCGCTCGGGCGAGGCGCCTTCGGGCATGACGGCCTCGACCGCGCGGAAGAAGGGTTCGGCGCGCATCACCATGCCCGGGCCGCCGCCGAAGGGCGCATCGTCGACCCGCCGATGCCGATCGTCGGTGAAGGTTCGCAGATCATGGGCGAAGACCCCGGCGAGGCCCTGCTCGATCGCGCGCGCCACGATTCCGTGCCTCAGCGCTTCCCGGACCAGGTCAGGGAAGATCGTGATGACGTCGACGCGGAGGCTCACGAGGACACGGTTCCCGCGGACTTGACCCGCATGAAGCCGCCCTTGACGTTGACCTCGATGATGAAGGCATCAACCAGGGGAAGGAGGGTTTCGCGGCCCTGCCCGTCGTGGATCATGAGAACGGGCGTGGCGCCCGTCTCCCAGAGTTCGCTGACCGTTCCGATGGAGGCGCCCGACTCGACGCGCACATCGAGGCCACGAAGTTCGTGATGGTAGTAAGACCCGTCGGGCAGCGGGGGGAGAGACGCTATCGGGATCCGAAGTTCGGCGTTCCGCAGGGTCTCCGCCAGTTCGATGCTGGAGATGCCTTCGAATTGAATGACCAGCCGCGACTTGTGGGGAAACATCGAGACCACGCGCAGTTTGAGGTCGGGCCGGGAAGGTCGCGCAAGGCGAACTTCCTCGAGCGTTGCGAAGCGGGTCTCGTTATCGGTCAGCGGCTCGACGACAACTTCCCCACGGATTCCGTGCGGCCGAAGGACGATGCCGATGGTGACGCTGTCGGCCTCTTCCCTGGGGGAACGTAGAGGTGAAGAGTTCAAAGCGGCGGGAGCCGAGCGGCCCCCAAACTTAACTACGCCGCGAGCTTCTCGGCCTTCTTGTGGCCCTTGATGAGGCTGCGGACGGTGTCGGAGGGCTGAGCACCCTTCGAGATCCAGTAGTCGACGCGGTCGGTCTTCAAAACAACCTTGCCGGGGTTCGCCCGGGGGTCGTAGTGACCGACGATCTCAACGAACTTCCCGTCTCTCCACGCGCGTGAATCAGCGACAACGACGCGGTAATACGGCTTCTTGGTGGTTCCGGTACGGCGCAAACGAATAGCGAGCATCCCCTAGTTTCTCCCGAAAAGGCCTTCTATGACAACCCGGGCATGCCAAATCGGGAGGCGAGCTTGCGAAGCTTCGACCCCTTGGCGTTCTGCGCGGTCATCAGTTTCATCATTTTTCTCGTCTGCTCGTACTGTTTGAGCAGTCGGTTCACATCTTCAACCTTGGTCCCGCTCCCCAGGGCCATGCGCTTGCGCCGGGAGCCGGAAATGATCTCGGGACGTTCCCGCTCCTGGTGGGTCATGGAGTCGAGGATGGCGACGAACTTCTTCATCTCGCCCTCGCCCTGCGCCATCTGGTCGTCGTTGACCTTGGGGACTCCGGGGATCATGCGCACGAGGTCGCCGATCTTCCCCATCTTCCGGACCTGCTTGAGCTGATCGCGGTAGTCCTCGAGCGAGAACTCGTTCTTCGCCATCTTGCCCGCGAGTTCGGCGGCTTTCTTCGGGTCGATGGACTCCTCGACCTTTTCGATGAGGCCCATCACGTCGCCCATGCCGAGAATCCGGCCGGCCATTCGCGAGGCGTCGAAGAGTTCGAAGTCTTCGGGTTTCTCGCCCGTCCCGGCGAAGCGGATCGGGCAGCCGGTCACCGAGGCGGCGGAGAGCGCGGAACCGCCGCGGGCGTCGCCGTCGAGTTTCGTGAGGACGATCCCCGTAATGCCGATCTGCGCCTGGAACGCGGAGGCGCTGGTCAGCGCGTCCTGACCGGTCATCGCGTCGGCCACGAAGAAGATCTCGGAAGGCTCGGCGAGGGCTTTTTGGGCCTTGAGTTCGGCCATCAGGTCTTCGTCGATGTGGAGGCGGCCGGCGGTGTCGATGAGGAGGATGTCGTAGCCCATCGAACGGCATTCGGCGATCGCCTTCTTCACGATCTCGAGCGGCGCGTCGGTCGCCGGCTGCATGAACTTCACGCCGATCTTGCCGGCGAGGATTCCAAGCTGCTCGCGGGCCGCGGGACGCGCGACGTCGGTGGAGACCACGAGCGGATAGCGGCCGTTCTTCGAGAGGTACTTCGCGAGCTTCGAGGTCGTGGTGGTCTTGCCGGAGCCCTGAAGGCCGACCATCATGATGACGGTGGGCGTGCGCTTCGATTCCTTCAACCGCGGGGACGAAGCACCCAGGAGCGCGATCATTTCGTCGCGGACGATCCGGACCACGGCCTGGCCCGGAGACAGGCTTCGCAGAACTTCCTGACCCACCGCCTTCGCCCGCACTTTGTCGAGGAAGTCCTTCGTGACCTGAAGGTTCACGTCCGCCTCGAGGAGCGCCACGCGGATGTCTTTCATCGCGGCGTCGATGTCCGCCTCGGTCAGCGAGCCACGGCCGCGGAGCGCCTTGAAGACGCCCTGCAGCTTGTCGGAAAGTGAATCGAACATCGTAAGAGAGCCGTGAAGTTTACCCTTCGACCGGACTTCAGCTCCAATCGTTTGAGATCGGGCTCAGGGCGAGCCGCCGCGGGAGTTCAGGTTCGCATCAGACCGGCGAGTTCCTTGAGCAGTTTCGACGCGACCACCGCGGTGATGCCGTCGAGGTCGGACGCGGGCCGAAGCTCGACGATGTCCGCTCCGACCACCGGGCCCTGGACGCGATGCAGGACGTGAATGACATCCCGAACCGACAAGCCGCCCGGTTCCCTGTGGGCGACGCCCGGCGCGAAAGCAGGGTCGAGCGCATCGAGATCGATCGTGATGTAGGTCGGACCCTTGGGAATCGGCACGGTGGCGGGATCGAATGCGCTCATCGGGATCATCGTCACCTTGAACTTCTTCGCCTGTGCGGCCTGATGGGCGTTAAGGGTCCGGATTCCCACCTGAACCAGGCGCTTCCCAAGTCGCTCATCCATGATCCGCGCGAACGGACAGGCGTGGGAGAAGCGGTTGCCCTCGTACTCGTCGTAGAGATCCGGGTGGGCGTCGAAGTGCAGGATGTTCACCGGCCCGTGCGCCGCTGCGATCGCACGCATCACCGGGTACGTGACCGAGTGATCCCCACCCAGAAGGAGCGGCTTGAGTCCGCGGTCAGTGATGCGCCGGACCGCGCGCTCGATCACATCGCGATCGGATGGTCTTTCATGAAGCTCAAGGTCGCCCTCGTCGACGAGCGCCCCCTCCGCCGAGAGATCAACCCCGCGCTCGCTGGTCAGATTGCTGGCCCCGCTCCACAGCGTCTTCCGGATGGCGGCGGGACCGAGGGCCGCCCCTCGGACGTGGGAGGAGTTGATGTCGGTCGGCAGGCCGAGAAGGGCGACGCCTGCCCGTTCTGCGATGGCCGTCTACCTTCGACGCGTGGAGAAGCGGACGAGAACGCCTTCCACGAAGGTCGCCTCGATCTCGTCGCCGCCATCCTCGAAAGTGGCGATCCGGCAGTCGAGTCCACCGTCGTCACCCGGGCAACTCTTTTCGCGGAGCGCCTTGCCGAGCGCATCCTCCATCTCGCGACGGGGCGTGCCCTTGCGCCAGTCTCGGTTCTGGGAGGCGCTTCGCGACGAAGACGTGGTGCTCGAGGACGACGAACGGCGCGTGGATCGGCCGGAAAAATCCACCCAGGGGTCGAGATAGCGCTCGAAGCCCTCGGGGGTAAGCGCGTCGGGGGGAACGTTCTTCTTGAAGCGGAGGTTGAATCTCGACCCGCTCTTGAGCGCCCGGTCCATATCGCGGTCTTTGGCGCGCAGGTTGTATTCCTCGACGTCGCGTCGCTCCCGGTCGTCCCGGCGTTCCCGGTCGCGGCGAAGATCGTCGAGTTCGCGTTCGAGGCGACGCTTGCGATCGCGGTCGGTCTCGTTCTTGATCTCCTTCTCGAGGTCGCTTTCGCGGACGGTCTTCGTCGAAAGAGTCGCGCTCTTGGAGGTGGAGTCCGAGAACCAGTTGAAACCCCCGCCGCCGAGGTGGAACTCGATCATGTCGCCCTTGACCTTGATGTAGGTCACGGGCATCACGTCGCCGGCCTTGAGAGCGGCGTCGTAGGCGCGAATCCGGTCGGAGTTCTCCTTGAGATCGAAGGGCACGTCCCGATCGAACCTGAGGTCCACACCCTTGTGACTTGCGGGCATGTCGACGCGAATCGCGACCTGGCGGCCCATGAAGGCGTTCTTGAGGGCGGTTTCATTCTGAGCCAGGGCGGGGCCCGCCAAAATGAGCAGCGCGAGCGGAGCGGCCTTGGTGGGCAGGGTCATCATGGTCGTGGTCTCCTGAAGTCGGGGTCAGTCGCCGAGGGTGGCGCCAAGGTTCAGCGCCGACGCGGGATTATCCGCCGAAACGATCTTCGATTGTCCATCCTGGGCGGTCACGTTTTCGTAGACCCCGGTCTCGCGCCGGACCAGCTTTGAGAAGCCCATGTTCTTGAGGGCCACATCGCCCTTCGGAAATGAGAGCGCGGGAGCGTGAACGACCAGTTCCACAGGCGCGTCGTCGGGCGTTCCGCGCGGGCCGATCATGGCCTTCTCACACAACTCACCCCAGGTCTTGATCCGCTCGTTGACGCCGTGGCGGACCTCGACAATGAAACCGTTATCGGGACAGTGGTAGTCGTACCTTGGCATGATGCAGTTCCGTGACGCCCCCAATTATCGCTCAGCCCTCCCTCGCAGGCCCAGCCTGGACCTCCGACGTGGTGATCGTGGGCGGAGGCGCCGCCGGACTTGCCGCCGGGATCTTTGCCGCACGGGCGGCGGCGCGGCGGATTCTCATCGTCGATGGCGCCCGCACCCTGGGCGCCAAGATCCTCGTGTCGGGCGGATCCCGCTGCAACGTCACGAACATCCATGTCGAGGCCTCGGATTTCTGGCGGTCCGGGTCTCCCTTCGTCAAGCAGGTCCTGCGCGCGTTCCCGGTGCCCGAGACCGTCGCTTTCTTCGAAGAGATCGGGGTGGCCCTCAAGGAGGAGCCGCTCGGGAAACTCTTCCCGGTGACCAACAAGTCGAGGACCGTGCTTGATGCCCTCCTCGCCGAAGCCCGACGACTGAATGTCGAGATCCGGACGTCGTGCCGCGTGACCGAATTGAAGCAGGACGGGGCCGGCTGGGTCCTCGAAACGTCTGCCGGTTCCATCGCCGCGCCGCGCGTGATTCTGGCCACCGGAGGTCTCTCTTTGCCGAAGACGGGAAGCGACGGCTTCGGCTACGAACTCGCGCGAACGCA
This sequence comes from uncultured Acidobacteriota bacterium, assembly GCA_964396875.1. GTDB lineage: Bacteria > Acidobacteriota > Vicinamibacteria > Fen-336 > JAGNNV01 > JAGNNV01. The sequence continues at coordinate 26,446 of CAYNHK010000021.1, read as the reverse complement.
GGGACACACAATCGTCACTCCCGTGCCGGCCCTCGAGCCGATGATCCTCGGCGGCGACTTCCACGCTCCTCTGAGCGGCATCGCCCACGACGCTGCGATTCGGATCTCACGCCCCGGAGAGAGGCCGGTGGACCTCAGGGGATCGCTGCTTTGGACCCACTTCGGCATCAGCGGTCCCCTCGCCCTCAACACCTCCCGGTTCATGCGGCGTGCCCGAGCCGGGGGCGGAGAAGCGACCCTGAGGCTGAGCTTCGCGCCCGACCTCTCCCCGGAGGACATCGATCGACATCTGATCGCGGCCACCCGCGATCGCCCCCATCACCACGTGAGCACGGAACTCGCCCGCGCCTTCGGCCTCACCCAGGCGGTGGCGCTTCGGCTGGCGGAGTTCGCGGCCGGGCAAGATGGACTGCTTTCGAAGGTGTCCCGGGACAACCGTCGCGCCATCGTGAACGCGCTCATCGCCTTCCCGCTCAACGTGATCGGCGGCCGCGGCTACAACTTCGCGGAGGTGACCTCAGGCGGGGTGTCGCTCGACGAGGTCAATCCAAAGACCATGGAATCGCGCCTGGTCCCGGGCCTGTACTTCGTCGGAGAGATTCTCGACGTCGACGGCCGCATCGGCGGCTTCAACTTCCAGTGGGCGTGGTCTACGGGCAAAGTGGCGGGCGCCGCAATCGCGCGAGCGGGGTAGTTCCGGTCCTATCATCCAAGAACCCATGGCCGACTTGCGCTCGTGTTTGCTGGGAATCATGCTCGTCTGCTCGACGCTGGTCGCCAGAGACGCTCGCCCGCAAACCCCAACGCTTCCCGACGGTGCTCAGTCACACTGGGCTGTAGGCCAACCGCACGAAATTGTGGCTTACCTCGTTTTCGATCCAGCTACCGTACGGGACCGGCTCCCGGAAACCCTGCGGTTCATTACCGTGAAAGAACTTGCCACGGGCAGTGTCCGTTGGGCGACGGACCATCTCGTAGAACACCCCGCGCACGCTGACTGGGGTATTTCCTTCTCGAAATCGTTCGAACCGGGACCTTCACAATAGATGGGCGCGCGCCGAACTGGCCGGAAGGTGGAGCCGTCGCCTTGTGGTGCGCCAGGGTCGCGCCGTCGCTTCCGACCGCGGACCTCGGACCGGGGCAGCCTTTTCTGACGCTGGAGTTCTGGATGCCCGACAGCAGCTACGTCAAGTACATGCGGAGAAAGGGCTACCCCGCGAGTTACGGCCAGGTGAAGCTTGTTCAGCCTACGGAGGGGATGTGGCGGGGCTCGGTTGACGTCCCAGGGCTGAGCCTCGCCGCCGAGTGCAGGCCAATCGGACCTGTCACGGGGGGAGGGCAGGCCGCCGGAATGCAGGCCTTCTTTCCACCCCGGTCGTCCACGGTGAAGGGCGCTGTCCGTGTGGCCTTCGCCGGGCACCGTGAGCAGGAGTGCGGGGATGATTCGTCGTGGACCCTCCGCGGTACTCATCCGCTGGCGCGCGGCGTTGTACTGCGGCCATCGACCTATCAGTTCGGGTACAACCTCAAGGGTGGCGCATACCCGTAGAGACCCGCCCCACCACTACCAGGCCTGCGAGAGTGCTCCGGCCCGCTCCGAATCGGTGGCCTAGTGTCGCCGCGGCGGTCCGCTTCGTCCGCGACCGCCGCTGCCGCCGCCAAAGGCGGGTCGCCGTCCGCGGCCGCCCCCATGGGGTCGCGACGAGGCCTTGTCGGCGGCATCCGCCGCGGCGTCGGCTGCGGCCGCAGCGGCCTCCTCCGGATCGACCTCGATCGGAATGACGACTTTGCGCTTCTCGTCGCGCCACACTTCGAGGAGAGAGGCCACGAGGTGACGCCGGTCGTCGCGCGACAACAAGACGTCGGCGAGGGCGATCGCATCCGGCGACCCCTCCCGCTCCTTGAGGATCAGGTCGAGGACCCGTTCGGCGGTGCGCCGCGTGACATCGTCGGATGAAGGAGGCCGCAGTTCCTTCACTTCGATGTGGTAGCGCTTCACCAGCCGGTTGTAGTTCATGATGTCGTGCGCGGAGAGGAGACTGATCGCCCTTCCTGACTTGCCGATGCGCCCGGTTCGGCCGGCGCGGTGGATGTATTGCTCCGGCGAGTCCGGGGTCGAGAAGATGAAGACGTGGGACACATCGTCCACGTCGATTCCGCGCGAGGCCACGTCGGTGGTGGCGAGAACCTTGATACGCCCTTCGCGATAGGCCTTGAGCACACGTTCGCGTTTCCCCTGCGAGAGGTCGGAGGAGAGCATCTCCGAGGGCAGGCCGCGCTTCTGGAGGAACTCGTGGACCTGACGCGTCTCCTCTCGCGTGTTGCAGAAGACCATGGCCGAGGTCGGCTCTTCCCAGAGAAGCAGATCGTAGAGCGTCTGCTCCTTCCGCATGCGCGGCACGATGCAGTAGACATGTTCGACGTCGGTGACGTAGACCTTGTCTTCCGAGAGCAGGAGCCACACCGGCTCCTTCAGGAAGTTGTAGATGAGGTGCTTGATCGAGGCGGGAATGGTGGCGGAGAAGAGCAGGGTCTGCCGCTCCTCCGGGACGAAGGCCACGATCTTCTGCATCTCCTCGGCGAAACCCATGTCGAGCATCCGGTCGGCTTCGTCGAGGATGAAGATCTTGAGGTTCTTAAGATCCAGGGTGCCCCGGCGGAGATGGTCGAGAACGCGGCCGGGCGTGCCCGCGATCAGCTGGACCCCGGAATCGAGAAGATCGGTCTGGCGTTCCATGGAATCGCCACCGTAGATCGCGGCGACCCTGACGCCGCGCCCCTTGCCGATAGCACCCAGTTCCTCGGCGACCTGCACCGCCAGTTCACGCGTCGGAGCCAGAACGACGCCCTGGACGCCCTTGAGCGCGAGGTCGACCTTCTCCACGAGAGGTATGCCGAAAGCCGCGGTCTTGCCGGTCCCGGTACGGGACTGGACCACGAGATCCTGGCCCTTGAGGGCGGGTGGAATCGTCTCGGTCTGGCAGGGCGTGGGGTGGTCGTAGCCCTTCTGAGTCAGAGCTTCGAGGGTGGGAGGGGAGATCCCAAGGCTGCGGAAAGTGGCGGAGGCAGGCGTCATGTAGCCCTGATTATCGCCCGCTTCGGCTGCTCCTGCCGCAGAGCGGCGACCTGGTGGCATCCGGGGACTAGAGTCTTGCTGGTCGGACCCTCTCGAAAGGAAGTCGCGTCATGCTCCACCTCATCGGACAAGCCATCTTCGGTCTCTTCGTCGGCGTGATCGCGAAGTTCCTCATGCCGGGGAAGGACCCGGGAGGCTTCATCGTCACCGCACTCATCGGCCTCGCCGGATCGATGATCGGGACGTTCATCGGCCAGAACCTCCGGGGCAACGCGGACTACGCTTCGGGGTGGCTGATGTCCATCCTCGGGGCCATGATCCTGCTCGGCCTGTATCGGATGATCTTCGGCGGGAAGAAATAGCCCCGGGCAGGGCCGGGGACGTGGTCCGGTTCGACGCCGACACCCGCTAGGTTCGCGGGCGAAACTCTTCGCAGGACAGAACGGGCTGAGGCGGGTAGCGCTTCAACACCGGGCACTGAATGAAGACCGCCCCCTTGTCCGTTCGAACAAAACGGGGCGGCGCGGCGCAGCGGTGACAGAGGCTCTCTGGAAACGGCAGGCGCCGGGGCGACGCGGCGGCCTCCTCCTGATTCTCGCTTCGGTTCACCAGAGCGAGACTACGACACGGAAGCCGGAGCGACCGAAAGAGTCAACGGTCACACACTTCGGAACCCGACGGAGGGTAGCCTTCCAGGCGTGGCGAGTCCTAACGAGCGCGCACGGACGATCCAGGACGAGATCGCGGACGCCCATGTCTGCCTGAAGAGACTGTTCCCCGAGATCGAGCGCGTGGCCGCGGCGGTCTACGACCCGAAGACCGACCTGCTGAAGACCTTCGCGCACAGCACGGATGGCGGCAACCCGCTCGAACTCTATGAAGCCCTCCTGGCCGACACGACCTCCCTCTCGCGGCTGGCCCAAGCCGGCAACAGCCGGGTGGTGAATGACCTCAACAGCCTGGCCGACTCCCCCCACGAGCACACCCGCCGTCTGCTCGAGCGGGGGTATCGATCGAGCTACACCATGCCCCTGTTCGAGGGCGGGCGGCTGTTCGGCTTCCTGTTCTTCGACTCCCGAGAGCCCGGCTATTTCCGACCCCTGCTCGTGGAGCATCTGGCCATCTTCGCGCGCCTCCTGACCCTGGCCCTCTCCCAAGGCTTCGCGCAGACCCGCATGCTCGAATCGGCGCTTCGCGTTGCCACGCGCCTCACCCATTACCGCGATCCCGAGACCCGCGGCCATCTCGACCGCATGGCGAGATGCAGCCGCCTGATCGCCCGGGTGCTGGCGCCCGGGAAAGGCCTCTCGGATGAGTTCGTCGAGTCGATCCTCCGATTCGCTCCCCTCCACGACATCGGCAAGATCGGGGTGCCCGACCACATCCTCCTCAAGACGGGCCCGCTCACTCCGGCGGAATTCGAGGTAATGCAGTCGCATGTCCTCAAAGGGGTGGAGATCGTGGAGGGCATCCTGTCCGAACTCGACCTCGGGGCGGTCGGCCACCTCGACATGCTTCGCAACGTGGTCCACTTTCACCACGAGTCGGTGGATGGAAGCGGCTATCCGCAGGGTCGCCGCGGGCAGGAGATCCCCATCGAGGCGCGGATCGTCAAGGTGGCGGACGTCTTCGACGCCCTCACCAGCCGGCGACCCTACAAGAAGGCCTGGCCGGTCGAAGACGCCCTGCGCTTCCTGACCGATGGAGCAGGCGGGCAGTTCGACCCCGAATGCGTCTCCGCCCTGGTGGCCCACTCCGATGAGGCCACCTCCCTGCTCCTGCGCTTCACCGATCCGGCCGATGCCGAACAGTCCCGCGAGGGCTACTCGCTGGATCTCTAGACGAGCGACACCTGAGCGAAGCCCGTCGTCTCGAATGCGGAGTCGAAGGGTTGAACAAACGAGGACGGTTATCGTTCCTTCCATCATCGGGAGCGGTGTGCGCACCCGACAGGAAAACCCCCACATAAGGAACCGAGGAGATAGCCCACATGAGCCGGATGGACGTCATCGATTACACGATTTATGGCGAAGACATGCAGTTCGTCGAGATCGAGCTCGATCCGGGGGAGGCGTCGGTGGCCGAGGCCGGCGGCATGATGTACATGGAAGACGGCATCGAAATGGAGACCGTCTTCGGCGACGGATCGAACCAGGGCAGCAGCGGTTTCCTGGGCGCTCTCATGGGAGCCGGCAAACGCCTTCTGACCGGCGAGTCGCTTTTCATGACCATCTTCGTCAACAAGGGCTCGGGGAAGAAGAAGGTCGCCTTCGGCGCTCCCTATCCCGGCACGATCGTGCCCGTGAACCTGTCCCAGGTGGGCGGAGAACTCATTTCGCAGAAGGACTCGTTTCTGTGCGCGGCCAAGGGGGTTTCCGTAGGCATCGCTTTCCAGAAGAAGCTCGGCGCCGGTTTCTTCGGCGGGGAGGGCTTCATCATGCAGCGGCTCCAGGGCGACGGCCTCGCCTTTGTGCATGCCGGCGGCAAGCTGCACGAACGGGTTCTCGCTCCCGGTGAAATCCTGCGCGTCGATACCGGCTGCATCGTGGCTTTCCAGCCCACCGTCGACTACGACATCCAGTTCGTCGGCAAGATCAAGTCGGCGCTCTTCGGCGGCGAGGGCCTCTTCTTCGCGACGCTTCGCGGCCCGGGCAAGATCTGGCTTCAGTCTCTGCCCCTCTCGCGCATGGCCAACCGCATCGTCGGCGCATCGAGGATGGCGGGCGGCGCCGGCCGCGAGGAAGGCTCGATCCTCGGCGGGATCGGCGGCCTCCTCGACGGGGACAACAGCTGACGCTGTTTCGGCCCTGCCGAAACAGCGTCATCGCGAGGAGAAGTCAGAAGCTTGCGCCGAAGCGATCTCGTCCCCCCGCGACTCAGCCTGCGGGGTTGGTAGTTGGAGGACGGGGTTGCTTCGTCGCCGTACGAGACGGAGTGGCTCCTCGCAATGACGAGGGGTCCAATTGGCTTGGTCGGTGGGCGGGTGGTTGCTCGCGAAGACGAGAGGTCCAACTCGCTTGATAGTGGGCTTGGGCTAGGCCGGTCCTCAGTCGACTGTGGAGTAGGATCCACATATGCAGACGATCCAGATTGTTCTTGAAGAAGACCTCCTGAAGGCGGCCGACCGCGAAGTGAAGAGGCTTCGGACAAACCGGTCGAAGTTGTTTCGGACGGCCCTGCGCGAACACCTCAAGCGGAAGGCGGTGAGCGACAAGGAAGTGGCCGATCGCGCCGGATACCTCAGAGTTCCCGAAGGCGATGAGATGGCGGCGTTCGAGAAGGTGACGGCATGGCCGGAAGACTAGAGCGGGGCGAAGTGCGACTACTTCGTTTCCCCGCACCCGACAAGGAGCGCCCTGTCGTAGTCCTCACCAGGCCTTCCGTTCTGGAGTATCTGGGAACCGTCACCGTCGCCCCGATCAGTTCAACGATCCGCGACGTGCCGTCTCAGGTGCGGCTGGATGTGGATGACGGAATGAAGAACCCATGCGCGGTGAACGCTCACAACCTCCTCACCGTGCGCCGGGACCTGATCGGGCGCAGAGTGGGACGCCTGAGCGATGCTCGAATGCACGCGCTGTGCGTTGCGATCGCTTTCTCCTTGGGCTGCGACGGGGCCTGAAGGCCGCTTCCTGAGGGTTGGCGTTGAGCCTCAGGATGAAGCGGGGCCGGGCGCTGATGTGGGTCGCATGCGTCGGGATTTTGAGCGCGAGTCGCCGCGTTCCGTCTGCTCCATTCGCGCTCAACTAAGCCGAGTAAGGAGCCACACGATTCCATCGCCGAGCGTTCAGTGGCGACGCAGGAGGCGGTCCCGGCGCAGCGAGCCCACATCAGCGTTCGGCCCCGCGGGCCACCACTACCAACGGGTGATAGTGGTGGGACGGGGTTGCTTCGTCGCAGTACTAAACGGACTGGCTCCTCGCAATGACGAGCGGTCCAATTGGCTTGGTAGTGGGCTGGGGCTGCTTCGCGGCCAGGCGCGCCGAGGATCTCTTCGCTCCCCGCAAAACGTCCGGTCGCTCGCGATGACGGTGCGAACTTACGCGCCGGTGATCGTGATCTTGACCATCTGAATCGGGGTCGAGGGACGGTCGCCGGCGTCGGTTTTCGTCGAGCCGATCTTGTTCACCACGTCCATACCCTGGGTCACGCGGCCGAAAACCGGGTGCTTCGAGGCGCCGGGCGAGAAGAAGTCGAGATAACCGTTGTGGACGGTGTTGATGAAGAACTGGCAGGACCCGCTGTTGGGCTGTCCGGTGTTCGCCATCGACAACGTGCCGGGTTCGTTCGAGATCTTCGCGTTCGCGGGATGCTCATCCTGGATACGCCCGTAGGGTGAATCCCCCGTTCCCGCGCGGCGGCTCTGCGGGTCCTTGCTGTGCGGGCACCCGAACTGGATCATGAAGTTCGGGATGACGCGGTGGAAATGAAGGCCGTTGTAGAAGCCCTCCTTGGCGAGCTTGATGAAGTTGCCCGCGGTGATGGGCATGACATCGCTCAGGATCTCGGCGGTGAAGCTGCCGAGAGAAGTCTCGAACGTCGCGGTCGGATTAGCCATTTCGGTTTGGTCCTTCATTTTCGGGTTTTGGGGGTTGAGTGAGGCCCAGTGAGACGAGCCACATGATGAAAAGTGTTCCCGCGGAGACCATCGGGGGCCAGGCAGGATTGCGGTCGTAAACGAAACCGCCGAGCAGAGGTCCGATGATATTGCCGAGAGACATCGCACTTTGATTGATGCCGATGATCCGGCCGCGCGCGACGTTTGGGGCATGGAAGGTCAGAAGTGCCGCGGCGCTCGGCATGGCGATGCCGCCGCCCACCCCGGCGATCGCCGAGCCTGCGGCTGCCGGGTACATCCGCGGAAAGAACGCCATGATGGCGTTCCCCACCACGCGCAGGAATCCGCCCGCGATCACGGCACGGGCCTCGCCGATCCGCCGGACCACCGGCCCGATCACCAGCGCCTGGGTCGCGACCGTGACGAGGCCGACGAAAATGAAGACCACGCCAGTGGCGCGCTGGACGCGCTCGATCGACCAGTCGGGAAGGACGACCTTGTCGATCCACAGGATGAAAACGGCGTTGAACGCGAAGACCGCGATCTGACCGAGCAGACCGATGAGCAGGATCCGCGCGATCTGGGGGTGACTCACGATTTCCCGTGTCGAACGTTCCGGGGTCTTGACCGCGCCCGACCGCTTCTCGGGAGGCAGCGACTCCTTGAGCATGAAGATGGAGAGCAGAATGGTGCAGATGGACGCCGCGGCCGCGAACATGAACGGGATCCGCGGTCCGTAGGCGGCCGACATGAAAGCGCCAAACGCCGGACCGATGATGAACCCGAGGCCGAAGGCCGCGATCACGAGGCCGACGCTCTTCGCCCGGTCCTGCGCGGGTGTGATGTCGGTGAGATAGGCCTGCGCGACCGAGATGTTGCCGCCGGTGAGGCCGTCGATGAGCCTCGCGACGATGAGGTAGATCGGCGACAGCGCCCCCGCGGTGAGAATCGCGCCGGTCAGGGTTCCGAATTGCGACGCGATGAGCACGGGTCGGCGGCCGATCCGATCGGAGAGCCGGCCCAGCAGGGGCGCGGCCACGAACTGGGCCGCGAAGAAGAGGCTGGTGAGCCCGGCGATCTCGATCCCGGAGAGGTGGAAGTAACCCTCCGCGTAGACGGGAAGCACCGGGATGGTGATCCCGAGCCCGATGACGTCCACGAAGACGATCAGAAAGATCGGGAATTTGGGCGAGCGAAAGAACCGGATCATCGACAAAGAACCGCGCAGGTTACTGCGTCACGCGCGGTCTTTGCAGATTGAGCGACCAGTCATAGGTGGTGAACTCGATCTTGAGACGGGCCTGGGAGAAGGCATTCTTCTCCCCCGTCCCGTCGAAATACGGGGCGACGAAGCGCAGAATCGCGGCATCGGTCTTGCCGAAGTCCTCGCGGTACCAGTCGAAGATGGGCGAGAGGTGGATCACGCTGTTGCCCAGATCAAGACGATTCTCCGTCTGCCGGTCGCGGAGGAACGTCCGGGTCTGATCCTCGAGCTGCTCGTTGAGTTTCCGACCCTCGTAGGCTTCGGTGCGCAGGGGCGGGCAGGACATCGCGGCACAGACGAGGGCGGCGTGGATCCGCGGTTCCTTGAACTCCACGCGGATGATCTTGTGCTCGACGTCGTCGAGGGTCAGCCTGCGGCCCGCGGCGCGCACGATGTCCTCCTTCCAGGGGCCCTTGCCCTTCACGAGGCCTAGGAACATGTTGATGTTCCGAATGGACTCACGCTCGTTGTGCTCGTTGATGAGAGCGATCGTGTAGGCGTTGTAGACGTTGATCCAGAACGCAAGCCGATCGTCTTTCGACATCCCCTCGAGCCGGGCGGATGCGAGGGAGTCGAGGTACCTCGGGAACTCCGGAGCTTTCTGAAACGCATCGTAATCAACGAGTCCGTGCTGCACGTGAGCCCGCAGCAGCGCGCTCAGGGGCGCATGCATCGAAGGAGCCTCAGGGGGCGCCTGCGGCAGGGCGAATGCGGCGGAAACCGAAGCCGCGAGCAGCAGGAATTGAGGGATCATCGCGTTATCCTACGTTTTACACCCGCGTTGAGCGGTTGCCGATGACCACAGAGCCACCCTCCCAGATCGGTCGATACCGGATAGAACGCGAACTCGGTCGCGGAACCATGGGCGTCGTGTATCAGGCGCGCGACACCACCCTCGGCCGGACGGTTGCGCTCAAGACCTTCGGGGCCATGGCCGCGATCGCTCCCCACGAACGGGAGGCCTTCGAGCAGCGGTTTCTATCCGAGGCGCGGATATCCGCCACGCTGGACGACCAGAACGTGGTGGCGGTGTACGACGTCGGCCGCGACTTCGACTCCGGCCTGCTCTTCATGGCCCTCGAGTACGTGCGAGGCGAAACCCTCGCCTCGGTCCTGGCCCGAGGCGCCATGCCCTGGGAAGAGGCGGCGCAGATCATCGCCAAGGTGGCGCGCGCGCTCCAGACCGCGCATTCCCACCACATCGTGCACCGGGACATCAAACCCGCGAACATCATGCTCAACGGCACGGGCCAGCCCAAGATCATGGATTTCGGCATCGCCAAGGCGAGCGCGGCGCAGCTCACCGTGGCGGGCCAGATCTTCGGCACCCCCGCCTACATGTCGCCCGAGCAGGCGTCGGGTGAGGAAGTCGACGGCCGGTCCGACATCTTCTCCCTCGGCGCCGTGCTGTACGAACTCGTCACGAACGTCCGCCCGTTCGAAGGCCCGACCATGGCCGCGACGCTCACGAAGATCATCCGTGACGAACCCCGGCCCGCCTCCACCCTGGCGAAGGTCCCGAGGACCCTCGACGCGGTCATCGCCCGCGCCCTGCGCAAGGAACGCAACGCCCGGTATGACTCGGCGGCCCACTTTGCGACCGATCTCGAATGTGTCCTCGAAGGCAAGCCGCCTCTTCACGCGACTCAGCTCGGGCCCCTCGATACCATCGCGCTGAACGCGGTTCACTCTCCCAAGCACACGGTCACGCAGCCTCGTGTGGCGCCTTATGCACCCAGTGACGCCGGGGCGACCGCCGAGGACACCTCTCGAAAGGGAAATCTCCGGCTCGCTGGCGCGGTGGCCCTTGGGATCGCGCTTGGCGTGGGTGTGGTTTTGTTTCTGCAAAGACCGGCGCCAACGACGCCGGACGAAACTCCCATCACCCCAACCCAGACGGCCAGACCGGAAGCCGGTACGGTTCGTCCCCCCGGGCCGACACCCCTCCCGACCCGGATCCCGACGCCGGAGCCCACCGTCCCCGTTCTTTCCGTGCAGGGTTCGGGACGCGCGGCGCGCGTCACCCTCGACCTCAAGCACTCTTTCGCGAGCGGCACGCTTCGGGTCAAGGTCGATGACCGCGTCGTATTCGCGAACAGCATCATGGGGATGCCGACCAAGGTCCTGGGCGTGATCAAAGGCTACGACGGCCGCTTCGGCACCGATCTCGTGATTCCCCCGGGCGAGCACGTCATCAAGGTCGAGGTCCGGTCCGGGGCCGCCGAGTTCATCGAATCGAGAACGGTCAAGCTCGCCGCAGGGGAAACAAGGCGGCTTCTGGCGCTCGTGGGAAAGACGCTCACCCTCAGTCTCGAATAGCGACTCCGCGGCATCGGCCAAGAAGGCCGACCCGTCGGGCGTCTTGGGTTCGAAGGCCCGGCTTACCGCCGGGCGCCTTGAATCGCGAGGAGGCCCCATGTCGACACTCTCACTCGATCTGCGAGGTTCGAGTTCTTCATTCCCGTCGAAGCCCGCCTCGGGAGCGTCCCTTTCCCTCTTCATTCATGGAGCCGGGATCGCCGCTCTGGTGCTCGTTCCCCTTCTCACGACAACCGCGCCGCCCGAGACCGCGCACAACTTCCAGGCGCCTCTCGTGAAGCCGATAACCGTGATGCTCCCGGCCCCCTCTCCTCCACGCCCACGCGGCCCCCGAACGAACGCGGCACCGCGCGCTGCGCAGGCCGCGGTCGCAGACCTCACCCCTCCCAGGGACACGCCGACGCTCATCAGCGCGAGCGACGTCCTCGACCCGGATCCAATGACGGCGGCGGGCCCGGCGGGAACCGGCAACGGGGGCACGGGAGGCACGGGCGACGACATCGGTGTGGACTGCGCCCTGGGCGCGCTGTGCGGCGGAAGTCCTCTGCCGGCGCCCGGCCGGGCGCTCGCAACCCCGCGGATCGGCGGCCTGATCCGCGAGCCGAAACTTGTCGAGTCTCGCCCCCCGCTCTACCCGCCCATGGCCCAGGCCGCAGGCGTTTCGGGCCAGGTGATTCTCGAGGCTCACGTGGGCGAGGACGGCCGGGTCGTCGATGTGCGCATCATCGAAGGCCACCGGCTCTTCGACGAGGCCGCCCTGACCTCGGTCCGAAGCCGGCGTTACGAACCGCTGCTACTGAACGGGGTCCGGAGCGATTTCCTTGTGACCATCACCCTGACGTTCCGGATCCGGCGATGAGATGCGCGGCGGCGCGGCCCGGTACTCTTCGAGGTCGTTCACGAGCCGGGTGGCCGCGACCACGAAGATCGGGACGGCGAAGATGTTCATGAGCGGGAACAACAAGACGGATGCGACACCGAAGCCCAGAGTCTCGGGTCGGAAGCGGTGATGGAACTCGTGTCGTTGCGTGAAGTCCATGCCGCGTCGCAGCAAAACCGCATCGGTGTTCTGGAAGGCGACCCGATGGCCCGTGAAGCCAAGTGCCATGACCGGCCCGAGAAACGGAATCAACCCGAGCAGAATGGCCACGGGCGCACCCATGGCGAAGTACGCCGCGGTCTTGAGAGACTGAATGATTTCCCACCGCAGTCCTTTCGAACCCTGGGGCGTCCGGCCCGAGACCTCTTCCACCCGCTGTGAGAGCTTCTCGAAGAGCGGGCCCACGAGGGCGAACGCGATGGCGAGGGCCAGCATCGCTCCCGCCGCGAGGCTCCCGGCCCACAGGCCGGTCACCACAACGAAGGAAAGCCACGGGGGAACCGTGCGAAGGTAGCCGCCAAAGAAGGCCTGCTCGATCCGCCCGGCCCAGAAGGCGCCGGAGAAGATCCCGATCACCAGAAGGCCCGCGGCGACGATGAGCGGGGACACCGCCACCGGCCAGAGCCGAGGATTGCGGACGAGAAACACCGCGCCGCCGGGGATGTAGGAGATGCCGGTGAGAAAGCGGACGAGCGGGGTCAGAGGTTCGGGCACGGGCATGAATAGCGAAGGCTAGCAGCCCCCTGGCGAACGTCGCACCCGACGCCCTGGCCGCTACGTTTCCGGAATCGTGCCGATCGACCCGGTCGTGTCCGTACCGTTCCGACGAACCACATTCGTCCCGCGGGACTGAAGCGTCCCGCCCGCGGCGCTCGAGAGACCGACCGTGTTTCCAAAGACGTGCGATCGACCGATCCGAGCGGTGCCCGAACCGGATGTCTTGAGGCCCCCGCCGTTCCCGAACAATTCCGACCGGTGGACTTCCACGGTTCCACCCGACACGGAGATCGCATCGGTGGCGTGGCCAACGAAGGCGGACTCGCGAACGCCGACTAGTCCTCCGGCGACATCGAGGCCGGCCCCGTTGCCCTCGAACCTCAGACCTTCGAGCGCAGCCGTCTTCGAACCGCCGCCGACCTTCAAGCCGATGGAGTTCGCGGTGAACACGCTGGCCGACACCGACACCGTCGACGGGCCGCCGGTTCCAAGGTCGACACCGTTCGTCCACGAATCGAGCGTGGTCTCTTCGATCGAAAGGCCGGCCGCGCTCACGAGGGTCACACCCGTGCCCGCGCCGTTCCCCTTGAGTGTCAAGCCTCTCAGGACGACGCGGCCGCCGGGAGCGTGCACCACGATCGGCCTGCGGATGAACGCGACCGTGCCGGATGGAGACGTGATCTTGAGGCCCTTTCCGATGACTATCGACGCCGCGGACTGGTCGTATTCGCCAGGGCTCAGCACGATGACCTCTCCATCGGCCGCCACCTGCGCGATCGCCGCATTGAGGTTCCGGCAGGGTGTGGCCTGGAGTGAGCAGTCGTTGCCATCGGCGCCTCCGGTGGCCACGAACACGCGGGCGGGCGGTGGCGCGTCGTCGTTCGTGATCGTCCCGATTCCCGAACCGTCCAGAATCGCCGCATTGGCGGGGCCGGAGAGGGTCACGAGGAAAGTCTCGTCCGACTCGGCGGTTACATCGCCGAGAATCGGGACCGAGAAGGTCTGGCTCGTGACGCCCGGGTTGAAGGTCAGGACGCTGGGGCCGGTGGCGGTGTAGTCGAGGCCCGCGGCGGCGCTCAGGTCCGAGGTGGTCGCGGACACCGTGATCGTCTGAGAACTCGGCTGCGAGAGAGTCACGGTGAAGACCGCGTTGCTGATGCCGGCGTTCCCTTCCGCGATCACCACATCGGAGATCGAAATGGCGGGAAGGCCGCCGATCGAGCCAACCCAGAAACCGCCAGAGACGGCGTAGACGCCCGCGCTCAGAGGACCCGAGGCGTCATGCTGGCCAATTGTTCCCTTGAGGGCGAAGCCGCCGCCTGCGCTCGTTCCCCCTCCACCGTCGACGGTGTGCCAGGCTACCGCGAATGGCTGCGACTGGGCAGGTGCGACACCCAGCGCCACAAGGACGCACGCGATCAGTATCCGGGACATCTAACGACCCCCTTCGACGAGCTTGAGGATCCGCGCGAGTTGCTCCCTCATCAAGGCGATCTCCTTCGCCTGCGCTTCGATCGTGCGCTGCTGCTTCTGGTACTCGTTCAGCAGCATGGGGGGCAGGAACTGGTAGAGAACGGTCTCCACCTGGCCGTCGGCCGTCTTCGCGACGAGGCCGGGGTTCACCGCCTCAACCTCTTCCGCGATCAGGCCGTACTGGAGCCTGCGCTCGCCGTCGCGATTGTCGGACTTGTAGTGAAACGTGACCGGTCGCAGCTTCATGAGGTCGCTGCTCGCGGCCTCCATGGTGGCGATGTCCTCCTTCAGCCGGGCCGATGAACTGATGGTGCCAAGCTGACCGTTGCTGTCGATGACAACGGCGATTCCGTCGGCTACGCCGGTGGTGACCCCACGGATGCCGGAGATGAACGCGCGAGTGTGCGTACCGGCGGTACCAACGCGAATCGTGCTTGCCTCCGCGGCCACTCCAGCGTTGCCAATCGCTATGTTGTTGTTCCCGGTGGTGAGGAGGTTCCCCCCATTGAAGCCGATACCGATATTCCAGGAACCGGTGGTGACGGCGGCGAGCGCACTGGCGCCGGTCGCGGTGTTGAAGGTGCCGCTGGTATTGGCGACCAATGCGCCCCGGCCATTTGCGGTATTGGCGTGGCCGATCGTGCTGTTCTGCAGCGCGCCCTCGCCCGTGGCGGTGTTCTGGCTGCCATTGGTGTTGAGGAGGAGAGCGTTTAGGCCAATCGCGGTATTCCAGGAGCCACCGGTATTTGTGGTGAGAGCGTTCGCGCCAACCGCGGTGTTGTTAACGCCGGCGTTCGCGGCGAGAGCTGCGTACCCCAAAGCGGTACTGAAGCTCCCAAGCGCGTCACCGGTCAGGGCATCAAAACCGATCGCCGTGTTCCCTCCGCCCGTCGTGTTGACTTTGAGCGCGTTCCCCCCGACCGCGGTGTTCGAGCTTCCCGTCGTGGTGTTCTGCGACGCCGCATAACCGAGGGCGGTGTTGTCACTGACCTCATTCGCGAGCAACGCGCTCGAACCGACGGCGGTATTTCTCGATCCGATCGTGCTGTTCTGCAAGGCGCTCCTCCCCTGGGCGGTGTTGTCCACGCCCGTAGTGTTGCTCTGGAGTGCGAGCGCTCCATGCGCGCTGTTGTAGGCGCCCGTGGTGTTGACCGCCAGTGCGCTCGACCCGGTCGCGGTGTTCTCGAAACCGGTGGTGTTGGCGGACAGTGCAACGTGGCCGAGCGCCGTGTTATTGCTGCCCGTCGTGTTCAGGTTGAGGGCATCGCGGCCAAACGCCGAGTTGCTGGAGCCCGTGGTGTTCGCGTTCAGGGCGAAGCCACCCGTGGCGGTGTTGCCGGTTCCACTTGTGTTGGAGAAGAGCGCCTGGATTCCAACCGCCGTATTCGTGCTGCCCGTCAGCGTATTCATGAGCGCGTTGAAGCCAATCGCCGTGTTGTGATTGCCGGTCGTGTTCTTGAGCAGCGCATTCGCCCCCGCCGCGGTGTTGTTGAGTCCGGTCGTGTTGGCGTTGAGGGCCAGTTGCCCGAGGGCCGTATTGGAATTCCCGCTCGTGTTGTTGAGCAGTGTGGAGCCACCCACCGCGGTGTTGTTTCCCCCAGTGGTGTTGTTGGTCAAGGCGTTGAAACCAAGGGCGGTGTTGAAACTCCCGCTCGTGTTCGTCTTGAGCGCGAAGGCCCCGTTCACCGAGTTTCCGGAGCCCGTCATCGTGAAGTTGCCGGCGCCCTGACCTGCGAAGGTGTTGTTCGAACCGAAGTTGTGCAGAAAGGCCTGGCTGCCCTTGAAAATGTTCCCCGCGGATGCCGTGGAGGCCGCCGGCAGGGTCAATGTGCCGCTGAGTGTGGGCGACCCTGTCCACAGCGGGGCGCCGGCACTGCCCGTCAGCACCTGGCCAGCCGCGCCAACCGCGCTCCCGAGGTTCCCCGTCCCTTGCCCGAAAACCACCCCGTTCGCCGGGACCGAACCGAGTCCAGTGCCTCCGTTCGCGACCGAGATGATTCCCGACACGGCGCCCGCGGTTGAGGCGAAAAGACTGTTCGGGGCGGGGGTCAGTTCCTGACGACCCGCCAGAAGCGTGTATGCACCCGTATCCGCCCCTGGACGCACGCCGATGTCCAGAAATCGGGCGTTCCCTGCGAACGCCGCCGGACCGAAGTCGAGCTTCGTGGTGAAGAGCCCAGCGCTCACCGCAACGTCCCCGACGGTCAGGGTCGATCCAACCTGCGCGCCGCCCGAGGCTGCGTCAAAAAGCCGGAACTCGAAGTCGAAGGAGCCGTTCGCGGGCGCGCCCGCGCTCGTGAGCTGCCCCTGGTACGTGAAGGCGGTCCCCACGGTCCCCTGCGCAAGGGCTATGCCCGGAGCGCCGGAAAGCGCCAGCAACGCGGCGACGAGGACGGCCAGACGGTTCGCTCTGATCATTTTCTTCCCTCCTCAGGGAAATCTGCCGCCTTGATGAGGCGCGCGAGTTGCTCCTCCATCTCAGCGATCCGTTTCGACTGCGCCTCGAAGGCGCGGTGGAGCTTCTGGTATTCGTTCAGGAGCATGGGCGGCAGGAACTGGTAGAGGACGGTCTCCACCTGACCGTCGGCCGTCTTCGCGACGAGGCCGGGGTTCACCGCCTCGACCTCCTCCGCGATCAGGCCGTACTGGAGCCTGCGTTCACCGTCGCGATTGTCGGACTTGTAGTGAAACGTGACCGGTCGCAGCTTCATGAGGTCGCTGCTCGCGGCCTCCATGGTGGCGATGTCTTCCTTCAGACGGGCCGAGGAACTGATGGTGCCAAGCTGGCCGCTGCTGTCGATGACGACCGCGATCCCGTCGGCCACGCCGGTGGTGACGCCACGGATGCCGGAGACAAAGGCGCGGGTGTGCGTGCCGGCGGTACCGAGCCGAATCGTGCCGGACTCCGCGGCCACTCCACCGCTTCCGATCGCGATGTTGTTGTTCCCGGTCGTGAGTGCGAATCCCGCGTTGTAGCCGATCCCGATGTTCTCTCCGCCCGTGGTGACGCCGTAGAGGGCGCGGCCGCCGAGGGCAACGTTGGCACCGCCCGTCGTATTGCTTTGGAGCGCGGACGATCCGACGGCGGTATTGACGATGCCGACCGTGTTGTCCAGAAGCGCCGCGGCGCCGAGCGCGGTGTTCTCATACCCGGTCGTATTCCATGTCAGCGCCTGCCATCCCGCACCGGTGTTGTAGGTACCGGTTGTGTTGTGGGAGAGCGCATATGCGCCAGACGCAGTGTTCTGGCTGCCCGTGGTGTTGCCGGACAACGCGGAGATTCCGTGGGCCGCGTTCTCTCCGCCGGTGGTGTTCGCGGTGAGGGCGATGAAGCCGGTCGCGGTGTTCCATGCCCCGGTGGTGTTGTTCTTGAGGGCCTCTCGACCAAGTGCTACGTTGGAGCCGCCGGTGCTGTTCTGCTGGAGTGCTTGCACTCCAAATGCGACGTTCGAGACGCCGGTAGTATTGGAGAGCAACGCCTCGAATCCGGTCGCGGTGTTGTTGCTTCCGGTCGTGTTCTGCCGGAGGGCGTAACCGCCATTGGCGGTGTTCTTGGTGCCCGTGGTGTTGTACTGAAGCGCCACATAGCCCGCGGCAGTGTTGTCGCTCGAGGCATTCGTGAACAGCGCGCCTCCTCCGAGCGCCGTGTTTCTGCTGCCGCCAGCACCGTTGAAGAGCGCACCATCCCCCATCGCGGTGTTGTAACTGCCGTTCACGTTGTTCTGCAGGGCATACTGCCCGGTGGCCGTGTTGCCCGTGCCCAATTCGTTGAAAAACAATGCGTTGAAACCGACCGCGGTGTTGTTGAGACCCGTGGTGTTGCGCTCCAGAGCGCTCGAACCGACCGCGGTGTTCCTCGAACCGGTCAGGTTGTTCTGTAATGCGCTCTTCCCATGAGCGGTGTTGTCGACGCCGGTCGTGCTGAACCCGAGGGCCATGAAACCAGTGGCCGTATTCCGCGTGCCCGTCGTGTTGCTGGTCAGGGCGTTCGAGCCCACCGCGGTGTTGTTTATGCCAGTGGTATTAGCGGACAGCGCGATGTAACCGTGGGCCGTATTGTTGCTCGCCGTGGTGTTGTTGAACAGCGCATTGAAGCCGGTTGCCGTGTTCGCGGCCCCGGTCGTATTCGTCCCAAGCGCGTTGGCCCCCACCGCGGTGTTGGCGCTGCTCGTCGTGTTGTTCATCAGCGCGCCCCTGCCGAGGGCGGCATTGCTGCTCCCGGTGGTGTTCGAGGACAGAGCCTCGGCGCCGCTCGCGGTGTTGCTGGCTCCTGTCGTGTTGTTCAGGAGGGCATTGGTTCCGACCGCGGCGTTCGAGTAGCCGGTCGTGTTCGCCCACAACGCGTTCCAGCCAAGCGCGACATTGCCGTCGCCGGTAGTGTTGGAGAAGAGCGCCGCGACGCCGGTCGCGGTGTTGCCGTTACCCGTCGTGTTGGCTTCGAGTGCGGTGACGCCCGTCGCCGTATTGGTGAACCCGGTGGTGTTCTTCCGGAGGGCCCACAACCCGGCAGCCGTGTTGCTGAATCCTGTGGTGTTCCCGGCCAGCGCCTCGGTGCCTGCCGCTGTGTTGTTGTTGCCTGTCGTGTTGCTGGTCAGGGCCTGCCAACCAGTGGCGGTGTTGCCGAAGCCACTCGTGTTGCTGACGAGGGAGAAAAAGCCACTGCCGGTGTTTCGGGGGCCGGTCATGGTTCCGTTGCCGGCGTTCTCTCCGATGAAGGTGTTTCCGACCCCGAAGTTGTGAATGAACCGCTGGCCCCCTTTCAGGACGTCCCCGACGCCCGCCGCGGAGTGCCCGAGCAGGAGGTTCCCGCTCAGACTGGGCGAACCCGTCCACAGCGGCGCACCCGCGCTTCCCGTCAGCACCTGTCCAGCCGCGCCCACTGCGCTCCCAAGGTTCCCCGCTCCCTGGCCAAAAACCACCGCGTTCGCCGGCACCGTGGCTAGTCCCGTACCGCCGTTCGCGACCGAAATGACGCCCGACACCGTGCCCGCCGTCGAGGCGAAGAGGCTGTTCGGCGAAGGGGTCAGTTCCTGACGGCCCGCGAGTACGGTGTGGGCGCCCGCATCCGCTCCCGGACGCACGGCTATCTCCAGAAATCGAGCGTTCCCTACGAACGCCGCCGGGCCGAAATCCAGTTTCGTGGTGAAGAGCCCGGCACTCACCACAAGGTCCGGGACGGTCGCCGTTGAGCCGATCTGTGCGCCCCCGGAGGCCGCGTCAAAGAGGCGGAACTCGAAGTCGAAAGGGCCGTTCGCGGGCGCACCGGCGCTCGTGAGTTGCCCCTGGTAGGTGAAGGCGGTCCCCAGGGGCGACTGCGCAAGGGCCGTCCCCAGCCCGCCCGAAAGCGCCAGCACGGCAGCCACAAGTAAGGCCAGACGGCGCGATGTGATCATTTTCTTCCCTCCCAAAGGAACGACGGGCCCCAAAAGGCCTTCGCACTGAGAACTCCTGCTGTGTTAGAACGCAGGAAAGGCCGGAATAAACCATCAAGAAGATGGCTCAGAACACGACATCACCAAGGGCCGACACTCCCGGGGCCGGGTTGCGCGGGCGGGATGGCCTCGACCTGTTGATGCCCCAGGTCTACGACGAACTCCGCCGCCTTGCCGCGTCGTTCCTGCGCAGGGAACGCAAGGACCACACACTTCAGCCGACCGCCCTCGTCAACGAGGCGTACATCCGCCTCGCCGATCAGCGCCTGGTGAACCCGGAAGATCGACCGCGGTTCTTCGGGCTCGCCGCGCAGATGATGCGCCGGATTCTGGTCAACCACGCTCAGGCGCGCCGAGCCGAGAAACGCGGCGGGGGCGCCACTCGGATCACCCTCGATCCCTCCCACGCCGTCTCTGAGGATCGGACGCTCGAAGTTCTGGCCGTCGACGAAGCCCTCAGGAAACTGGCGGCGTTCGATCCGCTGAAGGCGGAACTCGTCGAACTGCGCATGTTCGCCGGGCTCACCATGGAGGAAGCGGCCGCGGTTCTCGGTAAATCAAAACCCACCCTTGAGCGGGAATGGAGGTTGTCCCGCGCCTGGCTTCACCAGGAGATGACCTCCCCTTGACCGTGGACCCGGATCGCTGGCGACAGGTCAACGAGATCTTCGCAAGGGTGGTCGAGGCGCCGGAGAACGAGCGGTCCGAGCGTCTCCGCGCCCTGACCGGGCATGATCCGGACCTGGCCTCCGAAGTCGAGTCTCTGCTGCGCGCGGATGCGGCCGCCCAGACGTCCGCGGAGCCCTTTCTCAAGCGCGCCCTGGCCGAGCCGCCGGATGAGGACGATCCGGTGGAAGGCCAGCAGATCGGCCCCTACCGGCTGAGCCGCCAGATCGGCCGCGGCGGCATGGGCCTCGTCTACCTTGCCGAACGAACCGATGAATTCCGGATGACCGTGGCGATCAAGATCGTGCGGGGCGGTCTTGGCGAGAGTCTTCGGGTCCGCTTCAACCGGGAGCGACAGATCCTCGCGAGCCTCGACCATCCAAACATCGCGAAGCTCCTCGACGGGGGCGCCACGCCGGGGGGCTCTCCTTACCTCGTCATGGAGTACGTCGATGGCGAGCCCATCACGAAATTCTGCGACAAGGAAGGTCTTGAAACCACAGCCCGGTTGCGCCTGTTCGAGAAGGTCTGCGCGGCGATCCATCACGCCCACCGCCATCTGATCATTCACCGGGATCTCAAGCCGGGCAACATCCTGGTGACGCGGGAGGGTGTGCCGAAGTTGCTGGATTTTGGTGTCGCGAAGCTCCTCGATCCGGCCGAAAACGCCGACGGACAGACGTTGACCGGGGTGCACCCGATGACGCCTGCCTACGCGAGCCCGGAACAGGCGAGCGGACAGCCCATCACCACCGCGACCGACATCTACTCGCTGGGAGTGATCCTGTTCGAACTCCTCACCGGAGCGCGGCCGTACCAGATCACGTCCACGTCGCCGCTCGAGATCCAAAAGACACTGCTCGAGACCCAGCCCGCAGCCCCCAGCCGCCTCAAGCCGGGGCTTTCAACGGACCTCGACAGCATCGTCGCGATGGCGATGAGGAAGGAGCCGGACCGGCGGTACGTCTCGGCCGCCGCGCTCGCGGACGATGTGCGGAGGCACCTCAACAACTTCCCGATTCTGGCCCGGCCGGATACCCGCCGCTATCGGATGGGCCGTTTCGTGAGGCGGCACAAGGCGATGGTGGTCGGCGCCGCTCTCGCCGGCCTCGCGCTGACCGCGGCCTCTGCGGTTGCGTTGTGGCAGGCGCGGGTGGCCCGGACAGAGCGCGCCTTATCGGAACGCCGATTCTCGGACGCGCGGAAGATCGCCAACAGCATGGTTTTCGAACTCCACGACGAGATGGTGGAGATCCCGGGGGCCACGAAAGCGCGGGGGGTGTTGATGAGCCGCGCCTCCGAATGGCTGGACACCCTCGCCAGAGACGCGCCTGACGACCCCGACCTTCTGGCCGAACTCGCGGAAGCGTACGACCGGCTCGGACAAGTGCTGGGTGGCGCAGGCATCTCGAATCTCGGCCAGGTCGAGACATCGCTCGCGGTCCAGCGCAAGTCTCACGCCCTTCGGCAACGGCTGGCGGCGCAGGCTCCGGGAGATCAGAAACACCTCGATCGACTGGCCAGGAGTCATATCGACCTCGCCTACGCACTCGGGAGTGGGGACGAGGCGCGGGCTCACGCCGAGAGCGCAGTCAGGGTCTCGGCTGAGCTAGCGAAACAAGAGCCGGAGAACAAGGGGTTCAAGAACCGACTGGCGCAGTCGCATTTTGTCGAGGGGTTCGTTCGCGTGTTGTCCGGCGACCTCTCAGGAGGGGAACGCGCCTACCGGCTGGCCGGGGAGATCTTCGAAAAGGCCGTGCTCGAAGGTCCCGACGAAGGGGCCGTGCAGCGCAGTGTCAGCCTGGTCAACAAGCGCCTCGGCGCCATCATGCTGGTTCAGACGCGGCTCAAAGAGGCCCAGACCCACTACGAGAGGGCGCTCGCGATGGACCAGAAGCTCTTCGACCGCGCTCCTCAAAGCGTCGAGGCGCGGTTCGATCTGTCCGTGTCCCATGTCGAAATGGCGGGAGTTCGCCGTAGGAGCGGGGACCCCCGGGGGGCCATGACTCATCTGGGCCGCGCTCTCACCCTAAGGCGACAGCTCCTGAAAGAGGATCCCGCGAATGCGCGGGCTCGACAAATGCTCGTCTCGGTTCTCAGCCGGTTTTCGGCCGTGCACGAAGATCTGGGCGAATTCGGGAGAAGCCTGGAACTCCTCTCGGAGGCTCGCGGCCTCCTTGCAAATCGGTCAACGCCATACGAAAAGGAGTCTCTCGTTGAAGTTCTCGGAGGTTTGGCCCGGGCGTACCGCGGGCTGAAGCGGTCGGGGGAGGCGTGTCAGGCCTACGGCGAGGCCGTGAGAGTGGCGGAGGAACTCAAACCGGGGCGGACGCCGGCCGAGATCGAGAAACTCCTCAAGAACGCGGTCGGGGATCCGCTTCCCTGCGCGCCGGGCCGCTGAAAGGCAGCCGGATCCCTCCGCGGTCGCGGCATATACT
Source organism: uncultured Acidobacteriota bacterium (assembly GCA_964396875.1). Taxonomy (GTDB): domain Bacteria; phylum Acidobacteriota; class Vicinamibacteria; order Fen-336; family JAGNNV01; genus JAGNNV01. The sequence continues at coordinate 3,623 of CAYNHK010000021.1, read as the reverse complement.
CGCCGCCGAGGAGATTCCGGAATGACCTTGATGCGGAGCGCGATGCCGGCAGCCATGCTGTGTGGCTTCGTGGCGGCCGCGACGAGCGCTTCCGACGGCTTGGTCGCGCCCGGCAACGCCCAAAGCACCGAATCGGCTCCCGCGCGTCAGACCCAGGCGGACGACTACACACGCTACGAACTCCTCGATCCCGCGTCCGCGAGCTTCCGCATCCTCTATGAAGTGACCGCCACGACGCCCGGCGCCAAGCACTTCTGGAACGCGATCCGCAAGGGCAGCGCCGCGAGTAACGAAAGCGTCTCCGATCCCGCGAGCGGCCGGCCCCTCAAGTTCGTCGAGGTTTCGGGGGCCGAGGCGCGGGCGAACGGCTACAGCGGCGCCGACCCCGACACTCGTTACATCCAGATCGACCTCCCCCGTCCCGTGCCGAAGGAGGGCGAGATCCGGCTGCTGATCGACAAGACCTACAAGGATGAGAAGAGCTACTTCGTCGAGGAGAAAACGGATCTGCTGGTCTTCTCGCGGTCGCTCGGGATCAAGCGGAACTCCGTCGTCCTGCCGCCCGGGTACGAGGTGGTCGCCTGCAACTATCCATCGCAGGTCGTCACCGAGACTGCCCCCCCGGGCGGCGCCGCCGCTTCTTCACGCCTCCGCCTGAGCTTCATGAATATCGGGCCGGACGCGGTTTCGTATGTGGTCAAGGCGAGGAAGATCCGATGAGCCTGCTTCCGTTGATCGGTCTCGCCCTTCTCCAGGCAGCGGCTCCGTCGCGAGTCGGAACACCGCAGGATCCGGCGTTCTCTGAACGCGCGCGGCAGGATCGCGAAATCGTCTACTTCCTCAAAGCTCCCGAGTCTCATTCGTTCGAGCTGTACCACGACGTGACCATCCGGGACGTCGGCCGCTCGACCTACGTGAACGTGGTTCGCGCGGGGAGCAAGGTGTCCAACCCGAGCGCGGTGAACCTCGACACCGGGGAGTCGCTCCTGGTCGAAACCCTGCGGGGCGACGCGATCACACGGGCGAAGGTCGATATCGGCGAACCCGTGAAGGCCGAAAGCGAAGCCGCGGTGGTTCGGTTTCCCGCGGTGGCCGCGGGGACGACCACACGCATCCGCATCCGCGAGACCTACACCGATCCTGCGCGGTACCGATTGGACGGCGATCTGCTGGTGTGGGACCGCTCCTTCGGACGACCTCAGAACGCGGTCATCCTGCCCGAGGGCTACATGCTTGCAGGCTCCTCGTTCCCCGCGAAGATCACCCTCACCGACGACAACCGGATCCGGCTCGACTTCATGAACCCGAGAAACGACGAAGTCCGGGCCCTCATCCATGCAAGGAAGCGACCATGAAGGAAGTCCTGGCCGTCATCCTGGGCGGCGGACGTGGCACTCGTCTTTTTCCGTTGACCGCGCACCGGTCGAAGCCCGCGGTGCCGATCGGGGGCAAGTACCGCCTGATCGATATCCCCATTTCGAACTGCCTCAATTCGCATCTCCGGCGGATCATCGTATTGACCCAGTACCTGTCGGAGAGCCTGAACAAGCACATCGCTCAGACCTATCGGTTCGATCCCTTCACGGATGCCTTCGTGTCCGTCATCGCGGCCGAACAGACCGAAGACGAGCAGGAATGGTTCCTCGGCACCGCCGACGCGGTGCGGCGCGCGAACCGCCACATCCGGCACCATGATTTCGATGATGTGCTGATCCTCTCCGGCGACCAGCTCTATCAGATGGACTACCGGAAGATGCGCGAGACGCATCTGGCCGCCGACGCCGACATCACGGTCGGCGTGACCCCGGTCGACGCGAAGGACGCCCCCGGCTTCGGAATCCTGAAGGTCGATGCCACCGGCCGCATCGTTCACTTCCACGAGAAGCCTCACCCGGATGAGGTCGAGAGCCTGCGGTCGGAGCTTCCCGGAGGCGGCGAAGGCTTCATGGCGTCGATGGGGATCTACATCTTCAAGCGGGCCGCGCTCGAGCAGACGCTGGCCCTCGACGCGTCGATGGACTTCGGCAAACACATCATTCCGGGATCGATCGGGAATCTGAAAGTCCAGTCGCACGTCCACACCGGCTACTGGGAGGACGTGGGCACGATCCGCTCGTACTACGAGGCGAATCTGGGCCTGTGCCAGCCGGTGCCCCGCTTCGATTTCTACGACGTCAAGACCCCGGTGCACACCCATGCCAGAGCCCTCGCGGCCACCAAGATCGAAGGCGCGCGTATGACCAACGCCCTGGTCTCGGAAGGCTCGATCATCGTCGACGCCGAAATCGAGCGTTCGCTGATCGGCATCAGAAGCCGGGTCGGCCGCGGCTGCGTCATCCGGAACAGTCTCATCCTCGGCGCGGACTTCTACGAGAAGACCACGCCTGACCCGGCGAGCGGCAAACCGGCGATCGGGATCGGAGACAACTCCGTGATCGAGAACGCGATCATCGACAAGAATGCTCGGGTGGGCGCCAACGTGCGTCTCGTCAACGAGGCCAAGGCCGAACACGCGGACGGGCCGTGCTGGCACATTCGCGACGGGATCATCATCGTCCCGAAGGACACTATCGTGCCCGAAGGGACCGTGGTTTGACGCAGCTTCGGTAGAATACCGACGCTCGCTCGCGCCTTCGCCCCTCTTTCCCTCCCCTCGCCCGCAACCAAGCCCGCACCGACCGACTGCCTCCTCAGAAAAGATGACCGCCATCTCGAAAACCGTGAGTCCCACCGGCCTTCTGGCTTCCACCATTGCGAAGAAGGTCGTCATGGCGCTCACCGGCGTCATCCTTTCGGGCTTCGTGCTGGTGCACATGACCGGGAACCTGCTTCTGTATCTGGGCCCGGAGGCGCTCAACGCTTACGGCGAGTTGCTCCAGTCGAAGCCAGCGGTGGTCTGGGCGGCGCGCGCGGTTCTTCTCGGCAGCGTGGTCCTCCACATGTGGGCGGCTTTCAGCCTGACCATGATCAACCGCGCGGCCCGGCCGGTGGGCTATCAGAAGACGCATCGCGAGGCCTCGACCTACGCGTCACGAACCATGCTGTTCGGCGGCCCCATTCTGCTCCTCTTCATCATCTACCACCTGCTCCACTTCACCGTGGGCTCGGTTCATTCGAACTTCATCCGCGGGGACGTGTACCACAACGTTGTGGTGGGCTTCCAGAATCCCGTTGTCGCGTTCGCCTACGTGCTGGCGATGGTCGCCCTCTCGATGCACCTCTTCCACGGGATCACGAGCATGCTGCAGACCGTGGGTCTCTCGCACCCCAGGTACAACGGCCTGCGGTCGATGATCGGAACCGCGTATGCCGCGGTGGTCACGGTCGGCAATCTCTCGTTCCCCCTCTCCGTCTACTTCGGCCTGGTCCGCTAGTCATGAATCTCGACTCGAAGTCGCCGTCCGGTCCCATCGACAAAAAATGGGAGTCGCACAAGTTCGAGATGAAGCTGGTGAATCCGGCGAACAAGCGGAAACACACCATCATCGTCGTCGGCACCGGCCTCGCTGGGGCTTCGGCCGCCGCATCGATGGGCGAACTCGGCTACAACGTCCTCTCCTTCTGCTATCAGGATTCGCCCCGGCGAGCCCACTCGATCGCGGCGCAGGGCGGCATCAACGCGG
>CAYNHK010000020.1:0-32693 GCA_964396875.1 uncultured Acidobacteriota bacterium | reverse complement strand
CACGCGCATCGGCTACTTCATCGTGAAGGCGTGGGTGACCGAGGGCATCAAGCCTGGCGTGGTCGCGTGCTCGCATCACATGGGGCGGTGGAAGCTGGAGCAGGGCGAGGGTCAGCGATCGTCGATGGCGACGGTCTCGATGGAGCGGAACAAGTCGAGCTACATGCTGCGGCGGTTGTCGGGCGTCGAGGCCCACAACGATGCCCGCGATTCCGACCTCTCCCGCGTGTGGTGGACAGACGCGGGCGTGCATCAGAACCTCACGTTCCCGGTCCAGCCCGATCCACTTTCGGGCATGCACTGCTGGCATCAGGCGGTGCGGGTGGAAAAGGCGCACGAGGGCGACCGCTACGGCGACATCGTGGTGGACCTCGAAAAGTCGAAGGCGCACTACGAGACGTGGATGGCGAAAGCCAGGCCGGCAGGGAAGTTCTCGCCGGACGGAACGCGAAGGCCGCATTGGCTCCAACGGCCGCTGAGGCCGTCGAAGGACGCGTACAAGCTGTAACCGGGTGATAGTGGTTGGACGGGGTTGCTTCGTCGGCAGCCCACCGACGGCCTCCTCGCAATGACGACCGGTCCAAGTTGCTTGGTAGTTGGGTGCTACGCGAAGCGGATCGGGAAGAGTTTCGAGATCCTCGCGAAATCCTGATCCGCGGTCAGCAGTCTGCAGCGGTGGTTGATCGAGGCTGCGGCGATCTGAGCGTCGATCGTGGTGATCGCGAGGCCCTTGGTGCGGCACTTGTTTCGAATCTCCGCGGCGAAAATGTAATCGCCGCGATGGAGGCTGAGCAGCGGGAAAGGCGCCAGGTAGTCGACCAGGCGCTGAGTCCTCTCGCGCGCGGGAAAGCCCTGAAGGAGTTCCTGCAGGACGCAGCCAATGAGGACGACCTCGCCGCTTTCAAGGGCTGAGGCCAGGGCTTCGACTTCGCGGGTCCGCTCCGGGGTGTCGCGCCGCAGGGCGAGCGACCACACCGAAGTGTCGACCAGAACGCTCACACGCGCTCCCGTTCCTTCTTGTGATCGTAGTTCGGCGACCAATCGAGTTTGCCGAACAGTTCGAGCAGCTTCTTCTGCTTGCGGCGCTGGACGAACTCGTTGAGGGCGATCGTGACCGCCTCGCGTTTGGTCTTCTTGCCCGAGGCAGCGAGGGCTTCGTCGAGGAGTGCGTCGTCGATGTTGAGGTTCGTGGCCATGTGTGGGCTCCTGTGTTGAAGTTTACACAGAGTGATAGTGGGGAGACGGGGTTGCTTCGTCGGAAGCCAACCGTCGGCCTCCTCGCAATGACGACCGGCCCAACGGGCTTGGTAACCTCGCGGCCCGTGTTGACTGACCCTGGCTACAAGTTCTGCCCAAAGTGCGGGGCTTCGTTCAGCCTCCGGCGGCTCAAGGACTTCGAGCCCGAGCGGCTCGTGTGCCCCGACTGCAAATTCGTCATGTACCTGAACCCAAAGGTCGCGTCGGGGGCGGTGGTCGAACATAAGGGCGGGATCGTGCTGCTGCGCCGCGAAATCGACCCGCGGGCCGGTTTCTGGGTTCATCCCGGCGGCTTCGTCGATCGCGGGGAGACCCTCGAGCAGGCGGCGATTCGGGAGACCCGCGAAGAGGTGGGCCTCGATATCGAGATCCTGGGTCTGCTCGGCGCGTTTTCTTTCCAGGACAGCGAAGTTGTGGTGGTGACCTACGCGGCGCGCGCGATCTCCGGGGAGCCGGCCGTGGGGGACGAGAGCCTGGAGGTGCGTACCTTCGATCCGGCTGGGATTCCCTGGGATCAACTCGCGTTTCCGAGCACGCGGCTCGCGCTGAACGCGTATTTGAGCAGGCTGAATCCGCGCCCCGCGTCGCTCGATCGACTCGACGCTCTCCAGGACGCCCGGGCCGTGGCCCTCGCGGCGAAGGACGTGCGCGCGGGGTCGGTGGTCTATCCGCAGCTCATCGAGGTTCTGCGCCGGGCGCGGCGCTATCGCGAAGCCCTCGACGCCGCGGAAGAGGGGCTCGCTTTGACCCACGATCCGCTGATCGCCCGTCTTGCCGACGAGGTTGCGCATGAGATGGCCCAGGCCGATCAGGAACGCTGCTGATTCGGCGCGGCGACGGGCGGGACCTTAAACTCAACGATTAATGAGAACTCTTAAGACACTCGCCAGCTTCGCCGCCATCCTTGCCCTTGCGGCCTTCCTGCCCGCCTGCGGGACCGAGCCCTCCGACGGAACGCTGACCACCGAAGACCTGGTCGTGGGAACAGGTTCCACGGTGGTGGCCGGAGACACCATCACGGTGACCTACGTCGGCTCCCTTGCCGACGGAACTGTGTTCGAAACAAACACGACCGGCTTCACCACGCGCATCGGTGTTGGCGCGGTCATCAAGGGCTGGGACCAGGGCATTATCGGCATGCGCGTCGGCGGCAAGCGTCGCCTGACCATTCCCCCGAACCTGGCCTACGGCAGCCAGGCCAGCACCACGATTCCCGCCAACTCGACGCTCAAGTTCGACATCGGACTGCTCGCGATCGCGGGCAAATAGCGGCCGCCCCCACGGGGCAGCTCCCTCCGGTAACGTCCTCTTCGGTTTCCCGTGCACGACATAATCGTCTGGATCCAGGACGTCGCCGTGCCGAAGCTCGGCTGGTTCGGCATGTTCCTCGTCGCGGTGGCGGACTCGTCTTTCGTCTCCCTGCCCGAGGTGAGCGATCTCCTCATCGTTACCGGTGCGGCGAAAACTCCCTCGATCGCGTGGGAGTTCGTCCTCGCAACTGCGCTCGGGTCGGTGCTCGGGTGCCTCCTTCTTTACGAGGTCGGACGAAGGGGTGGCGAGAAGCTGGCCACGAAATTCGTCTCGCGGCCGAAACTCCTGAAGGCCGAGATGATGCTCACGAAGTACGGCGCTCTCGCGATCGCGATTCCCGCCCTCTCGCCGCCTCCCATGCCCTTCAAGGGCTTCGTCCTGGCGGCCGGGATTTTCGCCATGCCCCGGGCGCAGTTCGCGGCCACCGTCTTCTTTGCGCGGGGGACCCGCTACGTCGTGTGGGCCCTGCTCGGCGCCTCGTATGGCGATGAGGCGATCGGCTGGGTCAAGAATCTCGACGTGTGGGTCGCGAACCATCTGCCCTGGGTGCTGGGGTTTATCGCCCTCTTCATCGGCGGCTTCGTCTGGTGGTGGCGGAGTCATCACCATGAGATGCCGCCTGAGGGGTAACCGCGACCAAGCTCCTTGGACCTCGCGTCATTGCGAGGAGGGAGCCGAAGGCGACCGACGCGGCAACCCCGTCTCGCCACTACCAGCCTGCGAGTCGGGACTCCGGTAGGGGTTGCTTCGGGCCATAGGCAAACGGAGTGGGCCCTCGCAATGACGACCGGTCAAAGCGGCTTTGTTGTGGACGGGCCGACAGCACATAATCAGGCTTTGCAAATTTACGAGGTGCTGGCATGAGCCGTTCCATTCGAGCGACCGTCGCAAGCGTGGCGTTGATCGTGGTTTCCGCGATCGCGGGTGGGGTCATTGGCCCGAACGCCGCCACCGCCGACACCCGCGAGGTTCATCTCAAGCGCTATTCCGAGATCCTCGCCGCCATCGAGTCTCAGTACGTCGAGCCGATCGACGCCAGCAAGCCCGTGGCCACCTCGATCCGCGAGATGCTGCGCACGCTCGACCCCCACTCGAACTTCTTCGAGTTGAGCGAGTTCTCGAAGCTGCAGGAAAGACAGAAGGGTTCCTACTTCGGCCTCGGCATCACCATCGTCTCGATCGAAGGGCAGATCACCGTGGTCTCGCCGTTTGAAGGCTCCCCCGCGCATCGCCTCGGCATCCGCGCCGGCGACATCATCGTGGGCATTGAGTCCGAGAACGCGCGAGGCATGGACATCGACGCCGTGGTGAAGCGTCTCCGCGGGCCCAAGGGCTCGCAGATCAAGATCCGGCTCGAACGCGAGGGCTACGCGCAGCCCCTCGAGTTCACGGTGGTCCGCGACGAGATCCCGCTTCACTCCGTGCCCTACGCCTTCATGGTGAGCAAGGATGTGGGCTACATCCGTCTCGTGGACTTCAACGAGACCACGGCCTGCCGCCCCGGCGAACCGGCGGGCTGCGAACGCGAACTCGAGCGCGCACTGCGGACGCTCAAGGAGCAGGGGGCCACGTCCTATGTGCTCGACCTGCGCGACAACCCGGGTGGCCTTCTCGACATGGCTTTCGGGGTTTCGAACCTCTTCCTCAAGAAGGGTCAGATGGTGGTGTACACCAAGGGCCGCTTCAAGCGCGACGAGTCCAGCTACATCACCGAGACCGACTCTCCCTGGTCGCAGGTTCCCCTCGTCGTGATGACGTCGCGGCATTCCGCCTCGGCCTCCGAAATCGTGGCCGGCGCCATCCAGGATCACGACCGCGGTCTGATCGTGGGCGAGCGGACGTTCGGCAAGGGTCTGGTGCAGACGATCTGGCCGCTGCGCAGCGTGCGCGGCTACGCCTTGAGCCTCACCACCGCCCGCTACTACACGCCCTCGGGGCGATCCATCCAGCGCGAGTACGGTGGCGACACCGCCCTCGAGGACTACCAGGCCCCCAAGGAACGGAGTGCCTGCGAGGCCGAGGGCGCGGATCCGCGGCTGACCGACGCGGGCCGACGGGTCTTCGGTGGCGACGGCATCGCTCCCGACACCTGCATCGAGCCGCCCAAGCCCGGGCCGCTGGTGGCGCGTCTGCAGTCGCGCCAGGCCTTCGTCAACTTCGCGCGCCGTTTCGAATCGGCTGAAGTGGCGGCGTCCACTTCGGTCGCGGGGGCTGGCTCGAAGGCCCTGGTGGGCAACGACAAGGTGCGTCCGATCGGCCAGGACTTCAAGGTCACCGGCGAGATCGTGCGCGAGTTCGCCGAATACCTCAAGGCTGAGAACATCCCGGTCGACGCCGCGGAGTTCGAAGCCAACCGACGCGAAGTCGAGGCGGAGATCCTCGAGGAGACGATGCGCCAGATCTTCGGTGAGGGCGCCGCCCGTCTGCGCCTGTATGCCCAGGATCCGCAGCTCAAGAAGGCGATCGAGAGCATCCCGATGGCCCGCCTGCTGCTGAAGGATCCGCAGCGCTACATCTCCGAGACTGCCACGAAGCGCGCCGCCCGGTAACTTCGCGCCGCAAAGGCGTTGCGGGTTTCACGGCAAAGAAGGTATCCTTCGCGTCCCTCACGGGGGTTCGTAAAGCCCCCGAATGTCGTCTGACGCGGCGCTCGTTGTTGGCCGCGGATGGTTCAAGCCGGAGTGGTGGAATTGGCAGACACGCACGTTTGAGGGGCGTGTGGCGCAAGCCGTGCGGGTTCAAGTCCCGCCTCCGGCACCATTCTTTAGCTGGGGGGCCGCAACGTTGAACGGAACTCCTGCTCAGCCCCCCAGACCCCCGTCCGCTACGGCGGGAGTGAATCCCGCCTCCGCTTGGTTCGGATTGCGTTCCGCCAAACCCCCGTCGCTACGGCCCAAGTGAATTGGGCCTTCGCTCTCCTCGGGGAACGCGGCACGGCCGCCGCCCAACTACCAAGCTCATTGGACCTGTCGTCATTGCGAGGAGCCATTCGTTTTGGTACCGCGACGAAGCAACCCCGTCCAGCGACTATCAGCCGGCGGAGCGTCTATTCCGGGGCCGATAGTGGTTGCACGGGGTTGCTTCGGGCGAACTCTCCACGATGCGCCCTCGCAATGACGAGCTAAACGCGTCACGCGGCACGAGCTTAGTAGTGGCTACTTCCGGCCCAGTTCTTCGAGAACGCCTTTAATCAGGAGGGGCCAGACCGTCGTGGCGTCGGCGTAGACCTCGGCCTGGCGGCCGCCTTCGCTTCTGGGGACGAACTTGCCCCACGAGACGCCCTCCGAGTACGTGCAGCCCGAGAGGCCGCCCCAATGGACGGGCTCCGGGCAGATGCGGACTGCGTAGTGATAGCGGGGCGGTGTGAAGTTCTCCTGAAGGCGATCGTTCGTGATGTCGACGAAGGGCCCCACTTCCTGGGCCCAGTTGCGAGGCACGCCGCCGCCGATCGTGAAGATGCCGAGTTTCTTGGCCCCAAGCGCGAAGCGCGCGAAGCTGATCAGGTCGTGGAACGGGTTGTAGTGCGGGACCACGCGGAAGAGGTCCATCGGTGTCTTGATCTCTCCGCGTTTCCTTGCGTGGCGCATGGCCCAGGTGGCGAGGTCTAGACCGAGTTCAGAGTCGGTGAGGGCCGGGACGTAGACCGGCACACCCTTGAGATACGCGCTGCGCAGGACGCCGCCGCCATCCGTGTCTTCGGCGAGGACCTGGCCGAGCGCGCGGCAGATCACCTCCGACGAGAGTTCCTTCTGGGGGCCGAGCAGCTCCATCGCCTTCGTCGAGAACTCCTCGACATGGTTGAGGTTCGCTTCCATCTCCAGCGTGTCGTACACGCGGTTGTAGCCCTTGTCGAAGAGTTCTTCGTCGGAGACGTCGGGGTTGTACCGATAGTGGGTGAGGCCGATCGCCTCGGAGAGACCGTGGGCCATCAGGGCGCCGGTCGAGACCACCGCGTGGATCAGGCCCTCGTCGATCATCTTCTGGATGACCTTGCCCATCTTGGCGATGGTCATGGCGCCGGAGAGCGTCATCACGACCTTGCAGTCGGGGTCCTTCGCCATCGCCACCATGATCTCGAAGGCTTCGCCGAGCGACCGGCCCGAGAACGCGGTATGGCTCATGCCCTTGAGCAGCGACGCGAAGGAATCGACCTCGTCGAGATCGAGGCTTTTCAGGGGGACGAGTTTGTCTTCGCGACCGTCGTGGAGGTGACGCTTATGCATGCCGTGAATTTAGCAGCCGAGCCCACTACTAGCCCGCGGTCGTTGCGGAGCCGGTCTTGGGTCGTCATTGCGAGGAGCCAGTCCGTTTGAAGCGCGACGAAGCAACCCCGTCCGACCACTATCAACCCGCGAGAGCCAGCCTCCGGCCGATAGTGGCTGCACGGGGTTGCTTCGTCGCAACCGCAGCACGGACTGGCTCCTCGCAATGACGACAGGTCCAACTCGCTTGGCAGCGGGGGACGGGCCTCGCAATGACGACCCTAGATCGGCTTCAGGACGGCCGCGAGCTGACTGAGGTAGGTCACTTGGTAGTTGACTGCGACATTTGGAACCGGGGGCTTGGTCAGGGGGTTGAACCAGACGAACGGCACGGACGCTCGATTCGCGGCTACTCCATCCACATTGGGGTCGTCGCCTACGTAGACCGCTTCATCGGGGCGCACGCGCAGGCGCGCGAGTGCCAGTTCGAGAATTCGCGGATCGGGCTTGGTGAAACCCGCGCGCTCGGAGGTCACCACCACGCGGAAGGCGTCGCGGAGTCGGCTCGCTTTGAGCCGGCGGCGCTGCACACGGTCGATCCCGTTCGTCACCACGCCGACGCGGAGACCCCGGCTGGAGATGGCGCGCACGGCGGAGGAAGCGCCCACGATGAGGTCGCCTCGCGAGGAGAACTGCTCGAGATAGAGCGGAGCCAGCTTCTTCGCGTGGGAGGGATCGCGATCCATCCTCTCGAGCCACAGGTGGAACCGCAGGACCCGCAGCTCTTTCGAGGTGATCCGTCCGGCGCGATACTCGCCCCAGACATGAGTGTTGGCTTCTCTGTAGACCTCGAGGGCCCGCGAGCCAGGACGAATGCCGACCAGTCGCGCCACCACGCTGAGGGCGGCCTCCTCGGTCTTCTCCGTGTCGAAGAGTGTGTGGTCGAGGTCGAAAAGGACCGCGCGGACCGGCCTCACGGAGGCTGCCGTCGCTACTTCGCGCGGTACGTGATGAAGCCCTTTTTGAGGTCGTAGGGCGAGACGCCGACCGTGACGCGGTCGCCGATGATCACGCGGATGCGGAACCGGCGCATCTTCCCGTTGAGCTTCGCCAAGACCTCGTGGCCCTCGCCGCAGTTCACCTTGTAATGCCCACCCGCGAAAATTTCCGTGACGGTGCCCTGCAGTTCGACCAGATCTTCTTTACTCATCTGCCCTGGATTTTAGCCTTGTTTCCCGGCTCGGGCCCCAATCGGGCCAGGGCGCCCTCCTCAGACCCGCTCCAGGAAGCTGTCGAGGGCCCGCCGTTCGGCGGAGCCCGGGGCGAAGGGATCGCGCTCGCGGGTGCCCGGAATGTCCGCCCCCTCTCGCAGGCGACCCATGATCTCCTCGCGCCACAAAGCGAAGAGCTTCGTCACCGCCGAGGCGCCGGCTCGCGCGTGGCTGCAGTATCCGTGCATCGACATGAACGACGCGGTCTCGCGCAACGCGGTCTCAGGCGTGAGGCGGATCGTGGGCGGCCGGTCGCCGGTCACGAGTTGTCGCAGATTCGTGGTCCCGAGCACGCAGGGCGGGCACTGGCCGCAGGACTCGCGTTCGAAGAAACGGGCGATCGCGGCGACGACGGAGTGAGGCGAAGCCGCTTCGTCGAGGACCAGGATCGACGCGGTACCGAGGCCACTCCCAAGGGCTCCAAGAGACGTGGGGTGCAGGGCGACATCGAGCTGTGCGGCGGCCAGGGGCATCGAGTGCGCGCCGTTTGGGAACACCATTCCGATGGTGGATGACGCCCCCCCGCCTTCGCGTTCGATGACGCTGCGCAGCGTGCGACCGACCGGGACCACATACGCGCCGGGGGAGCGAACGTCCCCCCAGATCGTGACGGTAAGGGTGTCCTCGGCGCCGAAGGCCGCACCTGCCCGCACCGCGGCGGCCACGCGCGACAGGGTGTCGACGTTCTGGACCAGGGTGGGGCGGCCGAAGAGCCCGACCGCCGCGGGTCGGGGCGGCTTGGGACGAGGCCACGCGACCCGACCCTCGATCGACTCGAGGAGCGCCGTTTCTTCGCCGCCCACGTAGGTGTCGTCGCCCCGATGCACGCTCACCGCGTCCGCAAGTCCAAGCGCTTCGATCGCGCCCTTCATTCGTAGCTCTTCCTCGTGAAACGAGCCCTTGAGATAGATGTAGCCGCGTTCGGCGCCCAGTGTGTCCATTGCGATCTTCAGACCTTCGAGGACGTCCTTCGCGCGCGTTCGCATCACGAAGCGATCCTTGATCGAACCCGGCTCGCCTTCGCCGCCGTTCGCCACCACGAAGGGAACGGCCTCCTCGGCCAGAACGGCCCGCCATTTCCGGTGGACAGGGAAGCCCGCCCCGCCGCGGCCCCGCAGGCCGGATGCTTCCAGCCGACGGAGTGCTTCTTCCCGCTTTTCGTCGTTCATCGAGGGGCGAACTCTAGCCTCTTCCCTCCAAACGGCCTGCTCAGATACAATCTGCACGTTCTAGTACAGATTGACGAACCAGGAGACTACGAAAAATGATCCAACTCACTCCGACCGCGGCCACCAAGGTCAAAGGCATCCTCGAGGTCGAGAAAGAGAACATCGTGAACGGCGGGCTCCGGGTCTATGTCCAGGGCGGGGGCTGCTCGGGCTTCTCGTACGGCATGGTTCTCGATGAAGTAGCCGAAGACGACGAAGTCTTCGAGTTCGAGGGGGTCAAGGTCATCGTCGATCAGATGAGCCTGAAGCACCTCGACAACGCGACCATCGACTACAAGGAAGACCTGATGGGCGGCGGTTTCGCGATCAAGAATCCGAACGCCAAGTCGACCTGCGGCTGCGGCTCTTCGTTCAGCTCGTAACCGAACCACGTTCCGCCTCGGGCGGTCCTCAGCGCGCAGTTGCGCGCGTTATTGAATTTTGATTCCTCTGCCGTGCTCTGCCCGCGGTGCGCGCCCGAGCGGGTATGGCAATTGCTCTCCACAACAAGGCATGAACTCCGACTCTCGATACCCGACGAACTCCGCCGTTCTTGACGATGCGCCGGGAGCCTTTGACCTCTCACCCGCGCCTCGCAGCCACAGTGTGGCGAGGGTCACACATCGGGTGTTGACGGTTCGCACCAGCACGCGGCTCGAACTGGTGAATCTGACCCGGCAGGTTCAGGACGCGGTGAAGGCCGCGCAGGTCCGGGAGGGCCTGGTCCTCGTGTCGTCGATGCACACGACGCTGGCCCTCATGGTGAACGAGTGGCAGGAAGCGCTCCTCGCGGACATCAAGGAGATGCTGGGCAGCGTGATCCCGACCGACCGCGAGTATCACCACAACGATCCCAGGCAGTCGGACTGCGATCGAAAAAATGCCCACTCCCACCTGCAGGCGACTCTCCTCGGGCATTCGCTGTCCTTCGGCGTGATCGACGGGAAACTCTCCCTCGGCCAGTTCCAGGCCATCATCGGCGCCGAACTCGACGGCCCCCGCGAGCGCCAGGTGAGCGTTCAGATTTTTTCGTTCAGCTGATCGCTCGTCGTTCGGTGCGGGCCGTGAGGATCTGCAAAGATGAAGCGTGACCTCGCCGCTGCCTGACACGATCCCGCTCTTCCCGCTTCCGGGCGTGGCGCTTTTTCCCGAGTTGCCGCTGCCCCTCCACATCTTCGAGCAGCGGTATCGGACGATGCTCAGGGACGCGCTCGCGGGTTCGCGTTTCATCGGGATCGTTCAGGTCAGGCCCGGCCGCGAGGGCGATCCGAGCCCGATCTTCTCGATCGGCTGCGCGGGGCGCATCGAGGGGGTGGCCGAACTCGAGGACGGGCGCTCCAACATCGTGCTGCGCGGCGTGTCGCGGTTCTCGATCGATGAGGAACTGTCGGAGGGGCGTCCGTATCGTGTCGCGCGCGTGACCCCGCTCCTCGAGAAGGTGCTCGACGAGGGCATCCTGACCGATTCCCTCGCGCGCATCCTGCACGAGATCGGGCAGATCGACGAGGGGATGTCGCTTCTCGCCCGCGCCGACGAGGCCCCTAAAGCGCTCGTCGTGAACATGCTCGCGCAACTCCTGCCCCTGGGGGACCTCGAACGTCAGTCGCTCATCGAAGCCGCAAGCGTCGACGAACGCGCTCGCCTCCTGGCGGAGATCCTCGACTTCGCCCGGATAGCAAGGTCGTCAGGCGCCGCGGATTCCGCAATCCGGCATTAACTCAAATCGACGCTCAAATCTTTCGCGGTGTAGATCTTCAAACCATCGACGAACAAGGACCCCGCGCCGAGATAGCGCCGGCCGGTCGGCGTGTCGGCGACACCGGTGACTTCGACGAGCACGCTCACCATCCTGCTCTCGGGAAGGACCTGTCCGCGATAGCGCCACACGGTGTGCGCGTTTGGAGCGACCGACTCGGCGGCTTTGCGGCGGACCCCTCCGCGCTTCTCGCGGTCGAGGGCGAGCACGGTGAGAAGCTCGACCAGCATGTGGATCCCCAGAGACCCCGGCTGCACGGGATCCTGGAAGAAGTGTGCTTTGAAGAACCACGCCGAGGGATCGACGTCGTGTTCGGCGACCGCAGAACCGAGATGTGCCTTGCCCCCTTCGGGCCAGAGGGCCGTCACCCGCGTGAGAAGCGCGAGCATTCCCCCCGGCAGAGCGGGCTCGTCCGCGCGCATCGCGGGTAGGTCGAGCGGCTTTGCCTGCTTCGCGTTCTCGAACATCAGGGCGTCGGCGGGCTCGGTGGCGAGGCCCACCTGCCGCGCGAGGGCCGCCGCGGGGAAGAAACCAAAGCTCGTGGTCAGGCGAAGAACGTCGCCCTGGTCGTCGCGGCAGGTGACGGCGAACGACACCAGGCTGATGCCGCCCGAGGTCGACACATCGGTCAGCTTCACGTTGGTGATGAGGCGATTCGGCCCCGGCCGCAGATTGCGGAAGACCGTCGCCTCGCCATCGAGGTTTCGGAAGTAGAGCCCCTCGGGCGTCTTGAGAGGCAGGCCGGTGGCGAGGGCGAGCCAGCCGCAGGGCTGCAGTGCTGCTTCGAGCAGAACCGCCCAGGGCATCAGGCCGCGGCCATCGTCGAAGTACCAGTCGGATGCGGGCACGTCGTATTCGGCCACCACCGACGCGCCCTTCTTCGCATCACCGGAGTCGGCATCGAGGGTGTGGACGCGCGAGAAGAACTTGTACGGCGGCGAGGGCAGGCGAGAGAGCCGGCGCGTTCCGTCGAAGGGAACGTACGACGGGCCGAAGGCGTCGCTCGCCTTTCCGATCGCGGTGGCGAGGATCGCCACATCGTCGAACGCCTTGCCCGCGGGCTGCGCTTTGGCGAGGCTTCGCATCTCCGCCTCGATGGGGAGATCCCGCGAGAGGGGGACGTCGGCGGCGAGACGCACGCCGAGGCGCTGGGCATGGAAAGCCTTCACACCGTCCACCGTGCAGAGCAGATCGGCGATCAGCGTCGGTTCCGGGCCGTCGTGCAGTTCGGCGACGAAGATCTCGTAGACGAGCTTTCGCGACGACGGCAGGGCCTGACCGCGGCAGCGCAGCTTGTACGTCATCTCCGGGACCGGCTCGAAGCGCCACGCATCCTTGTCGAGGGTGAAACCGCACGCGGTGAGATAGAACGCCATCGCCTGCAGGCATCCTTCGAACATCAGGGTGCCCGGCATGCAGGGATCGTTCTTGAAGTGACCTTTGAAGAACCAGTCGTCCTCGTGGAGGTCGAGGACGGCGCGCATGTAGCCGCGACCCCACGGCCCGCCGGTGACGTCGATCGTCTCGACCTCATCGATGAGGAGCATGTCGCCCGCGGCGATCCGCGCGGTCATGGTGTGGGTGAGGGCGCGCAGGTGAGTGTGTCCGAAGGCGTCTTTGATCCGGCCTTCGGAGAAGGCGATCACGTCCTCGCGCGAATAGGCCTCACGAGGTTGAGTTCTCGGCCGGTCGAGTCGAAGGGCCGCGAAGGTCTCGGGCTTCTCATCCGCGGCGTTCCAGAGGACGCCGCCGGTGTTCTTGAGCTCTTCGTAGGTGAAGAATCCAGCCTGGCCGTTGCGCACGCTCAATTGCGGCCGCGTGGGTGCATTGGGACCCGACGTCCACGAGTCGTAGTGGAAGAAGAACAGACGCACCGCACCCTGGTTCGCGTGGCCGTCGACGTGGATGTCGTAGCGCACGGTCTCGCCCTTGAGCGGTAGCGATCCGTGGTACGCGAGGTCGCAGCCGAGCAGGCGATAGACGCGCTCGCCTTTGTTCTCGAAGTCGACGCCGAGCCACGAGATCATCATCAGGTCGGCCTGGCCGGACTCGATGAGGATGCCGCCGGGCATCCGGTTGTCGTGAAGGTAGAAGCTCTGCGAGCCCACGTCGGTCTCGGTGATGATCGAGCCCTTGCCCATTGATCGCGGTTCGCCCTTGATCGACATCACGCGATCCGCGAGGAGCAGGGGGGGCTCGGGCATGCGGACTTGAAGGGCGTACTGGTCCTGGCCTTCGAACTTCGGGCCGAAGATCTTCGAGATTTGGCCGGAGGCGTGGATTTCGAGGTCGGCTCTTGTGAAAAGGGGTTTTTCGGCCACGACCGGCGCGGCGACGGGCGCGGCGGCCGGGGGCGGTGGTAGGGGCTCCGGTAGGGGTTGCTTCGGCCCGGTACCAACGGACTGGGGCCTCGCAATGACGACAGGTCCAATGGGCTGGGTCGTGGGTCGGCTTTCGGGTCCTCGCAATGACGGCAGGTCCAATTGGCTTGGTAGTGAGGGCGTCGTGCGCATCGACAGGAAGCGCTGGTGCACCTGGGCCTGGAGGGTGACGTACTCCTGATGTGCGGCCAGGACGCGCTGGAACTCTCCGTAGACCGGATTGCCGATGTGGGCGGTCGGCAGAGGACCCGGCCGCGATTCGGACGGACTGGCTCCTCGCAATGACGAGAGGTCCACTTGGCCTGGGGGTGTGGGCGGCGTGGCGGCGGCTTCGACTCGCCCCATCGAGAGCACCGGTGGTGGGGCCATGATGGCCAAAGGCGCGTCCATCGAAGTTGCGGGCGCCGGGCGAGGCGCCTGGCCATTGCCTCCGGAAATGCGCGGAAGGATCGGAGGCGCGGCCATGACGATGCGCCCGTCGTCGAGCGGGGCGTTCTTCTTCGGTTTCTCTTTGGGTGCGAGAGCGACGATCGGCTTCATGTGCGCCTCGAAAGTGAGCGGTCGCTTCGGCGCCCAGGTGGGCGTGGTTCCGGGCAGGGAATCGATCAGCCGCTGCAGATTCACGTCGACCCCGGCCGCGAAGAGGCGCGTGGCCGCGTCGATAGCGGTCGGGAGTGAGGTCGCGGGATCGACGTCTAAGGCCACCGCGAAGTGCGGCCGTCCCTGAAGGATCGTGGAGATCCACCGTGTGCAGCCCTGCCGGGGTCCGTGTTCGACGAACACGCGCACGCCGTCCGCGTAGGCCTTGTTGATGAGCGCCGGAAAGTCGACGGTGATGAGGGCCTGGGTGAGGAGATTCTGCGCCGCGCTCTCCATGGTCGGGATGTACGAGTCGATGGTCGCGTGGGTGTAGAAGCGAACGCCTTCGGGCGGTGTCGTCGGCTGCGAATGCACGCGCAGCCAGGCCTCGCGAGCGGGCTCCAGCTCGGGAGCGTGGATCACCAGGTCGTAGCCGAGTTTGCGGCAGCGTTCCTTGCCGAGCTTCTCGACGATGCGCAGACACGCGGTGGGGGAGCCGCCGATGCACGCGTCGTCGGGAGTGTAGAGAAGGGTGAGGTGAGCGCGGGGCTCATCGGCGAGGGCCTCGCGGATCTTGTCCACCGGAGCCAGAACGCGCCAGTTGTCCCAGGCCGCATCCTGTCCCCATGCGGTGAGGACGTCGAAACGCCCCGCGAGGACATGGCTGTACATCCGGTCCTTGTGGAGCGCCTCGCGCAACGCGTCGATGCTGCGCCACGCTCCCATCGCGTAAAGAGCGTTGGTTTCGCCTGAAGAAACACCGATCGCCGCCTCGGGCTTCAGGCCAAGCACCTCGCGCGTGAAGATCGCGTGGGCCTGCGACATGAACGCCGCGCCCCAGAGCTTCTCCTCCGCGGAAGGATGGCCGTCGCCTTCCTCGTAGATCCAGCCGGCATCGCCGCGCACGCCGGTCCAGTTCATGGCCACGCGGTCGACGAGTTGAGGCAGGGCGAGGAACAAGCTCCCGCCCATGCCGCGGGAAGCGCCCGCGGGACCGGTGAAGACGAAGGCCATCTCGCCTTCGATGCGCGACTCGCCGAAGTGCGCGCCCGAGGGCATCGGCTGGCCGCGATGAATCGCGTCCTTCACGCGGGTCGCGAGATCGTTTCGATGACTCATCTCGCATGAGAAGGCGACGCGCAGCGGACCGTCCACGGACATCTCCCGCCGCTCGATCGCGCGCACCAGACCGTCCCGGGTTTGAGCGCTGTAGTACTCGATCGCCATTCGGCGGCTGGCGAGATCGATGAAGTGGGGAGCCGGCCCGGCGACCGCACGGCAGGCCGAAGCCGGTCCGAAGATGCTGTCGGTGTTGGCGAGGGCCCAGCGGGAACCATCGGCTTCGGGAAGCTGAGGTGCGGCCTGGGCATGGGAGACGTCAGACCGGGCTGCCGCGGTGACGATGGCCCGTGCCACATCCATGAGGCCCGCGGCCGCGTGGGCGCTCGGACCAAGTTGTGGAGGCTGCGGAACAACCGTGGCGTCCTCGAGCGTCGCGAGGATGGTGTCGCGATCCGCGGTGGCGTCGTCGAGGCGCTTCAAGACCAGGACCACGGCCGCGTCCGACGTTGGCGGATCGTTCGTGTTTTCGATGATCTGCATCGCCGCGCGATGCACCGCCTGGCTCGAGAGATCCACCGCGGCCACGATCGCGATATCGATCTCTCGCGTCCGAAGCGCCCGCTCCGCGATATCGAGGGCGCGGTAGCCGGAGAGTTCCTCCGCCGAGATCGAGAAGCCGGGACCACGGGCGTCCCACTGGCTCGATAGCCGGTTCGCGACGATGTTCGGCATCGTGCCGAGAACACCTGCCGATTCGAGCGGAGCGATGGGTTCGGTCGTGATCGGCTCCTCGAGAAACAAGGAACGCCAGCGCAGTCCGTAGCGGGCGACCTCGGGATCGCAGCCCATGCCCACGAACACGCCGGTGCGCTCCGGCTTGAGTGCGTTTGACGCCAGGGCTTCCTGCGCCGCGGCGAGCAGCAGTGTCTGCTGAGCGAGTGTCGCCTCGAGATCTTTCGGCGGGAACTTGAGGCCCGTGGCTTCGAGTTCGACTCGGGCGGCTCGCGAACCGAGCGGCTGCTTCCGCAAAGTGCGGGCCGCGAACTCCCGCGTGGTCTCGCATTCGCCGGCGCGGACGCCGAGGCCGATCACCGCGATTGGGGTCGGGGGCCTGGGCGTGGCGGTCGTGGCCGGGGCCGTGGAGGCTCCCGATCCCGCGCGCCACTCTTCCACGATCATGTGCGCGTTGTTCCCGCCGAAGCCGAAAGCGGAAAGGGCGGCGCGCCGCGGCGTGGGGCTGTCCCACGGTTCGGGGGCTTGAAGCAGCCGAAGGCTCGACCCCTCGAGTTCGTCCACGGGGGCATCGACAAGGGCCGAGGGTGGACGCACGCCGCGATCGAAGCCGCTGAGTGTCTTGGCGAGCGCGGCCATGCCCGCACTCGTGATGAGATGCCCGAGGTTGCCCTTGAGCGAGCCCGCGGGGACGCGATGGGAACCGAAGATCCGCGACGTGCTGCGGATCTCGACCGCGTCGCCCACACGCGTGCCGGTGGCGTGGCACTCGAGAAGCGAAATGTCGTTCGGTTCGAGGCCGGCGCCGGCGTAGGCCGCCTCCATCGCGCGGACCTGTCCTTCCTCGGAAGGGGCGAGCAGGCCATGGCCTCGCCCGTCGTTCGAGAGGCCGATGCCGCGTATCACACCGAGGATCCGGTCGGAATCGCGGATCGCGTCAGTCAACCGCTTGAGAGCCACGCAGCCCGCACCCTCGGCGGGAACGAGACCGTCCGCGTCCTTGTGGAACGGACGGCTGCGGCCCGAGGGGGAGAGCGCCTTGAGCGCGGTGAAGCCCATGTGGATGAAGAGATCGTCGGCGCGCGAGACCGCGGCCGCCAGCATGAGATCCGCGCGTTCATCGGTGAGAGCGTCGCAGGCAAGCTTGATCGCGTAGAGCGAACTCGCGCAGGCGGCGTCCAAAGCGAACGCGCTGTCGACGAGGCCGAGATTCAAAGCGCGGGCGGCGAGGAACGCGGGCAGCCCTGAAGAGAAGCGATTGCGCGCGTCAATGCGGTCCGCCGGGCCCACACCGCTCCATACCTGCTCAGCGAAGTGGGAGAGGCCTGAGGAGGGGAAGGAGAGGTTCGCGAGGACGAGGCCGGTGCGCGGGCGAAGACGATCGGCGTCCTTCACGCCCTGCATGGCTTCGCGGGTGGTGTGGAAGACGAGCTTGAACAGAGGGTCGAGGCCGTGGATCTGGGCCGCGGGAAGCGCGAAGCCCGAGGGATCGAAACGGTCTTCGAAGCCGCGCACGTAGCCGCCGCGAAGGGAGCTGACGCGGTCGTGGGTGGGGCCGCCGGCGCGCGCGACGAGTTGCTCGGGATCGACGCGCCAGCGGCGTTCGGGGACGGTGCTCAGCAGATCCTGGCCGGCGAGGACGCGGTTGAACAGCTCCTCCGCGCTGAATGCGCCCGGAAGAGCGTACGACTGAGCGACGATCGCGATCGGTTCGAAACGTTTCAAGCGCAGGCCTCGGGATGTTTCGAACTACGACTTGGGAGCGGTGTCCACCATGTGCATTTCGATGCCGCGCAGTTCGCAGAGCAGGCGGCCGTCCTCGGTGCGTACGACGGCGTCCGAAACCGTTTTGAGTTCGGACACCGAACGCGACCGGATGGAGCAGTGCAGCGGGCCACTCGCCGGTTCGTCGAGGTGGATGGTGAGCGATTCCATGCCCGTAGGCAGGGAGGTCTTCCCGACCGCGCGCATGCCCATGAGAATCGCCATCTGCAGGCCGCCGTCGATCGCCGCAGGATCCGTCGCGAACGGGCCTCCGATCCAGCCTATGTCGCGGGTGGAGGCCACGAGAGCCGAACCGCCTTGCGGTCCTACCGAGCGCACACCTTTGAGGACCTGGAAGTCGGGGCCGTGGAACAACACCGGGCCGTAGACCTCGTCGGTCGCCCACGGCGTGCCCGTCTTCGGCGCCTCGAACTCCTGAGGCGACGCGTGGGGCGAGGAGCGATCGGTCATCTCGGCCATCGCGCGATAGTGCGCGGGGCCGCCGGGCGAGCGCAGTTCGCACGCGAGACGCGCGCCCGCACCGTTCGACACCTGTTCGCACGAGATCTCGAGCCTGGTTCCGCGACCCTCGAAGTCGGCGATGCGGATGCCCTTCAGCACCTTGAGGTCCTTGATCGCGGAAAGACGGAGGTCGGGGCGCGTGCTTCGAGCGATCCTTGCGAAGGCCTCGAGGGCGAGGGCGACCGGGAACACGGGAACACCTTTGACTGCGTGGGACGCGAGGTGTGGGGAGGTGCGCGACGAGATCACGATGTCGCCCATCACCTTGCGAGCCGAGCCGTGTCCGAGCAGGACCGAGGTGTCCGGGCGTCCTCCGACCACGACGGAGACCGGCGCCTGAGGATCGGTGATGGCCTCGACGAAAAGACGCGCACCGTCGGCGATGGGGATAAGCGCCACGCCGCGTTCGAGGAACACCGTGCGAAGCGAAGGCGTCACCATGCCCCCGTCCCACGGGCCCCAGTGAAGCACGCGGACCGCCGCGTTCTTGCGCTGCTTCGCCTCGAACTGCGCGACCGACTCGAGGGTCTCGTTCGCCATCGCGTAGTCGGCCTGGCCGGGATTGCCGACGCGTCCCGCCACCGACCCGAAGAAACATAGAACCTTGAGATCGTCGGCGCGCGTCGCGTCGAGGAGGTTGCTGAGGCCCGCGACCTTGGTGTCGAACACCGAGTTGAACTGCGCGTCGGTCTTCTCCGCGATCCGCTTGTCGGCGAGAACGCCCGCGGCATGCACGATGCCGTCGATGCGCTTGAAGTGCCCGCGGACGGAGTGGACGGCCATGCCGACATCACCCTTGTCCTTGAGGTCGCAGGGAAGATAGAGAGCTTCCGAACCGGCGGCGCGAATCGCATCGAGGGTCGTGCGTGTCTCCCGCGCGGCCGCGGTGGCCGAAGCCGCCTGCTTCGCTTCGGGCGGGGTGGGCGTCCGTCCGAGAGCGCGCTCAGCCGCGATGTACGCCGCCTGCAGTTCGCTTTCCGTGGTCTTGCCTTCGGCCCAGGCGGGTGCGAAGTCGGAATCGGTCCGGCCGAGAATTGCGAAGCGGTACTTTCCGGTCTTTGCGAGCGCTTCGAGGCATGACGCGGTGACGCCCCGCGCCCCGCCGGAAACGATCAGGACCGAACCCTCATCGAGCTTTGCGGTGGTCGCGCCGGGTGCGCTCTGCGGACCATCCTCGAAGCGGAGCGACGTTCGATTTCCTGAGGCGTCGATCGAGACATCGAGGTCTGTCCCGCCTTCGAGGATCTCCGCGGCCACCGACTCCGCCACGCGATCGGCGTCCACGCGGCCCCGTGCGATCGAGATGAAACGGCTCGTGACTTCGGGGAGTTCGAGCGCCATCGTGCGGATGAGCCCGGCGATGCCGCCGAGCCAGTAGGAGTGCGAGGACGAACCCGACAGATCGGCGACGGCGATGAAGAGACGAGGAGTCCCTGCGGAGACCGCGACACCGCGCGCCGCCTGGAAAGCCTCTTTCTGGATGCGGACGGCGTCCTCGACGCTGGCGCAGTCGGAGAGGCCGGCCATGTCGATTACACGCGCCGCGTGTACGTCGGATGCGGCGGCGACGGAGTCCACAATCTTGGCATCGACGCCCCGGTCTTCGAGGATCGCGGCCACACGTTCGGCGACGCCGCCCTTGTCGCGCACGATCATCACCGAGCCGCTGAAGAGTCCGCGGGGAGAGAAGCCGGGCCGGGGGGCGGCTTGTCGCACGGCGACAAAGCGTCCGAGTTTCGTCGGGGCCGAACCTGGCCTGACGATCACGGGCGCCGATTCGGTGGTGGGTGCGGCGGCCACGGTCGGAGCGACGGACGGGGCCACGGGGGCGGCCGAAGGCGCTTCGGCAGCACTTCCGCCCAACCGCTCGAGGACCTGGCGCAGTGTGCGCAGCGCGCCGAGTTCAGCCGCGGGAATGCTCGGAAGCGAAGGAACCTGCTCCGAAACCGCGGAGAGGATTTCCACGCGCTTGATGGAGTCGATGCCGAGATCGGATTCGATCTCCATGTCGAGGCCGATCATTTCCTTCGGGTAGCCGGTCTTGTCGGCGACAACGCCAAGGAGGACGTCCTGAATGGAGGCGGAGGAGGAGACTGGCGCTGCTGCCTGCGCCTGAACGGCGGCTGCGGGAGCCGTGACGGTGATTTCGGTGCTCGCGCCGAAGCGATCGAGGATGTTGCGCAACGTGCGCATGGCGCCAAGTTCCGCGGCGGGAATGCTCGGGAGCGAGGGGACGAGTTCCTGCACCGCGGAGAGGATTTCTACGCGCTTGATGGAATCGATGCCGAGGTCGGACTCGATTTCCATGTCGAGACCGATCATGTCCTTGGGGTAGCCGGTCTTGTCCGCAACCACCGCGAGCAGGGCGCTCGTGATGGAGTCGCCGCTGGCGGCGGGGGCGGCTGCAGTGGCGGTCACGGTTGCGGCCGGGGCCGAGGCCGCGGTGGGCGAGGGTGCGGAAACGTCGACGGTCGCGCCGAAGCGGTCGAGGATGTTCCGCAGCGTCCGCATCGCACCGAGTTCGGCGGCCGGGATCGCGGGCAGGGACGGGACGCGTTCCTGGACAGCGGAGAGGATTTCGACGCGCTTGATGGAGTCGATGCCGAGGTCGGACTCGATTTCCATGTCGAGGCCGATCATGTCTTTGGGATAACCGGTCTTGTCCGCGACGACCGCGAGCAGGGCTTCGGAAATCGACGGACCTGCGGCGGGCGTTGGCACGGGCGCGGGGGCAGGAGCCGTGGCAACGGGAGCCGCAGGCTTCGCGGCCGTCGGTGCGATCGGGGCTATCGGCGCGGGGGCGGGGATCGACTGAACGGTTGGCGGAACGTGTGCCGGCATCGAAAGAGGTGCGGGTACGAACGCGGGCGCGGCCGTGAACGCGGCGGGCGAGTACGCGGCGGGAACCGGCTGTCCGCTGATGCTCGCGATCGCGGCCTCCGACGTGCGGAGGAAGGCCATGTGCGACTCCGCCATCGTGCGCTGGTACGCGGAGTGTGCTTCGGCAGTCTGCCGCTGGACTTCAGCGAAGGTGCGCAGCCACTCGGGATCCTGAACGTTTGCGTTCGAATTCAATGCGGGGGATTCCTCTTCGGTGGGACGGACGGTCGCCGCGCTGGCGGAGGCGAGGGGTGCAGGCGCCGGCGCTTCGATGCGCTTCGGATTGGGCTTCGGCAGGCCGGCCGAACCCTCCTTCGGCGGATAGGGCTTTGCGTAGTTGGCGCCCGAAAGCATGATGGCGTGCGCCTTCGGAGCTTCCTTGCGGGGTTCGACGCGCGTGCCTTCGAAGAGCTTCGCCAGATCGACCGCGAAACCCCCGGCCACCAGCGTCGCGATCGCCTGCAGGAACGACGCAGCCCCCGAAGCGCCCTTGCGGTCGGTGGCGATCGCCAGATGAGGAGCGTCGCCGAGGGTGTCTTTCACGAGGCCGGTGAGAACCGCGCCCGGTCCCACTTCAATGAACGTGCGCACGCCGTCCACGTACATCGTCTCGATCTCTTCCGAGAAACGCACGGACGACGCGATCTGCGAAGCGAGGGTCGCGCGGATGCCGTCTTCGCCGCCGGTGTAGCGCTGGGCGGTGGAGTTCGCATACACAGGTTTGCCGGGAACCGAGATCGGCTGGCTTTTCAGGAACGACGCGAAGGGATCGACCGAACCGGCGACCACGCTCGAATGGAACGCGGTGGCGACGGACAGGCGGGTGCCCTTGAAGCCCTGGGTCTTCAGTTCGGCCGCCGCGGCATCGACCGCCTCGGTGGGACCGGCGATGACCACCTGTCTCTTCGAGTTCCGGTTAGCGATGACGACCGGCGACTTGAGCAGCGTCTCCAGCGTTTCCACCGTTTGCTTGCCGAGCGAGATCGCCCACATGGCGCCCGACGTGGTGGCGGCATCGCGCATGAGTTCGCCGCGTTTCCGCGCGGTCTCGAGCATCGACTTCGAATCGATCGCGCCTGCGGCGTGCAGGGCCGTGACTTCGCC
Source organism: uncultured Acidobacteriota bacterium (assembly GCA_964396875.1). Taxonomy (GTDB): domain Bacteria; phylum Acidobacteriota; class Vicinamibacteria; order Fen-336; family JAGNNV01; genus JAGNNV01. Next base: position 10,664 of record CAYNHK010000020.1, on the reverse strand, counting down.
GAAGCTGTGCCCACCGAACATATCGCCGTCGACGCCGAGGTGACGAAGGAGGCGAAGCGTCGCGAGACTCGCGAGGCCAAGCGCCGGCTGCGCCCATTCCGTCGCGGTGAGTCGCGCGGTTTGAGCGGTCCGAGCTTCGTCGGTGAAGACAGAGGGCGGAAAGACCATCCGATGGATGGTGGAACGTTCGACACCCTCGCCGAACTCGAGGCCGGCATGATCGTCCCAGGCCTGGCGCGCGGCGTCGAACGCCATCGCGAGTTCACGCCCCATGCCGACCGACTGCGATCCCTGACCGGGGAAGAGGAAGGCAATGGAACCTTCCGCCTTCGGGCCGCGGCCGTAAACCGGGCCGCCGGGGAGTGAGAACGCGGGCCCATCGACCTTCGGCTTCGCGAGACCGAGCTGCTTCTCGAGTTCGGCCAACGAGGTCGCGACCACCGCGAGGCGGCAGTCGGCGGTGACATCGAAACGCGCTGCCGCGTCCCGCGCGACTCCGCTGAGCGAAGCGCCGGCCTGAAGGTCGGCGAGCACCGCGTCAATCACGCCAACCAGCGCCGCGGGGTCCTTCGCGGAAAGGGCCACCAGTTCCGCGCCGACCGAGCGCATGCGGAGCGCTCGCTTTGCCGAACCCTGGTACTCCTCGAGCGTGATGTGGAAGTTGCTGCCGCCAAAACCAAACGAGCTGACCGAGGCGCGCCGCGGATGCGTGTTGTCGCGGATCCAGGGCTTCGCTTCGGTGTTGAGGTAGAAGGGCGTCTCTTCGATCTTGAGGGCGGGATTGGGTGTGTCCACCTTGATCGTCGGCGGCAGAACCTTGTTGTGGAGGGCGAGAGTCGCCTTCATGAGTCCCGCGGCGCCCGCGGACGCCTTGGTGTGGCCGATCTGCGACTTGATCGAACCGAGGGCGCACCACTGCTTGTCGGTGCGCGTGGTTTCGCCGAAGACGGTGTTGAGGCCGCCGAACTCCGCGGCGTCGCCGGCCTTGGTGCCGGTGCCGTGGGCTTCGACGAGTTCGACGGTGTCCGGACCGTAGCCGGCGCCTTCATAGGCACGGCGGAGGGCTTTCGCCTGACCGGCGCTCACGGGGGCGTAGATGCTCTTCGCGCGGCCGTCCGACGACGAACCGACGCTGGTCAGGACGGCGTAGATCGGATTGCCGTCGCGTTCCGCGTCTTCGAGACGCCGCAGGCCGATGAGGCCGATGCCTTCCCCGAGCATGGTGCCGTCGGACTTCGCGTCGAAGGGACGGCAGTCGCCCGAAAACGACAACGCGGTCGTCTTCGAGAAACACATGAACATGAAGATGTCGTTGAACGTCTCGACGCCGCCCGTGATCACGAGATCGGAACTGCCGAGGTGGAGTTCCTGCACCCCCATGGCAAGCGCGCCGAAGGCGGAGGCGCAGGCCGCATCAACGACGCAGTTGGTGCCGCCGAGATTCAGGCGATTCGCGATGCGTCCGGCGACCACGTTCCCGAGAAGGCCCGGGAAAGTGTTCTCCTGCCACGGCGTGTACGAGCCCGCGATCCGGTCGCAGACCTTCTGGACCTCGTCTTCGGGCAGGCCGTGTTCGCGAAGGGCGCGGACCCAGATGGGGCGCTGAAGGCGGGACCCCATTTCGACCAGGAGTTCCTGGGCGGAGGTGATGCCGATGATGACGCTGGTGCGTTCGCGCAGCGCGTCGGGGAACTGGCCCTGAGTGGCGTCTTCGAGAAGCTGTTTGGCGACGATGAGGCCGAGGAGCTGGGAGGTGTCGGTGGCCGGGATGACGTTTGGCGGCATGCCGTGTTCGAGCGGGTCGAACGCGACCTCGGGGATGAAGCCGCCGCGCTTCGCGTAGGTCTTGTCCGGGGCCTTCGGGTCGGCATCGTAGTAGTCGTCGATCAGCCAATGGGCCTTCGGGATCTCGGTGAGCTGATCCTTGCCCGCGACGATGTCGCGCCACATTCCAAAGGCGTCGGTGGAACCGGGGAAGAGGGCGCCAAGGCCCACGATGGCAATCGGTTGATGTATTGGAGGCATGTTGGGAGTCGCCAGTCTTCAACGACCGTGGGGAAGCCACGATTCGAGCCCCCAATTATCGCAGGCGCGGGGCGGCAGTGGGGGGCCCCCCCAAACTGTGACACAAAAGAGACTTAGTTGAGGCTAGTCTCCGCCGCCTCCGCCGTCTCCTCCGCCTCCGCTATCGCCTCCGCCGCTGTCGCTGCCACCGCTGTCGGTGGAGCCCCCGTCGTCGATGGTGTCATGCGATTTGTCGTGGGCGCCGGTGTCCGAGTAACCGCCATCGGTCGAAGCGTAGCCGCTTCCCGCTGAGTCCTGCTGCGGCCGACGGTTCTCCCGGTTTTCCCCGCTCATTAGCCGGGTGACGACGAAGAACCCCACGATCAGCACGGCGCTCACGACGATGATGGAGACCATGCCGGATTATTACAGCTACGGCGCGACGTTTTCGTGATGAAACCGTAACTTCGCGTCGGAAACGGATTTTCGCACTAGGCCCCGGCTTTCGCCGGGGTGACGTGAGTATCTCCGGGCAGGGTTGGGTCTTCGATCGGCATCGCGCCGGAGACGCGGTCGTTTCCCCTGGTAGTCGCTACCTTCTTGCTACCGGGACGCGGGTGAGGGCTACGTTTCCAAATGCGTCGGTGGCGCGGATGACCACTGCGGATGGGGCGCCGTCGAGGCGGAACTCGAACGTTTCCTGGCGCGAGTCGGCGACGCCATCGACCGGAGTCATGTCGGTCCACGAGCCGGCTTCCTTCGCCCACTCCGCCTTGCGGATGGCGTTGATGGTGTCCGCCACCGTCACTTTGACGAGGCCGGCGTTGATCGCCGCGGTGATGGTCGGCGGATCGTTGTCGACGTCGAAGGCTTCCGTGTCCTTCTCGTACGAGAGGCCCCGGCCTTCCGGGTTCGAAACCTGATCCCGGGCGACGACGCGGAACACGTAGCGGCCCGACGGCACGGTCGCAGTGTCCCAGGTGAAGATCGGATCCGTGATGCCTTCGCGCAGCCGCGTGAACGCGGTCGCGTCCTCAGGCCGGTAGAGCACGTCGTACTTGAGCTTGTCGCCGTTTGCGTCTTCGGCTCGCCAGGTGATCGTGCGCAGCGCCTTGAAGAACACTTTCCGGCCGAGGTTCGCCGAATCGGTGGACCGCCCGCCAAGTGCGGTGGGCGGCTTGATCTCGGGCGACCCGGTCTCGAGCCCCGCGATCTCGGGTTCACCCGAGGCCGAGGAACCGCCGCTGCGTTGGAAAGCGTCTCCCGCGGGATAGAGAGTGAGTTCGCGGATGAGCGGCCGGATATTGCGCTGGACGTAGGCGAGTTGCAGCCACGAAAGCGAGGGTTTCGCCGCAGTGTCCGTGAGGGTGGCGCGGATCTGGGCGAAGCGGGCCTGGGGTGAGCGGGGCGGGGCCTGACCCGCGGTCACCGGCTCCCAGTTGCTCCACGTCGTGTCGGGCACGGTGGAGTTTCCGGTCCGGATCTCGTAGGAGATCGCGCCCGAAGCGGTGCTGGTTTCGAGCGCGCCGACCTGGGCCACGTTGTCGAAGTCGCGTGCGGCCGAAGTGAAGACTCCCTTGCTCTCGGACTTCGTCGAGAGGTACTGGAGCTTCCCCGGATTGGACGAGGCGATCACCATCTCGCCCGAGGGCGCCGGCACCGCGGCGGTGAGTTGCTCCTGAGGCATCGTTCGCACGAGGGTGTAGGTGCGGTCGTCGCGGACCTCGTACACCCGGCCCTTGGAGCCGGTTCCAAAGAGAATCGCGTCGTTGCGCTTGAAGAGGAAGAAGGGCGACTCGTCGCCGCTCCACAACTGATCGGCATCGCCGAGGGCGCTCACCAGGAAGATCGCTCCCCGCGCGGGGCCGGAGCCTGTGCGCCCCGAGTCCGGCGGGCGTCCCGGGGCGGTAGGGAAGGCGAAGACCTCGATGGACGTCGAGGCGGTGACGCTATCGGGCTGGGGGGAGGCGCCCGGCGAAGGCGAGGGGGTCGGCCGCGGCAGGGGGATCTCCGAGCGACCGTCCACGAGGGCAATGTAGACGGACCCGTTCGGCAGCGGAAGAAGTGCTTTCACCTCACGGTAGTTGGAATCGTAGAGGACGCGGACGTTGTCTTTCGAGTCGATCGAATAGACGAGGCCGGATGGAGAACTGCCCGCGAACATCGACCCGTTCGGTCCGACCGAAAGCGACGTGACATGCGCGTCCTGGCTGGTCAGGATCGACGTGCCCACACCCTTGGCATCAACCCGATAGATCTTGCCTTCGCCGCCCGTGCTGACCCAGAGCCGGCCCTGTGCGTCGAAGGCGATCGCCCAGATGTAGCGCTCTTCCGGATCGAAGAAGACGGTGCTCTTGCCGGCCTTGTCGATCGCGTAGACCCGGCCTTCGGGATTCGAAGCCGCGAAGAGACGCCCATCCGGTCCGAAGGCGAGGGCCTGGACCTCGGCCTCGGTGACATCGTGGAAGGTCTGGGTGGTTCGTCCCTCGATTTTCAGGATCTTTCCACTATTCCCGGTGCCCGCGTACAGGACGCCCTGGGGGTCGGCGACGATCGCCCACACCGCGGAAGCGCCGAGATCGGGCCCGCTGACCGCCGCGGGGGCGAGGGTGAGTCGGCCCGCCGAATCCACCGAGAGGCCTTCGATCTCTCCCTCCATGAAGTCCCGCATCGTGGAGATGCGGAGGAACTGGGGCTGGACCGCGAAGGTCGTGGCGGCCGTGAGGGCCAGAGTGAGAGACGCGACAAATCTTCTGGACATGAAACCCTTGAAATCAACGCTCAATCTGAAGGGCCAGGAAACGCGAGCCCTTTACGGAGTAATCGACCGGAAGTTCGCCGTCCCACACCACCGTGGTCTGCGTTCGAACCACCGGCTCGCCGCCTTCGCTGCCGCCGAGGACCTGCATCATCGAGGGCGGAAGGCCGGGGAGCAGGGTTCCGGAAACCGCGGCGCCTTCTTCGAAACGCTGGAGCCGGACGTAGATCTGCGTGCTCCTTCGGATGTTGTTCACGGCGCGCACGATCTGGTCGAGACTCTTCGGCACGAACGCCTGCCGCATCTCGCGCTGTTCGGCCATTGAGAGTCCCTGGCCGTCGGAGACGAGGACGACATAGCGGCCCGGGGCCGCGCCGATTGGAACCTCGATGGGCGTCGACACGACGATCTCTTCGCCTCGGAACGTACGCAGGGCGATCTTGAGCGGAATCGAGGCTCCCGGACGCACGGGGCCGTCACGTTCGAGCCACGCGCGGTCGATGGCGGCGGTTTCCTGCGCTTCCTTCGCGGTCAGGTTGACGGTGACCGACTCCAGGCTCACCCGGCGGAATTCGTTGTTCATCACGAACGAGATCGCGGCGCCGACGAGACCGGCGGCCATCGCCCCCGGCTGCCCTTCGGCGAACTGGTCCTGCAGGCGCATGGCCGGAATGCTCGTGAAATTGACCGTGGCGTCGAGGGTCACGGTCGAGGGGCCGGCGACCCGCTCCTGACCCTGAAGTACCGAGAGAACGCTCGCATAAACGGTGAGCGGCGTGAAGAGATCGTCCTGGACCACCGAAAACGAATAGTCCTGCTTCATGCCGGGCCGGTTCTGCAGCGAGACTTTCACGGGAATCATCCGCGGGCCGGGACCGAGCTTTCCCGAGATGCCGGTCGCGCGATCCTGCTGGAAGCGTCCGATCGTTTCGTGGGCGCTCGAGATCTTGAAAGACTGGTTCAGGCTCGGGAACACGTCATAGACCCAGGCCTGGCGCATGGGGAAGTCGATGGGGCCGATGCCGAAGAATGGATGGCCGAAGGCGTAGACCGCCTCGCCGTCGATGTGGGTCACCGTGCCCGTGGCGGAGAAATCGAAATCGCCCTGGATCAGGGAAACCGCCACGGGGCCGCCCGCTTCAAGCGCAGGCAGCGGACCGGGGGCCTTGCCCTTCGCCGGAACCTGCAGCGGAGTGAAGCCCATCTTGGAGAAGAGTCCCTTCGCCACATCGAAAGCCGAGCCCGTAAGTCCCGAGACCGAAAGGGGGATCGGCAGGGCCGACATGCCCGCGACACCGGGAGATCTCGCGCCCGTTCCCACCCGCTCGAGCGCGTTCGTGAACTTCGTCACGAGGGAGTTGGGATCGAGGGGCCAGGGCAACTCCGACATGCGCAGCGGGACCGGGCGGATCGCGGACTCCAAAGGCGACGTGGAGGCGCGCAACATGATGTCGTCGAGGCGCGAGAAGCCCGTCATCTCGACGTAGGGCGTGATACCCGCGATCGCTTCCTTCGAGAAGCCGAAGCCGAACGCCACGGCGCCGAGCAGCTTGCCGTCGATGTAAACCGGCGATCCGCTCATTCCCGCGATGACCCCGGTCTGCGCGAGGGGGCCGCCCTTGAGCCGAGCCATCACCATGGTCTGCTTGGGAGCGGAGTTCTCGAGCGCGCCGATGATCTCGACCTCGAAGGTCTCGAGTTTCTGGTTGGCGAAGACGGTACGGCCGATGCCCTTCATGCCTGGCTTCAGTTGATCGAGAGGGAAGATGGCGACATCGGACGGGACGCGGGCGAGGGTTGCGGGCGCTTCGCCCGAGACCGCGGCATTTGCGACGCTGGCGGGAGCCGCCAGCACAGCTAGGGCGTAAAGCCCGACGGCGAATCTCAACATGCCGGACATTCTCCTACACGTCCTTGTTCTTGCGGATGTCGGTGCGGCGTCATACCTTCGCTATCCTGCGGGCCATGAAGAAAACACGGGTCGCTCTGTCGATCTTCCTCCTTGGCATCCCTGCTTTGGACGCGCGGGCCGGCGTTTCGGCGCAGGATTCCGCCACGGCGCCCGAAGACGGCCTGCGCAGCGCCAACGCCAGCGTCCGGCGCAAGGCCGCCACGGATCTCGGCCGATCGAAAGCCCCCGATGCGCTGCCGCGACTTGCCGCCTTGGTTCGGGATCCGGACATCGATGTTCGCCTCGCGGTTTTAAGGGCCATCGCCTCGCTTCGTGATCTGGCGGGTGTGCCTTCGATGGTTGTTTTCATGGGCGATGGCCAGGCGCGGGTCCGCCTGGAGTCGATCGAAGGCGTCGTGGAGATCTACACTCACCGCGACCGTCCGCGGTCGTCGAAGTTCCTCTCGATCTTCTCCGATGGCCGCGACAAGCCGGAGCCCCTGCTCAAAGCGGCCGTCGATTTCGAGGTCTACCGCTCGCTCGCCGCACTGCTCAAAGACTCCGACATGAGCGTTCGCGAGTCCGCGGCCGAAGCCATCGGCATCCTCGGCGGAACTGAGGTCGCGGTGGATCTTGTCGCCGCCCTGGGAGATGCCGTGCCCGACGTCCGCGCCGCCGCGGTGACCGCGATCGTGAAAGTTGGAACCTCAGCGGATGGCGAGGCTCTTGCACGCCTCGTCAAGGACCCGTCCGCCAACGTGCGTCGGCGGGCCATCTCGGGCCTCGGGCGGCTGAAGGTAGGGGACGCGGCCGCGGATCTGCGCGCGCATTTCGAGAGGTCTCCCGATTCCGAGGAGGGCCTTCTCGCCCTCGACTCGCTCGCCCAGCTCGCGCTGCCCCGGGACAGGTCTCTCTTCCAGAGGCTCGCCTTCGAGGCCGATCCGCGGCGCCGGCGTGCCAGCCTCGAGGCTCTCGCCCGGCTCGGTGACAAGGGCAACGAGGGCCGGTTCAAGCGCGACTTTCAGCGGGAAAGGAACGACGAACTGCGCGCGGCGTACGCCTTCGCGATCTTTCTTTTCGGCGACCGGGCCTTTATCGATACGGTAATTCTCGGCCTCGCGGGATCGCGGGATCGCGCCCGTCAGTCTCGCGGCTATGTCGAGGAACTCGGCGCCCGCGCCCTTCCCGAAGCCCTCGACTATCTGCGGGAGCCTGACCCGAAGATTCGCGCCGGCTTGTGCGATGCGCTTTCCACCGCGGGGGTCGTGGACGCCACGGCTGCAATCGAGCCACTCACGAAGGACAGGGATCAGCAGGTGGCGGCGAGCGCCGCTCGCGCGCTCGCGATACTGAGGAGGCCTCGCTGAAGTTCTGCTACTGCGGCGAGCGGCCGTAGCCGCTGGCGTCGATGTAGATGAGGCCCTGTTCGCGGGTGCCGCCCGCGTTTTCGAATTGGACCACCCTCTGCCCGCCGATGGTCAGACGATCAGCCGAGACCCCGCGAGTCGGAGAATCGATCAGGAACGGATCGACCGCGTAAACGCGATACGGATCGCGGCCCGGGTAGTTGACCGGAACATCGGGAACGAGGGCCGTCCACGCGTGTTCGGTGGTCTGGGTGAGGGTGAGGCTCGTTCCGAGCTTCATCCAGCTCGCGTGGAATGTGACCGGTCCGTCGCACGGGGACCCGGTGTTCACGCACGCGACCGGCCGCTGATAAACGATCGTTACCGGGACGGTGCCGGGGACCTTGACCGGGGGCGGATCTTCCGGGCCGACGATGTGAAAGTCGTAGCAGGCGGGGAGGGCGAGCGCCATCGCCAACATCCCGAGTCGAGTGAGTTTCATCCGGGAAAAGATCGTAGCAGGAAAAACCATCCCACCAACTAGACTCTTAAGGTCTCGGCTCCATCGCATTGACTGAAGTCCCTTCTCAAGCACCCCTGAGCGTGTCCCCGGGAGGGTCGTCCTCCAGCGGCGGAGCCTCCGGCGAGCGCTCTTCCTTAGACGCAGCTTCGGGGCCTTCGGCCGCGGTCCCGGGACCCAAAGCCACATCGTGGGAGCTGGCGAGCCGCCTCCTCACCTACGCGCGGCCGCATCGGGGCCTGATTTTCGCGGGTTGGCTGGCCACGATTCTCTACGGCCTGTCGAACGCCGCTCTCGTGTACCAGATCAAGCCGATCTTCGATGACGTGCTCATTCGCACCGTCCGCTTCGGCGAGGTGGGAATGGCCATCGTGACCCTGTACATCCTCAAGGGCATTGGCGCGTACTTTTCGACCACCCTCCTCTCCGAGGCGGGACAAAAGGCGGTCTATGACCTCCGGCGCGCCGTCTACGGGCACATCCTCGATCAGTCCTTCGATTTCTTCGCGAAACGCACGACCGGCGGCCTGATGAGTCATCTCACCACCGACGTCGAGCGCATTCAGACCGCGCTGGGCGAGATCGCGGGCGATCTCCTGAAGGAGGGGCTCACCGTCATCGGTCTGGTGATCCTTCTTTTCTATCTGGACTGGCGTCTCGCGCTGATCGCGCTGGTGTTGATGCCGCTCGCGTTCGCCCCGCTCATCCGCTTCGGCCGCCGCCTTCGGTCGTCGAACGAGAGTTCGATGCGAAGGTGGAAGGACATCGCGAACATCCTGCAGGAGACCTTTTCCGGATTCCGGGTGGTGAAAGCGTTCGGGATGGAAGCGTTCGAGAAGGCGCGCTTCGAAAAGGCGCTCGAGCGTCTCCAGGGCGTGACTCTAAGGATGACCCGCACCACCGCGTTCCTGCCCCCCCTCATGGAAGCCGTGGGTGGCGTGTCGATCGTCTTCGTCCTCGGTTACGGCAAGTGGGCGATCCAGGAGGGCCACATGACTCCCGGCTCGTTCTCCTCCTTCCTCGCCGGCCTCTTCGCCCTCTACACGCCGATCAAGCGGCTCTCCAAAGTGAACGCGGCGATCCAGGGCGCCCTGGCCGCGGGGGAACGGGCCTTCGCTCTCCTCGACACGCATTTCGAGATCCAGGACTCGCCCGAGGCGACGGTCCTCGCGCCCTTCAAGGACGTGGTGGAGTACCGCAACGTTTCGTTTCAGTACGACAAGGCTTCGGGTCCGGTGCTCGCGGGGGCGTCGCTCAAGGCGAGGCGCGGCGAGATCGTGGCCATCGTGGGCATGAGTGGTTCGGGCAAGACGTCGCTGCTGAACCTTCTGCCGCGCTTCTACAACGTGACCGGAGGCTCGATCACCGTGGACGGCGTGGACATCCGCGATGTCACGATCGCCAGTCTGCGCAGCCAGATCGGCCTCGTGAAGCAGGAGACCATCCTCTTCAACGACACGGTGCGGGCGAATATCGCGTACGGCGTTTCCGGCGTCGAGGGCTCGCAGGTGGAAAGCGCGGCGCGCGCCGCGTTCGCGCACGACTTCATCCTCGATCTGCCTCGCCGGTACGACACGATGATCGGCGAGAAGGGTTCCCGTCTCTCGGGTGGCCAGAAACAGCGGATCGCCATCGCCCGCGCGATTTTGAAGGACCCGCCGATCCTGATTCTCGACGAGGCGACGTCGGCCCTCGACACCGAGTCCGAGAGTCTGGTCCAGCAGGCGCTCTTCAACCTGATGAAGGGCCGCACCACACTGGTTGTTGCTCATCGTCTCGCCACGGTTCGGCGCGCCGATCGGATTCTCGTGCTCGAAAAGGGGGAGATCAGGGAAGAGGGCACCCACGACGAACTGCTTGCGCGCAACGGGATCTACGCGCGTCTCCATGATCTCCAGTTCCGTGCGGATCCCGCGGTATGAGCGAGCCCCTTCTGATCATCATCGCGGCCCCGTCGGGCGGCGGGAAGTCGACGGTCCTGAAGCGCGTTTTCGCGGAGGTGCCGGACCTTCTCTTCTCGATTTCCCACACCACGCGGGCGCCCCGCAAAGGGGAGGAAAACGGCCGCGAGTACTTCTTCGTGGACCCTGTGGCCATGCGCGAGTTGATCGCGAAAGGCGCCTTCCTCGAGTGGGCCGAGGTCCA